>JBARZW010000072.1:0-8035 GCA_049650305.1 Promineifilaceae bacterium (SeqCode)
ATTGCAACCACGATCGGTTTGATCCTGGGATTGGCGGCGGGTTATATCGGCGGCCTGGTGGATGACGTTGTCATGTTCTTTACAAATATCTTTACCGTAATCCCCACCTTTGTACTGTTGATCTTGATTTCATACAGCATCGGGCAGGAGCAGCGCGGCGCCGTGACCATCGCCGTGGTGATCGGGTTTACTTCCTGGGTATGGACTGCCAGGGCTGTGCGGGCGCAGGTGATTTCTCTGCGCAATCGCGACCATGTCAATCTGTCGAAACTATCAGGGCACTCCACCACCCGCATCATCTTGTTGAGCATTCTCCCTTACATCGCTTCATATGTCATTATGGCGCTGATCCTGCAAATTTCCTCGGCTATCCTGGCAGAGGCTGGATTGTCGATACTTGGCTTGGGACCGAAGACAACGGAAGTTCCAACTTTGGGCTTGATGATGAACTGGGCGATGATCTACCAGGCGCAAGTACTCGGATATTGGTGGGCGTACCTCCCCGTGATCATAACCATAGCTCTGATTTCATTCTCGCTGAACTTGATGAATACAGGTCTAGACCAGGTATACAATCCGGAGTTGAGAGATTAAGGTATTGAAATGTCGAAAGTAATCTTGGAGGTAAAAGATCTAACAACTAAATACATCACCCGGTATGACGAAGACGTTTACGCGGTTGACCACGTTTCTCTGAAGGTCGAAGAAGGAAAATCGCTGGGAATTGCGGGAGAATCCGGCTGCGGAAAGTCTACGCTGGCGCTCAGCATGATGGGTTATTACTTCGCTCCGCTGCACTATACGAGTGGCGAGATTATCATCGACGGGCGTAATATTTCCGGGATGGACCCTGATGATGTACGTAAATCAATATTGGGGACAGAGATTGCCTATATCCCCCAGTCCGCGATGAACGCGCTCAACCCCACCCGGAAGATCATCCACTTTATTGAGGATGTCTATCAAGCACATGATCCCTACAAAACCAAGAAAGAGATTTATGAACATGCCACAGGATGCTGTGATGTCTTGGGGCTTCCACCGGAAGTGCTGCAAAAATACCCCAGTGAACTTTCAGGCGGCATGAAACAGCGCACGGTGATCGCGGTATCTGTGATACTTTTTCCACAAGTGCTGATTGCTGATGAGCCTTCCTCCGCACTCGATGTCACTACACAGAAGATGGTCATCAAGATGCTAAAGAACTTGATGGAAAAAGGTTTCATCAAATCGATGATCTTCATCACGCATGAACTTCCGCTGCTTTACAATGTGACTGATGATATTATGGTCATGTACGCAGGGCAGATCGTGGAGAAGGGGACCGCAAAAGAAGCCGTGTTTGATCCACTCCATCCGTATTCCAAAGGTCTCATGGGCTCGATCATTGTGCCTGAAAGTGGTGCGCGGGATGTTAAACTGACTGCTATTCCTGGGGTACCACCTAATCTCAAAAATCCACCATCTGGCTGCCAGTTTGCCGAACGCTGCAAATTCTTTCGGCCAGCATGCAAGGTAACTTCTGTCGAGCTGTGCGAAATTGGAGGCGGCCGTGCTTACCGCTGTATCCTATCGGAAAACGAATTGAGGGATGCTTATCAGAAGGAGGCTAATGATAATGCCCGATGAAGAAAAATCATGCCTGAGCGCGTCAGGGCTTACTAAGGTATTTGGTTTTGGCCGCAATAAGACTGTCGCCGTTGACCATGTGGATATCGATTTTTACGAGGGCGAGGTTGTCTCGATCGTGGGCGAATCGGGCAGCGGAAAAACCACTTTGGCGAAGATGCTTTTGGGATTACTCAAACCTACGGAGGGAGATATCTACTTCCAGGGGAAAAAGCGCGATATCCGTACTCAGAAGAAGAAACAGGAATACTGGAAAAATATTCAGGCGATCTTTCAGGATCCGTACGGTTCCTACAATATATTTAATAAGATCGATGGCGTGCTATTAGATTGCATTCGTATGCGTGGCGATCGAAAGCTTCCGTACGCGAAAAAAGTAGAGTTGATGGCAGAGGCATGCAGCTTTGTCAACTTGAAGTTCGAAGAATTAACCAACAAGTATCCTTTTGAGCTTTCCGGTGGGCAGATGCAGCGTTTAATGGTTGCCCGTATCTTCCTGCTGAAGCCGAAGATCCTGATTGCAGATGAACCGACCTCGATGATCGATGCCTGTTCACGCGCCACCATCCTGGATATGCTGATGCAATTGCGTGACGAAATCGGGATGACGGTGATTTTTATCACCCATGATATTGGCCTGGCGTATTATGTTTCTGACACTGTGCATATTATGGAGCAAGGAAAAGTTGTTGAAAGCGGATCTGCAGATGCGGTGATTCTGCATCCGCAAGAGGCTTACACCCAACGCTTGATCAGTGATATTCCAAAGATCCATGAAGAATGGGACCTCTCAACAGTGTAATATGATCTTAAAGTTTTTCCGATTAATTTTTCCATTGCCCCATCTTCCCGGCCTTGGTGTCGGGCGCCAGTCAGCGGGTGGGCGCGCATTTTGCGGCTAATTACCATTGGCATGCAAATGACTGCGACCGATTTGGGAGTAGCGGTTATTCGCAGTCTGTTGGGAGTCTTGGCACGCCGGTTTTCGTTGGAGGTTATCCCCATCTGTCTGGTGGTGTTTCTGGGATTGTTTGGATTGTACCGATTGCCCATGATAACAAGGTAGATTCAACTTGAAAATGAGCAAGTCGACTAATAGCCAAACAAACCGGTTGCTAGGGTATCCGACGGATGCTCGTCTACTGATTATCAACGCCGATGATTTTGGGATGTGTAATTCGGTGAATGAGGCTATCTTTGGCGCATTGAAGGAAGGTGTAGTCCGCTCCACCAGCTTGATGGTCCCGTGTCCCTGGATGTTACAAGCCATGCATTTCCTCGCAGACCATCCAGAAATCCCCTTTGGCGTTCACCTCACTGTTATCTCTGATTCGGTCTATTACCGTTGGGGACCAGTAGCTCCCAGGGAAAAGGTGCCATCCCTGATTGATAAAGCAGGATATTTTTACAATTTTGAACACATGCCCGATTTTCTGGCTCAGGTCAGGTTAGATCAACTAGAAATAGAATTCAGAGCGCAGATCGAAGTCGTGCTGGCAGCCGGGCTTAGGCCTACTCACCTGGATTGGCATTCTCTGCGTATCGGCGGTAGAGAGGATATTTCTGATGTGATGCTGAGGCTAGCAAAAGAATACGAACTAGCCCTCCGGGTTGCCGGACGATCCTGGATCGAAAAAGTGCAATGCCAAGGTTTCCCTACCAATGATTACGACTTTTTGGATAGCTACCTCCTTGACCCGACTAATAAGGCCGATCATTATGCTGAGCTTCTGCACGAGCTACCCGCTGGTCTGAATGAGTGGGCTGTTCACCCCGGTCTAGACAATTCCGAGTTGTCGGCCATAGATCCTGGTGGCAGCCATATTCGCCAGACGGATTATGATTTTTTAACATCTCAACAGGCGAAAGATATTGTCAAAGAGGAAGGCATCATACTTTTAGATTACCGGGCTTTACAGGATGTTTGGAGAGAAATGGGAGTTCAGAGGAAAACACATTAAGAAGATTCAATATTTGGCATCCGGCGGTGAAGCCAACCCGCCGTTTTGAGGTTAGCCAGTACTTTGGTTGAGAAAAAGGAGTCCATTATGACTGATATTCAGGCCATCGTCGCTAGAATGACGTTGGAAGAGAAAGCTGCATTGTGTACCGGAGCCAGCGCATGGACAACCGTGCCTGTCGAACGTCTAGGCGTACCCGAGATGATCGTCTCAGATGGGCCTCACGGTGTCCGCCGGGTGCCTGATGCCAAATCGTTGATGATGACAAGCCTGCCGGCCACATGTTTCCCTACGGCATCCTGCCTTGCTTCAACCTGGGATGTAGATTTGCTGCATAAGATGGGAGAGGCGCTGGCTGAAGAGTGCCTCGCCTTAAATGTAGATGTGCTGCTTGGTCCCGGTGTCAATATGAAACGTTCCCCATTGGGTGGCCGGAACTTCGAGTATCTATCTGAGGATCCTTACCTTGCTGGAGAGATGGCTGCCAGCCTGATCGATGGCATCCAGGGGAAAGGCGTGGGTACCTCCATCAAGCATTTTGCCGCTAATAACCAGGAATCCCAGCGTTTTAGCATCAGTACCGAAGTGGACGAGCGCACTTTGAACGAAATCTACTTGCCAGCATTCGAAACCGCTGTAAAAAGGACTCAACCCTGGACAGTGATGTGTGCTTATAACAAGCTCAATGGTACCTACTGTTATAAAAACCATGAGCTGCTAGTAGATATTCTCAAAAATAAATGGGGGTTTGAAGGGCTGGTTGTCTCAGATTGGGGCGCCGTACACGACCGGGTCGCCGCACTCAAGGGTGGTCTTGATCTGGAAATGCCCGGCCCACAAGATAACCGCGTTCAAGCCGTTGTTGAGGCGGTTCGTTCAGGTGAGTTAGATGAGCATATTTTGGACGAGGCCGTCCGGCGCATCCTGAACATTGTGTTCAAGGCTCGAGAAACACCCAAAGGCGGCGTCTTCGATGTGGATGCGCACCATGTTCTGGCGCGCAAAATTGCCGCAGAAGGCATGGTCTTGCTCAAAAACAATGGCCTTCTTCCATTGAAAGGGCAACAGCATATCGCCGTGATTGGCCGGGCCGCCAAAGAAGCCCATTTCCAGGGCGGAGGCAGTTCACATATCAACCCCACGAAAGTAGCGATCCCGTTTAACGAATTGCAAAACCAGGCTGGGGAAGCCGAACTGAGCTATGCCGAGGGTTACCCGACCGATGAAACTTTCCGCCAGGATCTGATCGATCAGGCGGTGGGCTTAGCGCAATCCTCCGATGTGGCTCTGCTGTATGTTGCCTTGCCCCCCTTCAAAGAATCAGAAGGCTATGACAGAACCGACCTTGATTTGACTGAACAGCAGATTGCGCTGATCAAGGCGGTCGCAAAAGTGCAGCCCAATACAGTCGTCATATTGAACAATGGCGCGCCTGTGGTGATGAGCGCTTGGATTGATGATGTCGCCGCCGTACTCGAAGCCTGGATGATGGGTCAAGCGGGTGGTGGCGCGATCGCCGACATCCTCTTTGGCAAGGTGAATCCTAGCGGCAAACTGGCGGAAACCTTCCCGATCAAAACGGCCGATACCCCTGCACACATAAATTGGCCAGGCGGGGCGGGTGTAGTTCGGTACGGAGAGGGGGTATTCATCGGCTATCGTTATTATGACGCCAAAGAAATGCAGGTGCTGTACCCCTTTGGCTACGGACTGAGTTACACAAATTTTGCATATGGCAACCCTACAGTCTCGGCCGCTACCTTCAGGGATGTTGATGGCTTGAGGGTGACAGTGGATGTTACCAACACGGGCAACGTAACCGGGAAGGAGATCGTTCAAGTTTATGTGCACGATCACAAATCCGGTTTGGTGCGTCCGGAAAAGGAATTAAAAGGTTTTTCGAAGGTAGAACTCCAACCAAGCGAAACAAAAACCCTCTCTTTCGAGCTTGATTTCCGCGCTTTTGCTTACTACCATCCCAAATATCAACAGTGGATCACCGAAGATGGGGAATTCGACATCCTAATTGGCAGTTCATCTGCTGACATCCGCCACACTTTGACGACGACGCTCAAATCGACCCTGGAACTGCCCTGCCTTGTCGATAGAGAATCCACCATCCACGAATGGATGGCCGATCCGCGCAGCACTGCTGTCTTGGGACCGGTTTTCGAGCAGATCCAGGCCCAGAATCGTGAACTCTTTGGCACAGACGGTAACGGGGGCATCGGCATGGATGTGATGGATATGATGGCTGATATGCCACTCGTGAGTGTTCTGATGTTCCAGCAGAGCAAATTACCTATGCCCGCTGATGAGATGGTAGATGGCTTGCTGATGCAGTTGCATGGCACAGAAGCCTAGCTGATCAGGCAACTGGCTTTCGTTTATAGCGTTGCAGGGTTGTGTTGCGAGAAATCTCTGTGTCAGATAGCCTCCATCGCTTCTTCATAATACAAGAAAGGTGATGACATGGAAAATCCATTCAAATGGCGTCATTTCCAGCCAGAAGTAATATTGCTCTGCGTCAGGAGGCACTTGCGTTACACGCTCAGCTACAGAGATTTGGAAGAGATGATGACCGAACGGGGTTTGTCGCTGGATCACACCACCATCTATCGATGGGTCCAGGAGTATGCCCCAGAGCTTGATAAACACAGCCGCCCATTCCTGAAGCAAACCAACGATTCCTGGCGTGTTGACGAGACCTACGTCAAGGTCCGAGGGAAGTGGATGTATCTGTATCGAGCCGTCGATTCCACCGGCCAAACACTTGATTTCCTCCTGAAACAAATCCGCAGCACTCGAGCGGTTAAGCGTTTCTTCCGCAATGTTCTAGGCCAACCAAACATCATGTCACCGAGGGTAATCAATGTCGATAAGAACGGCTGCTATATCTGTGCCGTGAGCGATTTGAAAAAAGCAGGTTTGCTGCCTGAGAAGTGTAAGCGAAGGCCGAGCCGATATATGAACAACATGGTTGAGCAGGACCATCGTTTCCTGAAACGAAGGATCAAGCCCGGTCTGGGGTTTGGCTCATACCCGACAGCCTGGCGGACAATACAAGGCTATGAGACGATGCATATGATCAGGAAGGGACGAATTGCTGGAGTAGGAAGGGGAAATATTCAAGCACAAAATCAGTTCATTGCCGGGCTGTTTGGTTTAGACGCGTAAGCCAGAATTACCCTGTTCGTTTGGCCCTGTCTACATGAGTTTTGCCAAGATTGTTTGCAACAGAACCCTAAAAACCGGAAGGAGATCTCATGCGGTATGGTAATTTCGATGACGAGAACCGCGAGTATGTAATCGCCCAACCCGACACCCCTTTGCCCTGGATAAATTACCTCGGCTGTGAAGATTATTTTGGCATCATTTCCAATACCGGTGGAGGCTATTCGTTTTATAAAGACGCTCGCCTGAGACGGCTGACCCGCTACCGATACAATAACTCACCACTGGATTCAAACGGCCGTTACATTTATCTTCGCGAAGACGATAGCAGTTCTCCATCAGAGGACGGTTTATTCTGGTCGCCTACCTGGCAGCCGGTCCGCCACCCTCTTGACGAATACGAGTGCCGCCACGGGTTAGGGTACACGACGATCCGATCCGTGTTGGCGGGCATTGAAAGTAAAATCCGTTATTTCATCCCCCTTGGCGAGAATCTGGAGATCTGGGAGCTGACCCTCACCAACCACCGCGACCGGCCGGCCGACCTGTCACTGTTTTCAGCTATTGAGTTCTGCCTGTGGGACGCTCAGGACGATGCCAGCAATTACCAGCGCAATTACTCCATCGGCGAGGTTGAAGTCGTCGACGAGGTGATCTATCACAAAACAGAATATCGCGAGCGCCGGGACCACTTCGCATTTATGGCCTGTTCCGAGAAATTGGCCGGCTTCGATACGCAGCGGGAAGCATTCTTAGGCGCTTACCGGGGCTGGGATTCGCCTATGGCTGTGGAAAGGTGTCAGATGTCAGGTTCCATCGCCCATGGTTGGCAACCTGTTGGCGCCCAGCAAGTCAAAGTCAGCCTGAATAGCGGCGAGCAGAAAAAGATCGTTTTCATTCTGGGTTATCACGAAAACCCCCAAGACGAAAAGTTCGACCCGCCAGGTTCGTTGACGGTAAATAAACAGACCGTGAAGCCGGTTATCGAGCGCTATCTGCAAGAGGACGAAGTGGAAAGGGCTTTCCAGGCGTTACGTGTTTACTGGGATGCGTTGCTAGACAAATACCAGGTGACCACGCCCGACGTTCACACCAATCGGATGGTGAATATCTGGAATGTTTATCAGGTGATGGCGACTTTCAACTTCTCCCGTTCGGCCTCCTATTTTGAATCTGGCATTGGCCGGGGTATGGGTTTTCGCGACTCGAACCAGGATTTGTTGGGCTTCGTGCACCTGATTCCTGATCGGGCGCGGGAGCGTATTTTGGAT
>JBARZW010000073.1:0-3645 GCA_049650305.1 Promineifilaceae bacterium (SeqCode)
TACAATATGATGCCGGTTAATAGGATCAGAAATCCTGCCACGGCGATCGACAGCGTATTGATTTTAAGGATATCTTGATTCATTCGATACTTTCCTAGATGGTTCACTATTGACGATTCGTCTTTAGGGTGGTGTCGATTCAGTATCGGTCGTATTTTGTCGATCTGAATCCGACTCAGCGACTCATTCTCTGGCAGAGCCGACTTGCCTTGATAGCGCGACCTGCTCGCTCATCGTGCTGATGGATGGAAACTCGTATTTCTCATTGGTTGGAATGGGTGCCAAGGGTAATGAAGTGAGCGGTAAACAACCCAACATAAAAGTATAGCCATTATCCCCATATTTACAACTGCGGGGCTGTTTCTCAGTTCTCGAGTAGCAACAGCCTATTGAGAAGAGATTCGCAGGCGCCGCAAGCATATCCTACTTAACGTCATTTAACCGGCCCCTCGTCTGAATACATTAGTCGTTTATAGAGCACCTCAACACCCCTCCTTGGACAATGAAGAGAATCCTGCTTGTCGAGCCGTTTCAAATTTCTTACATCCGCCTAGGGCGAAAGGCCATCAACAAGTTATCGTTCAGGGCATGACCACCATAAGATTCTCCCACTTACTCTGACGCTTTCACTTCATTCTGATCGAGAGTTAGATTCATAGGAGAATTCTTCGGGAAATGTGACGGATGCCTTCCACCAGGCGGCTGTCGTTTCTGCGTCAGCGGAGGCGAAATCGAGCGGTTCCCAGATGAACGCTTTTTCCATTTGCTCACCTAGGGCAAGGAGACGCTTTCCTGTCCGCACCTGTATATCGCTCCATTCTTGCAGTGCGTCCTCGATTGTTTCATTGGTCTGCAGAGCCTCGAGCAATTCGGTCGCGTTGTGGTATCCTTTGAACACGCCAGAACCAGTGAAGGGCTGGATGACCATACCCGCGTCGCCGATTAAACACATCCTGTCTTGATGGTAAGTCGAAAGATCGACCGTGTAGATGAGTTGGACATAGGTATTCTGGGTTTTGGATACGATATCACCGAAATAGGTAGGCAAATTGTCTACCATAAGTTGCTTTAAACGATCTTCCTCTTCAATTCGCATCTTTCCGGGTGGTATCGTTCCCGCACGATGAATGCCATCACGATCGACCATGAACTCCGCTAGCTCCGCTCTTCCCATGGGTATATAGGCCGCCCAATTGCAGATCCGTTTTCCCTTTTCGATGGAGCCGTGATCGTCTGGAATGAAATAGCTCACAATGTGACCGGGTAGATCACAGTAAGACAGGCGCGGAAGCTGCTTGCCGAGAGGCGCGCTGTCCTCAATATCTGCTTCCGGCAACAAACCGCGCCACAGCATATACCCTCTATAGATCAGCTCAGAATCGGGAAACAGTAATTGCCGTCCTAGGGATTGGTAGCCGTCAGCAAATAGAACAAGGTCGAATTCTTCCCTCGCGCCATCTTCGAACACGATCGTCACAGGTTGTGTGTCGCTGGATATCACCTTTACAGCCCGACGTCCAGTGTGATACTCAGAATCCGGGACTCGCTTGCGGAGATTGTCCCAGAGCGTACTCCAGTGAAAGACCCTCAAATCCATCGGCATCGCCCATGGCGTATAGCCCAGGCGTTCATCGTCGGCCGTCCTGATCGTAAAAGGCATCTCAGCCGTAGCCCAATTGGGGAAATCCGGGTCAAGGAAATCCTGTTCGATCAAACTCGCGACAACCGACGACGGCGTGCCGATTCCACCGCCTCTACCAACCAATGCACTTGTTGATCACTCGAAAACGGACACACGATGCCCGGCACGGGCCATCACTATCGCCGCCGAGCAACCGGCGATGGTTCCTCCAACAATACCGATATTGAGATTTTTCACATATTCCTCCTAGGGCGTAAGGGTCAGCCGAGCTAGCAATCTATAGCGGTAGGCAACCTAACCGTGATTCGCATGGAAAAGAAGGGCATGGTTGCGGTGAGATATATGCCTTGTCAAATTGGTCTCTAATGCCGCTTGCCCTCAATTATAATCTCTTTCTGTTAGAAGTTGGGCCTATCTCGCCGAAAGATCGGAGCCTGGATCACATCGATGGGCTTCGGGCGGCATTATGCTGTCCAATTTGGTCATCTTCGATCTCGACGGTAGCGGCGTGAAACGGATGTCAAACGTGTATGCGTCGAACAGATAGATACTTCGGCTCCTATGTCCACCGCTATGATGCGGCAGCTGGGGGGTGCTCGAACTGCCTCACATTCAAGGCGGGTACTAAGGAAATGGGCTGGAGATATGCGCAACCATTATCTGCGGTAAGTCGAGAAAATGGGAATCCAGGGTCAACAACTCGGCGCTATGCTCCATGGCCGAAGCTGCAATCCAGAGGTCGTTTGTTGGAATCGGTCTTCCCAGTCTGCGTAGATATGCGTAAATGTAGGCATATCGTTCGGCCGTTTCAGCGGTCGTCGATGTCAGACGAACCCTGGTACTGGCACGAAACTCAGCTAGCTCAGAACGGTTCTTCTGCCTCGATGCGCCAATCTCGAATCCCGCCATTAACTCACCCAGAACGATCACGGGAATAAGAATCGATCGCGCACTCCTGATCGCCGTGATGGCTGTCGGATGGCCCCTCTTGAAAGCAGCGTAGGCCGATGTGTCAAGCATCAAATCGCTTATTGCCACAGTTCACCGTTAATGACTCTTTGGGAATCGAGCTGGCGCTCGAACCGTTCATATTCGTCGGAGGTCCACGTTCCGGCAAGGTGATCGAGGTCACCAAACTCCCAATTCTGATCCGTTTGGCCATCACCAAAACCGACTGCCTGCCGTAGAATTTGCAGAAGATAGCGATTCATGCTCATTCCTCGGCGATCGGCTTCCCTCTTTATGGAGTCGTGCACTCCTTTTTCGACACCACGTATAGTAATCTGTTTCAATAGAATGCCTCCTAGTGATAAATCGATGTCACTAATGACATTATAATGCATGCATTTTGTGATGTCAAGATTGGAAATCCAATTTGAGGTTGAATCTAGGCCACTTCCCTTTGCTTCTTGAACAATGCGTCAGAGGCAATGATGAATCGTTGGCGCTGTTGTCGCGCGGATACTCGATCTTGTCCTGCTTGTCTTTTTATCGTGTCCGGCTCCGCCCACGGAGCATGGTAATCCAGTGATGACGTGGATCTGGTGAAATAAAGATCCGCTCTTACTACCGGCCCCTCTTTAATTTCGGAGATGCCCACAGCGAAGTACTTCTAATAACCGGCGATGTCCATGATCGCTTCTCCCACCCAAAGGTCATCGTTTCCCCGATCCTTCGCCAACTTAACTCTGGCAGCTCCGGAACATCACGGTACATGCCCATGATGTTCGTCCGTCCGACAAAGCGCTCGCCGAGCCGCGGCCGTCCGGGAAGAACTAGGCCAGGAAGCATATGAGATGATGTGGCAGGAAGGCCATACGATACCGGTGAAAGAAGCCGTTGATTATTGCCTGCGGATTATCGAGCAGGAATGACAACAGGGAATTCGCGTTTCATTGGTAAAACAAACACGCGGCTACAGAATCTTGCTTTCCGTCCTCTAGAATTCTGGACTCTCCCCTTGAAAGGCTCCTATAAGTCCCCCAGATATACATCTTTACGAT
>JBARZW010000074.1:0-2350 GCA_049650305.1 Promineifilaceae bacterium (SeqCode)
GGGCGACTTCGACCAGGCCAGGCGAAATTACCAACGGAGCTATGAAATCAGGAAAGCCTTTGATGATTCCGAGGGCATGGCAGTTGCTCTCAACGGGCTAGGCAACGTAGCTTTGTCTGAACAAAGATATGGCGAAGCTGAAGAAATGTACGGGCGAAGCCGCGCTATTTACCAGGAGATTGGCGACCGTGGCGGGCTGGCGCGGGCGCTGGACGGATTGGGGAATGCGGCCGCGGAAAAAGGTAATCACTCCTCGGCCCAGTCGTATTATTCCGAGGCTTTGACAATCTCAGAGCAAATACATTTCGATCCCCTCACCCTCGCCTTTTGACCGACGTCGCTGCTTGGTTGGCGAAGGTCGATCGAGCTGAAAACGGAACGGAGCTATCAGCCCTATTCCTCGACCATCCGGCGGCATCGCATGATACGCGAGTGCGAGCCGAACGTTCCATGGCTGCGGCCGGTAGACAGCTACCCCCCGATCTCTTCGCTTCTGCCGAAGAACGCGGCCGGGCTATGGATCTAGAAGAGGCCATATCAACGCTATTGAAGATAATAGAACGGTCACGGTCTTGGCCAGGCATACGAGGCGAACCCGCCTCGCCCGGTCCCCCGAAAGCGGACCAATCTTTGATCGACCCACTCACCGCCAGGGAGCTGGAGGTTCTTCAGCTTATGGCCGGCGGCTTGACCAATCCGCAGATCGCGGAGAAATTGGTTATCGCCGTCGGAACGGTGAAGTCCTATACGGCCCAGATCTACGGCAAACTGGGCGTTAACAACCGGGTCCAGGCGGTCAACCGGGCAAGAGAGATCGGCCTGATCTGACGAAGGACGGAAGGTGATTCGTGAATGGCGACATGCGAATTGTGAATGATGAATGACTATGAACGAATGACGGTCGACGAACCAACTAGCGACCAGCCCCCAGTCCCAGAGCCCTGATCCCCGATCCCTGATCCCCAATCCCTAAACCAACCTTCGGCAGATGAAACCGATCTCGTTTAAGCCTATACTGCGTTCATATCAGCTTTGGATCGTACTAGAGGCTTTTTGCACCCTCTTTGTTCGGTCACCAACCCAATGTACAAGACAGGAGAGAAATCATGAGTAGCGAGATATTGACCGACGAACAAGCAATCGACCGCGATCAATTTGTCGAACGAATGCTCGAGTCTACCGCTGGGGTATTTGACATTTTCACCATCTATATCGGCGGTCAGCTAGGCTACTATCAAGAGCTGTCCAAGAACGGACCGGTGACCGCTAAGCAGCTTGCGGACCGAACGAATACGAATGAACGGTATGTCCGTGAATGGTTGGAGCAGCAAACTATCTCCGGCGTCCTCGAAGTCAGCAACGTAAATGGTATTCCATCAGCCCGGCTGTTTAAACTGCCACCAGGTCGCGCCGAAGTGCTGGTCGATCAAGACAGCCTAAACTACCTGGCGCCGCTGGCCCAGATGACGGTCGGAGCCGTGCGGCCTGTAAGTTCCGTTGTCGGCGCCTTTCGAAAAGGGGGTGGCGTCCCATTTGGCGACTACGGCGTTGATATGCGAGAAGGGCAGGCTGCTATGAATCGGGCCGCATTCTTGCAAGAGCTGGGCCAGGAGTGGCTACCGACCATACCAGAGGTTCATGCCCGACTTCAATCCGAAACGCCCGCCCATATCGCCGACATAGGTTGCGGCGCCGGCTGGTCAGCCATTGGAATGGCCACGGCTTATCCGAATGCGATCGTCGAGGGCTATGATCTGGATGCCCCTTCGATAGAGCTGGCCCGGCAAAACGCCGGTGAGGCAGGCCTGGATGACCGGGTTACCTTCCATGCCCGCGACGCTTCGGAAGCGGCTCGAGCTGGCGGCTATGATCTGGTGACCGCCCTCGAATGTATTCACGATATGTCTGATCCGGTTAGCGTGCTGCGGACGATGCGACGCCTGGCAGGGGATGAGGAATCCGTAATCGTTATGGACGAGAGAGTTGGCGAAGCGTTCACACCCGATGGCGATAAGGTAGAGCAGATGATGTACGGTTGGAGCGTCCTTCACTGCCTGCCGGTGGGAATGGCCGATCAGCCTTCGGTCGGGACGGGCACCGTGATGCGCGCCGGAACCTTACGCGAATACGCCGATCAAGCGGGTTTCAGCGATATGGAAGTCCTACCCATCGACAATTACTTCTTCCGCTTCTACCGCCTGATCAGTTAGCCGGAATAAACCACATAGAGCAGCAGAAGGTGGCGCCGGTCAACGCGACGTCGGTCAACGCGTAGACTTCTGTTTTCTCATTATTAGGACAAACACCAATGCCCCAATCGCCAATAACCTTCCGCCAGGGAACGCTGGAC
>JBARZW010000075.1:0-4643 GCA_049650305.1 Promineifilaceae bacterium (SeqCode)
ACGCTCCACTCCCAATTGTCTACAAAGAACGGCTAGCTGCGCGGTTCTGCCTCGCTCAGGCATTAAGTTAACCACCATTATAACAAAAGTAACTCTCTAATGGTGAAAATACGCTTAAAAACGGCCCGCCATACGGATTCGAACGCAGGGGCTGTTATCTTGGGGACAGTTTCATGAGTAACTTGGGTAATGAATCCAAAACAATGATGGTGGCAAGGCCACTAATAGGAATCGTGAAATCAAATTTCACGAAAAGGAGATTAGTCATGACGCGGCATCTGATAAAGACAGTAGTAGGATTGAGCTTTTTGATCGTCGGAATGTTGGCAATCGTTTCGTGCGTGCCTGGTGATTACACGAATGCAGAAGCGGCTTCCTCTAGCGCTGTCCCGGCCGACGCTCGGGCCAAAGCAGACGCGGCTTCTTTGGCCCGCTGGGAAGGACTTGGCCAACAGTACGCCGCGCTAAGCCGGGCAAAGCACGTGCCGTCCGGCACGGCCGATGTAGCCAGATGGGTAGCCAAAGGCGAATACTTCACAACACTGGCCAAGACCCAGTTAACCCGAGGGCAGGCAGCCAGCGTCGCTCGTTGGCAAGCGATGGGAGAACACTTCAGCGCGCCCTTGGTTGTGCCAAGCACGGCCGATGCGGCAAGGTGGGAGGCTCGAGGAGCGTTCTACAAGAATATGGCCGAGTCCCAATTAACCCGGGGGCAGGCAGCCAGCGTCGCTCGTTGGCAAGCGATGGGAGAACACTTCAGCGCGCCCTTGTTTGTGCCAAGCACGGCCGATGCGATAAGGTGGGAGGCTCGAGGAGCGTTCTACAAGAATATGGCCGAGTCCCAATTAACCCGAGGGCAGGCGGCTAACGTCGCTCGTTGGCAAGCGATGGGAGAAGTCTATAGTGCACTCAAGACCAAGGCTGACTTTCAACCGAATGCCGACGTACTACGTTGGGTTGCTTTGGGTGAGCGCTACCAGCAGAAAACCGAGGCCACAGAAGAGCTGAGCGCCGACGCGGCCCGCTGGATCGCAATGGGTGAGCGTTACCAACAGAAGGTCCAGGCCAAGGAGAAGCTGAGCGCCGACGTGGCTCGATGGGTTGCTTTAGGCGAGCGTTACCGGCAAGTGCTTGGCCGGTAACGAGTAATGAGCAATCGGCGGAAACACATAATTGTCAGCCGGCAATCTGGCTGACTTGACCTCCCGGCTTCAATCCACAATGGCGTTGGCACCTGTCAAAGCAGGTGCTGAAAGACGGCAAATACGTTGACTGTTTGTTGGCCGATCAGGATACATCGCCGTCAAGAATACTGCTAACATTCTAGAAGCAGTCAAACGGCCCAGACGTAGGGAACTATGATTTCTTCGATAGCTGAAGTGCAAGTCTTCAAAGTGGCCCAGTACTCATCAGAGCGTGCAATCTGTCAGCCAACCGAGTCGTCTGCCATATTTGTGCATTGCATGCTCCACATACAGGATAGCCGGATGGTAGCCGATGGCCGACGCTCGGCCTGGCTGCCTGGAAAACGGATGACTCGTGATGACGCCATAACTTGTGATCGGATCTCTGCTACGGCTGTCATGGCATTACAATAGTGCTGACCGCGCAACGGCCTTAGGTATACGCAGGCTGGATGAACAATCGCGTGAGGTCGTGTCCTGGATCTGGGTAACACAACTGGGATTGAAGGAACTCAAACCCCCATCCTGAATAGGGTTCATTCGCTGACGTGTTACCTTTTGGCGGGGCTCAAAGTTCAAAGCCATCCACTAGAACCCCAAATAGACATACGCGCATGCCTCGTTTGTCTGGGAAGAAAAGAGTAACTGATCCCGGATATAACAGCGGTTTCGGTAAAGGCAAGGCCACTGAGCAGTGTGTTCCATGTATTTTTTCAGACCTCTTTCCCTCTGTCAATGTGGAGAGCGGTACCCCAGTACTACGCTAATGGGCAAATCGAAAAACCCATGTGGTAGCGTTAGCGATTTTGTTGGTTACTGCACTTCATTTGGGATGGCAAGGCGAATCCGGACCTTGAGATAACTGAGGCGGTTTTGTAATCAATACCCTACATATATGGGTCGTTGACGTATGGACCGCAAATACTGTACAATTGATGTTGCTCAATGGGACTGTAGTACTCTATAACTGCATAATCTATTGCCCTAGGGGTGATCGGATACGAGGATTGTTTGGTGCTTAAGGAAATCCTCACTTCCTATAATTAAACTACACCCATAAGGGGAGTTTTCTCGGGTCTGGGACCGCGCCTGCTGCCATCAACAACCTTCGGGTCTCTTGCACCCCGAGGTGACGATTCGGCTATCATGCCGAGGGTCGATGGATGCGGCGACGGTCCTTAAGCAGGCCATAGTTAGCAGTGTTTCTATAGTTACATTGGGCAGATATAGATACGTTGGAGACAACAACCTATGCGACTGGTCCATTTTCCGCCGACGGATGTCTATCTTTTCCGAAAATATCATCAGCTAGTCAAGCGTGTTTTTGATGTTTCGCTATGCATCTTGGGCATGCCATTTGTCCTGGTAATTATGGCACTCTGTGCCTTTGTGATCTGGCTTGACGATCCCGGACCCATATTGTTTTTGCAGGAACGTACCGGGAAAGGCGGACAGCGATTTGGAATGTACAAATTCCGCACGATGGTCGTCAATGCAGAAAAGCTAAGAATGAATTATATGCACCTGAACGAGTTGAGCTGGCCGGATTTCAAGATCAATAACGATCCCCGTATTACCCGAGTTGGCAAGTTCCTGCGTAAGACCAGTCTCGACGAACTACCACAGGTTTTCAACGTCCTTAAGGGTGAAATGAGTGTCGTCGGTCCACGACCAACCTCCTTTGACGTTAGCACCTATTCGCTGTGGCACACAGAACGCTTGGAGGTCCTGCCGGGTATTACTGGTCTATGGCAAGTCAGTGGTCGCAGTGACGTCGACTTCAATGAACGATTACGTCTGGATATCGAATACATCGAAAACCAGACTTTGTGGCTGGACATTAAGATCCTGATCAGCACGGCGACGGTCGTCTTAAGACAGCGCGGCGCCTACTGATCACATATCAACACCGGCAAGAGGCACTTAATGATTGATAATTTCGAACTTATGGTTTGTGCCAGTTCGGGCATGAAAGGTGGTCGCCCGTGAAACGATTTCGCTACTGGCTCGTTGGATTGTGTGTTTGGTTGGCTATACTGTACAACCTGGAAAGATGGAACGAGCCAATTAACATTGCTACGTTTGTATATGTGCTCACGATGGTCTATATGGCCGTAGTGATTCTTGTCCCTTGGTTTTATAAAGCGCCGGTTTATTGGCCCCTAATCCTTGGCCTCATACCTTATTTCACGTTTAGAATCCTCTTCGGCTATGGTATCAGTGGTGCCAGTTTACCGATTGTGATTACGGAGATCTGCCTGATATCGGTAACGATCATTTTGGCTCGGCAAGTGGGGTGGCGCATTGATCAATGGCGAGAAGTGGTATCCGAACTAACGTTCGGCCGATTTATCGATAAAGCTGACATTTTCGAGACAGGTCAAGGCCAGATCTACCGTGAAATCCGTCGGGCTAGACTTCACCATCGGCCGGCTACGCTTATGGCCATCTGCCCTTCGGGAGATATTCATGATGCTTCTCAAATCCGTTTTGCTCAGGAGATACAACACGAGCTTATTAAAGGGTACGCAACAGCGCGCGTCGCCGAATTGCTTGTTAAGGAATTGCACGATCACGATATTATCACCCAACGTGATGATCATTTTGTAGTCCTTTTGCCCGAGATCAGTCCTGAGGAAGCGGCCGAGATTGCCGCAAACTTAGAGGCAGCCGCAAAGAATGAGCTAGGCTTGGACCTTAGAATCGGTGCTTCTGCTTTCCCAGATGAAGCAGTCACTTTTGAGTCGCTGTTGGATCAGGCAGAGTCAGCAATGAATCGCCCACCAGCGCCAATAGACGCCCACCTCGAAGCTATGTCTGCGGAAAACTGGCGTCTGGTTGGAGGAAAAGGACCTGGCACAAGCTCAGAAATTACTGATCCTAGGCTTCGTCGCGACACCTAGATCATGAAACTGGGGTTAATTCTATTCTAGCCTCGATATGGATTGCTTGATAGGATACTGGCAAAAGAGAGGAAAGTTACTTGGAACAGCGTTATTATAGCATCATCCGTAGATGGTCATGGATATTGGTTCTTACGACTTTATTGACAGCCGTGACCGCTTACTGGTTGGGGAAACAGCAGCCACACATCTACCAAGCAAATACTAGGCTGATCGTTGGTCCTGGGGTCGATGCACTGAGCCCTGACCTAAACAGCTTACGAGCTGGTGGGCAGCTCATGCAGACTTATGCAGAGTTAGCCACTACGCGACTCGTTCTGGAAGATGTGATCGCTGAAACGGATCTCGCTATGGATTCGGGCTCTCTGGAAGACAATATTTCCGTTAGCGTCGATGATCAGACTCAGATCCTGAGTATCTCAGTGCGGGATAATGATCCGCAAAGGGCAACGGCTGTTGCCAATTCTCTCGCCGGTGTAATACTTCGCTTGAGCCCTTCTGGCGGCGAGAGTTATGCGGCCGTCCTTAATGATCAGATGCGAGAACAGGCAACAGA
>JBARZW010000076.1:0-4798 GCA_049650305.1 Promineifilaceae bacterium (SeqCode)
CGATAAGGCAGATCTGGCTGAGGACGCCGAACAGATGGGATTCGAGTTTCGAACGGTACCGGAGCTATGTGCCGAGTCCGACACAATATTTCTCTGCGTGCCCATCAGTCAGATCGAGTCCGTAGTCAGCCGGCTCAAAACTCACCTAAAGCCCGGAACTCTTTTATTTGATACGTGTTCGGTGAAAATGTATCCTGTGCATGTCATGCTTAGTGAATTCGACGCCACAGAACATATCGATCTTATTGCATCGCATCCTTTGTTTGGTCCAGACAGTGGCGCGCTGGGTGTAAGAGGATTTCCTATCGTGATGTGGCCATTACGGGTATCGGACAGGAGATACAGGGAGTGGCAGGCCTACTTCGAGCAGCAAGGTATGCAAGTAGTTGAAATGTCACCGGAAAACCATGACCGCCTGGCGGCAAATAGCCAAGGTGTGACTCATTACATTGGTCGTGTGATGGGCGAATTAGATTTGCACGAAACGCCAATCGATACCAAAGGATTTAAGATATTACTCTCCTTGGTTGAACAAATCTGCAACGACAGCTGGGAGCTATTTCAGGATCTTCAGAATTACAATCCGTACACAAAAGATATGCGGCTGGGTCTTGAAGAGGCGCTGCGGCATGTATACGGTCAACTCCTGCCATCACGAACAATACCTGGAAGAATAGTAGTAGGCATTCAAGGGGGAGTGGGCAGCTTTAGTGAGGAAGCCTGCCGGTATTACTGTGAATCGCACCAGATCGCTGATTTTGATATTAAGTATCTGCACACTGCGCCCAACGTCCTGGATTCACTGCACATGGGTGATATCGACAGAGGCGTCTTCGCAATCCAGAGTGCGAAAGGGGGAGTGGTGATGGAATCTCTTCACGCCCTCGGTCGGTATAATTGTGAAATCGAACTTCGGTTTGAAATACTGGTTGACCACTGCATTCTGCATCATCCTGACATCGATTTCAAGGATGTAGGGACATTGATTTCACACCCACAGGCACTAGCTCAGTGTGAGGGAAATTTGGCTGGGAACTATCCGAATTTAATTCAGATCAGTGGAGAAGGAGACCTCATTGATCAGGCCTTGTGCGCACGGCATATCGCTGAAGGTAAATTACCGATTACGATGGCTGTCCTCGCTCCCAAGGTCTGCGCCGAGCTTTTTGGTTTGATAGTACATGAGACATCCCTTCAGGATCGCGGGAAGAAGAACCTTACAACGTTCTTGTGGGTTAAGCGGGGAGTTCTTTATCAGTGAGCGGTTCGACTGATTCGAACAGTGACCCATGGATAAGGTCAGAAAGTGAAAGAAGGGGGCGGTCGAAGGAATATTGTGCTATAAGCCAAGTTCAGATTAGGAAGAGACCGTGACGGGGAGGCAAAGGGCATGGGTATTATGCGCTACCACGTGGGTGAGGCCAGATATTCCGAGAGCAAGTCAGCATCGGGCGGCGAAGATAAAGAGCCCGGCCATAATCGCCTCCCTGACCACCGATGCCTCAGCCCTGACTAACACGGCATAGATGGCAACGCCTCCCAGAGCCACCCAAGCCGACCAATGCCGATCGACGAAGGGCTTGCTCCCCTTCAGCAGGATATCGGCCAGGATGGCGATATCGGGCGATTGGCTGTGGATCGCAGAATTCCGAAATAATCGATATCTGCCGCCAATCGCCTTAGCTGATGCTTTGCATCAGCCAGAAGCCGCAAATCAAAAACCAAATCGGACGTGGATATTCGGATTGAAAGCCAACTTGGATATTCCACCAGATCTATACCGACAATATACAAGAGTTAGGCAACCACTGTTCGGAATATTATGAATATTTGGCTACCATCCAGACTATCCATCGGGATATCTACTAGTTAGGCAACTCAGACGCACTGGTAGCGTAAAGCAGTAGTATTCTTTGAAGGAGAAATCCATGAGGGTAGTGGCAATTAATGGCAGTCCCAAGATGGACAAGGGGACAACAGCTTTGATCCTGGCCCCCTTTCTTGAAGGGGTAAGAGAGTCAGGAGCGGAGGTGGAGCTCTATTACACCAATAAACTCAAGATCAACCCTTGCCTGGGAGATTTTCGCTGTTCTACTGACACACCCGGGAAATGCATTCAAAAGGACGATATGCAGATGCTTCATCCGAAGCTCTGCGAGGCAGATATCTGGGTGATGGCAACACCAGTCTATGTAAACGGGATGACTGGTCCACTTAAGAATCTGGTTGATCGGATATTGATTCCACTGGGAGAACCTCATTTAGAATTGCGGGAGGGACATTGTCACCATCCCCTGCGAAAAGAAGTGAGAAGTGGAAAAGTGGTACTAGTATCAACCTGCGGGTATTGGGAGTTGGACAACTTTGATCTGCTGCTGGCACACATGAGGGCCTTTTGCGAGCATGCGGAGAGAGAGTTCGCTGGGGCACTATTGCGACCACACGGACCGGCGTTGAGACCGATGATGGAGCAAGGAGCACCAGTGTCAGACATTCTCGAGGCAGCGAGAGAAGCAGGGCAGCAACTGATAGAGAAGCAGGGGATGGCAGTGGAAACCCTTGATAGAGTCAGCCGGGCACTGTTGCCTTTGGAGTCATATGTGCGGTAGTAGGCTGCCTAACTAGTAAGTATCCCGAAGGATAGCCTGGATATCTAAAAGTAGGCAGCACGACAAGAGCTATATAATTTGGCTGCAAAATGAACCAGCGGTTCCTATCCATATGTGGAGTAATCGCTCCCGTGTTATTTGTGTTCATGACCCTTCTAGGCGGCGCCATTAGGCCAGGCTAAAGTCACCTCTCGGATACCATTAGTGAACTGTTCTCGCCTGGGTCACCTAACAAACCCCTGCAGGACACGCTCCATACAATTTATGCCCTTCTCCTAATATTGTTCGGCGTCGGGTTACTGCAGTTTGTTCGGAGAAACAGACAATCCACGCGGATGGGAATTATCGGAGCATCAATGTTCATAGCTATGGGAATGTTGAGTGTGACTACTGCGACCATTTTTCCACAAGATGCCTGGGGTTCTCCTCCCACTTTTCTTGGTGAGATGCACAAGATCCTGAGGGGTGTACTTTCCTTACTTTCCATTCTCTCGATGTTGCTCATAGCTATCTGGTTTATTCGAGCAGATATTTTTCCAGGGTTTGGGACATATTCATCTATTACCGTCGGTGTGATCTTTATTTCAGCAGGGTTTTTTATTGCGAAGCAGGGAAGTCCGATCATGGGATTAGCCGAAAGAGTCACAATTCTCGTCGGCTTTCTGTGGACATTTATTCTTGCTCTGTGGATGTTTTCAAGAAACGGATATGCAGGCCGATAGAGCTGCTGAATCATGCGTACCCTAGCATCACCTAACCAATCGCTGTGGCCGATCTCATGCGGGTGGGTCAAGGGCTCTTCCCTCGCCCAATAGAGAAAGGATTCACCATTCTCTCGCAAGAAGTAAGAAGGGCAGCTGAGCTCAGTGCCGTTAGCTCGCCGAATCTAGTCGGTAATCATACTATAGACTAGAGCCAACTATGAACTAGTTTTCTCAATCTCTTTTAGCCTTCCCGACTTCATTGAAGGGACTCCCACCACATCTGCTCCCATCCGTAATTGCCTCAATCGTCCCCAGTTCATCCGTCCGCAGCACGGCCGCGCCAACATCGGCGGGGTTGGAGCCATTTCGCAAGGAACTGGAAAAGCACAAGACTACCAAGGGCACCCTTCAGATTCCCTACAACAAGTCCCTGCCAGAGGATCTGGTTCGCAAGATCGCTGAGCACCGTCTCCGGGATGTGCGTGAACGTGAAGACGACGCTTTCTGGTAACTCCATCCCAGCAGGCATGGACGGCCTATTTGGACTCGTCCAACATGGGCACCTAACAACACGATGCAACCGACAACTGAACGTGTCACGCCTTTTGCTTGCGCAAGAGCCGCGCGACTTTCACTTGCGGCTGATCATGAGCGTTGTGCAACATGGAGCCCACCTATAACGAATATTAACGCTTAATTGAATTTGAAAAGTGGTTTTTGTATCTTTGATGAAACATCTTTGTTATGATAACCAAGACGCAATTAATCAGTTCACTCGATAAACTACCTGAGAATCTTACAATTGACCAGGTTGTCGACCATATTATTTTTGTCGAGAAAGTACAAAAGGGCTTATCTGATTCTTTAAATGGCAACATTAATTCAAAAGATGAAGCAAAGCAAAAACTTGGCAAATGGTAAAAATAGTATGGACCGATTCTGCAATTCAAGATTTGAATGCTATCGGAGAATCTTTGGTTGAATTACCCGAGCCAAAGCCAAAGAAGAAAAAGAAATTGTAAGCAGATATAAGCTCACTTTATTTCGGAGTATCAATAAATGAATAGAATGAATCCTAAGGTTGATATATTTTTAAGTAAAGCTAAAAAGTGGCAGGAAGAAATGGAGAAATTGAGAATGATCATTCTCGACTGTCAGCTGACCGAAGAATTGAAGTGGGGTAAACTTTGTTACACGTTTCAGAAAAGTAACATAGTTATACTACAGGGATTTAAAGAATTTTGTGCGCTTTTGTTTACCAAAGGTGCCTTGTTAAATGATCCCAATAGTATTCTAGAAAAACCTGGCGAGAATACGCAGGCGGCACGCCGGATTCCGTTCACCAATGTTCGAGAAATAGTTGAGATGGAGCCCATCTTGAAAGCCTATATTTATGAAGCCATTGAAGCGGAAAAAGCCGGTTTGAAAGCGAATTCTAAAGAGAAAGCAGAACTTGTTTTTCCTGAAGAATTTCAAAAGAAGTTA
>JBARZW010000077.1:0-3281 GCA_049650305.1 Promineifilaceae bacterium (SeqCode)
ACCGGTTTGTCCGGATCATAACCAAAGGTCACCTTATCAAATACCACCGTGCCTTGCACCTTGGCCAGCGGCCTGGCGTCCGGCCGGTCGGGCACCGATGGGTCAGCGTCCAACACCTCGAAGATTCGCTCTGCCCCGGCCAGCGCTGATTGCAGGTGATTGTAAAGCATGGCGATGCTACGCAAAGGCCGGAAGAAGTTCATGATGTAGACCACAAAGGTGGCGATCACGCCCACGGTGACGATGCCTTCCAAAGCCAGCCAACCGCCCAGCAAGGCCGTGGCGGCGATGGTGATGGTGCTCATGGTGGTGAACATCGGTCCTAGCGCAGCGGTAATAATGTCGGCCTTAGTCCCTGATCGCCGGTTCGAGGCGTTGACCACTCCAAATTGGGCCATCGTATCCGAAGCCCGGGCAAAGGCCTGTACCACGCGAATGCCGGCGATGTTTTCTTCCATGACCGCGTTCATCGAACCCAGATATCCCTGTACTTCACGGAAGGCCACGCGACTGCGCCGGGTGACCAACATGGTGATATAGAGCATTAGAGGCAGCAAGATCAGCGCGCCCAGGGCCAGTTGCCAGCTTAAAATGAACATGGCCACCATGATGCCGCCCAACATCAGGATATTAGTGATAAATTGGATCAGGCCGTTGGATAGGACGCGATTGATAGCCTCGGTGTCGTTGGTGACCCGGCTCATCAGGTCGCCAACCCTTTTCTGGTCGTGGTAGGCCATGGACAGGGCTTGCAAATGGTTGAATAGTTCGGCCCGTATGTCAGCCACGACACGCTGGGCGATCTGGACCATCAGGACACCGTAAACCATGGCTGCCAGACCACCAACCAATAGGACTACCAGCATGATGATGGCTATCCGGGCCAGCCCGGTCACATCGCCAGGAATGATGGTGTCGTCAATAGCCCGGCCGAAGAGAATCGGCCCGGCCAGGCTAGAAAAGGTGCCTATGATGACTAGCACTGCAACGCCAATAAGTTGCCAGGTATATGGGCGCGCGTAAGAGAACAATCGAAGGACAGTACCCTGAGTATTGCGGGCGACTTCGCCAGTTTGGGGGCCGCCGCCGCCGAAGCCCAGTCTTGGGCGATCTGAAGTGGACTGTTTGGTCATGATGACTAAAAGGCAAATCGTAAAACGCAATAGTAAACCATTACCGGCTTACGTTTTTCGTTTTACTTCATTTACCGATTCCTTCTCCTAGTTGAGAGTGATAGATCTCCCGATAAATCTCACTACTTTCTAGCAGATCTTCGTGCTTTCCCTGGTCAACAATACGGCCGTGGTCTAAGACGATGATGCGGTCGGAGTTTAGGACTGTACTCAGCCGTTGAGCCACAATGAAACTGGTCCGACCGGCCATGAGCCCTTCCATGGCGTCCTGGATCATGGCTTCTGTTTCCATGTCCACCGAGCTTGTGCTGTCGTCGAGGATCAGAATTGCTGGCGAAATCAGTATGGCCCGGGCGATGGCGATGCGTTGCTTTTGACCACCCGAAAGGTTGGCGCCTCTCTCTTCAATTAGGGCGTCATATCCGCCGGGCATAGCAGTGATGAATGTGTGGGCTTGGGCAGCTTTAGCCGCCGCCACCACTTCTTCGAAGCTGGCGTCCGGCCGGCCGTAGGCGATATTCTCGCGCACCGTACCGCTGAAAAGGGTCGTTTGCTGCAGCACCACGCCCGTGTGTCTGCGCAAAGCTTCCGGTTCCCATTCGCGTACGTCCACACCGTCGATCGATATGCCTCCTGCGGTGGAATCGTAGAAGCGTGGGATCAGATGGACCAGCGTGCTCTTGCCCGATCCGGTGGCCCCTAAAACGGCCACCTGCTGTCCTGGTTCGACTTCAAAGCTGATGTTGTGCAATACCGTGGGTTGGGCTGAGCTACCGACAGTGTCTGACACGGGTTCGCCCTCGCTCAAACGGCCGTCACCGTAACCAGCGTATTGAAAAGAGACATTCGAGAAAGTCACCCGCCCTTTCACATGCTCGGCCTGGTGGGGCGATTCGACCACCTGCAAGACCGGTTTGGTATCCAGCAACTCCCAGATGCGCTGGGACGACGCATCCGCCCGCGAGAACATGGCCAGAACATTGCCCAGCAACATCAAAGGCGCCATGCCGATCAGGAGGTAGCTGTTGAAGGCTACCAACTCGCCCAGCGAAAGCCGGTCGCCGATGACGCTCAGGCCCCCAAACCAGGTCACAGCCACCATGCCCACGGAAGCTAAAATGGTCAGCAAGGGAATGGCCATGGCCATCAGCCGGCCGACCCGAATATTCTCGACCATATAGTCGTTGTTGTATCGTTGGAATCGATTCATCTCGTAGTGCTCGCGCACAAAGGCCCTGACCACCTCTACCCCGGCCAGGTTTTCCTGAACGATATTGTTGATGGCCGAGAGTTTTTGCTGGACCACCGTGAAGATGGGCTGGGAAAGACGCAGTAGTCCCCAGATAAGCAAAGCAGCCAAGGGCAACAACACGACCATGATTATGGCTAGCTGCCAGTCAATGATGAGCATCATCACCAGGCTGCCGAAGATCATTAGCAGGGCCCGCAGAAATAGGGCCAGGCCGCTGCCTACAAACATGCGTACCATGTCTACATCGCTGGATAGACGCGTCATCAGTTGTCCCGTTTGCATCTGGTCCAGGTTAGCGAAGGAGAAATCCTGGATGTGAGCGAACATCTTATTGCGTAAATCGTAGGCCAGGCCCTGGGATAGCAGAGCCCGGCATACCCCATGCCCAAGCGTGGCCACCACGCCCACCAGGGCAGTTCCCAACATGAATAGCGAGCCCTGGACGATGGCCGTCATATCGCCGGCTTCTATGCCCTCGTCGATGATGTAGCTCAACGCCCGGGGCACCAAGAGTTCCATGGTAACCGGCAGGATGACGGTGATGATCAGGAAAAAGACCACAACCCAATAGGGCCGCACAAAGGTCACCATTCGTCGCAGCGATCTCATGCTTCAATCTCGGCAGTCATCTGTCGAATAATATCCAATAAGACGTCGTCGATTTCCACCAGCCGCTCCTGGGGAAAGTCCCGCAGCCGTCGAAGCAGCATTGATAGTTCTGCTAGCGGCTTATTCTGGGCCACGTCTCGGCCGTGGGGGGTCAACTCGACGATGCCGCCACTAGCGATGACAGTGGCGAGAAAGAGAAGGACCGAAAAGCGGACCAGGTGCGGCCGTCGCCGGACCCCCTCAAAGAAGAATTCCCTTTCATAAGCCGATACCCCCTCCGGCGTAAA
>JBARZW010000078.1:0-7899 GCA_049650305.1 Promineifilaceae bacterium (SeqCode)
CCCTAACGGGCCTGGAAGGCGCAGTTTGAGCCAGCAACCCGGGAACAGACGGATTCTGTTGTATGGCGCCATTCACGATGTGAAGTTGGCCAGTGACGGCTTGTAATTCCATTTTGGCACTACTAATAAGAAACAAAAGGTCATGCGATGACCTTACATAATCATAACACGAGAGTCCGCGTGGGGCAATAATAGGTTTAGGCTACCTACTATACGAACTCTCTGCAAATTATCATAGGCTCCTGTGTACTGGTGAAACAAATCTAGGATTGAGAAATAAAGGTATCGGTAATTGGCTTTAGGCAGATTGCTACTGAGAACAACGAGCTGTGTATCGCTGCTGGTCATGATGTTTCTGGTCGTTAGTATGACGTTTCTACCGATTTCAATTTGGATGGTCTTGATATTGACCATCCGCTGGATTTTGACGTGATTATCGAGATGGTAATTGGCTCTGCGTCAATGAAGAGGCTATTGAAGCTCCTGTCAAAATCTATACTGCCGGAGACGTAGATACAGTCACTTGCTGTCTCAGTAATGCCAACAGAGTCCGCCTCATGGACAGAAAGACCTGATCGCTTAGCCCGATTTTCGTCTCTATCACCTCTAAAACCTGATAGCTCTGTTGAGATCGCACCAGCGCTCCAGACGAGTGAAGCAACGATGGAAAGTTCAGTCGCCTTTTGGGAGAGTATCTCCATCAGGCCAATTCTCGTTAAGGAGGGCGTCGGACTAGTTCGTGCTCGTATTTTGTGTCGCCTAATCAATGAGGTAGCCAGCTTATTATTGGAAGGGACGGCTACGGCCGAAGACATCGATCGGGAGATGAAGCTAGAAAACTACTACCCCATGAGGCCACAAGAGTGGGGGGATTACCGTGGTCTAGACATGGTTCTGGATGTCTTGACGGGTTTACACGAGAAAAGGGGCGAAGATCGATAGCGAACCTCACCCCTGCTGCGTCGACTAGTTCAATCTGGAAGGTCGGTAAAGAAAAACCTCCACGGATTTTATCGTCATGACTCGTTTGGTGGGTTGACTGGGAGCTCTATTTTACCCATCAAGCAAGTATTTTAGAGTTCGCTTCTAATGCGGATCTTAATCGTCTTGTGCGAAGGTGGGCGTCTCAACTCCCACGATCTGTCGGAACATCTCCAATATTTCACCAGGTTCAGCATGGCGTTTCTGTACATTCTTCTTGGAGTAGATCAGCTCATCGTTTACCTTAACTTCAAACGCACCACCGCTAGAAGTGATCAATGCTAGGTCTTCGATTATGTGCTGGTAATTACCGAGTAGTTCTTCCGCCAGACTGACGGCTCTTGGTAGATAACTTCAAGGCACGCAATATTCGATGGAGACGCGATATCTGTCCATAATTCACCTCATATGAGTAGATCGAGAAATGACATTGCTAGATTAATTTGGTTGGCACTACGAGGATACTCTAGCCCTTAACAGGCTCGAATATTGAGACATAATAAGGAGTATAGCATGAAGCAGTATAGCCTTGCACTCGCGGCTTGACAAGCAATAAGTGCTAAGCTACCATACCGCCTGCCTTCGGGCCTGTAGCTCAGTTGGGAGAGCGCTACAATCGCACTGTAGAGGTCAGGGGTTCGAGTCCCCTCAGGTCCACCAGTGAGCATCCGGGAAATTCGGCATCTTAACAATATAGTTGATAAAGGCTGCGAATAGGAGTAGTACGGGTAGCAGGGTAGTAGCTACCTTGCCCGAGAGAGTCGTTCCAGTGGCTGAAAGAACGACGCCCAGCACTGAACTCGCCTAGGAGCCGTGATGGTGAGCCTATTTTGAGCAGACCTTAGCTATCATCGGTCTGCACACGTTACGTGCTAGAGTGGATGGTCAATAGTATAATCACCAACAGTAAAGAAGATATTATCCGAAGATCTCCGGAATAATATAGATCCAGGGCCTGTAGCTCAGCTGGGAGAGCGCCACAATGGCATTGTGGAGGTCAGGGGTTCGAGCCCCCTCAGGTCCACCTAGCAGGAACAAACAAAACACCATCAATTAGAGTGGTACCGCGGAACCCCTTTCGTCTCTGAACGAGAGGGGTTTCTTTGTTGGCATACCATGACTCGCTCAACAGGGAAAATGATGCGCGAAATTAATATAGTCACCGAACACGGAAATGTATACGGGCAAGCCGCAGGTGATCCCACTTCCCCCCTTGTGCTGGGCGTTCACGGCTGGAGCCAACGTAATGGCTGGAATACCTGGGCACCGCTCCTCCAGCCCTTGGGACTAGCTGGCTTTTATGCTGTGAGTGTTGATATGCCGGGTTGGGGAAAGAGTTTAGCTTGGCGTAAAGAGCCGATGGATGCAGATGAAGGTGTAAAAGCCCTGGCTGCTATAATCGCAGGATTGGATAAGACGCGAGCTTCAATAATGGGAAAAAGCTGGGGCGGTGGTATCGCACTAAAACTGGCGATTCAATATCCGGAAATGGTGCGGAACCTGATACTCTCAGCGCCAGCATATCATGAATTTGACCGTCTTTCTGAGTTGAGACAGCCTGTATTACTCGCCTGGTCGAAGGATGATCCGGTTATTCCCTATAGTTTCGCCAGCTCATATACCAAGGTGATCCCTTCGATCAAGCTAGTTACTTATGAGAGTGGCGGACATAGCGCTGGCCCGAAAAACGCTGATGACTTTGCACCTTTGGCGATTGAGTTATTACTCTCATCGTGATTAGAGAATCTAGACATTGGATGACATGTGTGACCTTTTTATTTGGAGGATGAGTACATGAGTGACAGTTATAGTCACCAGCAGATTGAGAGGAAATGGCAAAAGAGGTGGGAAGAACAGGAGCTATACCGGCATTCTATAGACCAGGATAAGCCGAAGCACTACGCCCTAACTATGTTACCGTACCCATCAGGTGACCTTCATATTGGGCATTGGTACGCCATGGCTCCGAGTGACGCTCGTGCGCGTTTTATGCGTATGAATGGTTACAATGTGCTTTTTCCAATGGGTTTTGATGCGTTTGGGTTGCCTGCTGAAAATGCCGCCATCGAGCGAAACATTCACCCGGCTACTTGGACATACGCAAACATTGAGAAGATGAGGGACCAATTGCGAAGCATGGGAGCGATGTTCGATTGGAAACGCGAAGCTATTACCGCCGATCCTAGCTACTATAAGTGGAGCCAGTGGTTCTTCAAGAAGTTAGTTGAAATGGACCTTGCCTATCGAAAGAGAGCCGCGGTCGATTTTTGCCCACACTGTAATACAACCCTGGCTAGAGAACAGGTATGGGGTGATGACCGCCACTGCGAGCGGTGCAAGACGCCTGTAATCAAGAAAGAATTGGAGCAGTGGTTCTTTAGAACAACCAACTACGCTGAAGAGCTGCTGAAATTTGATGAAATCGATTGGCCCGAACGCGTAGAGGTGATGCAGACGAATTGGATCGGCCGATCAACCGGCGCCGATGTTGTGTTTCTAACTGAACGAGGCGATCCAATTAAGATCTTCACCACGAGACCCGATACACTTTGGGGAGCTACGTTCATGGTTTTGGCTCCTGAACATCCCTTAGTTGATGTGTTGACGACGCCCGATCAACTCGACGATGTCGCCGCATATCGTCTCGCAGCCGAACGCATGGACGATATCGACCGCGAGACGACAGAAAGAGATAAGACCGGCGTATTTACGGGTTCTTATGCAATTAATCCTGTCAATGGTGAGCGGATACCCATTTGGATTGCCGACTACGTCCTGATGAGCTACGGATTCGGGGCCATTATGGCGGTTCCGGCCCACGACGAGAGGGATTTCGAATTCGCCACCTTGTTCGGATTACCAATCGTAGAAGTAATAAGAGCACCTGGCAGAAGCGACCAGGACGGCCATCTTGCAGAAGCCTTTGTTTCAAAATCAGAGGGCACGATGATTAATTCCGATGTTTTTAGCGGGACTCCCGTCGACGGAGCGGTTGAGAAAGTGGTGGAGTGGCTGGAGCAGGAGGGTATCGGAAGAGGCGCCGTCAATTACCGTCTACGGGATTGGTTAATAAGTCGACAGAGGTATTGGGGAACACCGATACCAATCATTTACTGCCCTGAGCATGATGCAGTTCCCGTTCCGGATGAAGATTTGCCCGTTCTACTTCCAGAGGATGTTGAATTCATGCCAACCGGGGAAAGCCCACTGAGATTCCACGACGAATTCCTGCATGCGACCTGTCCAATATGTGGGCAACCGGCATTGAGGGAGACGGATACCATGGACACATTTATGTGCTCTTCCTGGTACCAATATCGGTATCTCAGTCCGCAATATGATGATGCACCCTTTGATCCTGAGGAAGGCGCATACTGGCTGCCTGTCGATCAGTATACTGGGGGAATCGAACACGCGACGATGCATCTTATATACACACGCTTTTTCACCAGGATCATGCAAGCCATGGGACTTGTGGACTTCAATGAGCCGATGCTAGCCTTGTACAATCAAGGCATGGTGCTTGGAGAGGATGGGGAGAAGATGTCGAAGTCACGGGGCAATGTCATTGCCCCGGACGAGCTAGTTCAGAAACATGGTGCAGATACGGTTCGAACCTACCTGATGTTTTTCGCTAAGTGGGACCAAGGTGGCCCATGGAATTACGATGGAATTAAGGGACCGCAGCGACTGCTTTTCGACGTGTGGGACATCGCTAATTTCGATTATCAGTCAAGGATATCCGACGAATCGGCAACGCGTGATCTTCGAAGAAAAACTCACCAGGCGATACGCAAGGTCTCGGAGGATATGACAACATTCTCTTTTAATACGACTGTAGCTGCGATTATGGAGCTTCGGAACGCTATCAGCGCTGCCAGGAAGGTAGCAAATGTCGATCTTACGGCCTGGAACGAAGCTGTCGACAGCCTGTTGCTGCTTCTTGCCCCAATAGCTCCGCACATCACCGAAGAACTGTGGGAGAGGAAGGGGATCGCCACTAGCATTCATCTCGAGCCATGGCCGGAGTGGAATGCGGATATTGCCAAAGAAGAAATGGTTACATTGGTAGTACAAATCAACGGCAAGGTGCGGGATAGAATGGAGGTTGCCGCCGGATTGGATAACGAATCGCTTAAGGTGATCTCAATGTCATCACCGAAAATCCAAAACTGGCTCGAAGGCAAACCGCCCAGGAAGGTCATCGTTGTGCTAGGAAAACTAGTAAATATCGTGGTCTAGTGGGTAACTAGTGATTTGCTGTGTCAGCCAGAAGTATTCCTCGAATACGAAGTAGCTCCTGCCTTTCTTTTTCATCAAAACAATCAGTTAGCCAGCTAGTTAGTTGGGGAAGCCACTCTCCGGTCACTTCGATCGAAAAGCGTCGATGTTCGTGTTTGTTAGCAATTCGCTGCAGCCAATCAAGGTCTCTCGTGAGCAAAGCCACTTGTAGATCACGCTGGGTGAACCAGGCGATGGTCAGGGGTAGTCTATCCGCTTTAGCGAGGGAGTAAGTCGTATCTTTCACCAGGTCAAAGGGATTGCATTTAAACACACTTGCCATGAGGGTTATCGTTCTCTCGTTGGGTATCGATAATCCCATCTCAATGTGCGAAATCGCCACGCGTGAAATAGCAATACGTTCTGCTAGTTGCTCTTGGGTCCATTCATTTTGCTGACGATACCGGGCAATTCGCTGGCCTATCATCTCCGGCATGTTTCTCACCTTTTGGTAACTAATCTATACTGCTTTGACGTCGATTGCTGCTAGGTAGCTTAGCAGACAGATAGCTCAGCGTCATGTAATCTTCGCATTAGTTACATGAATATTTATCGAGACCAATTCAAACGGTAGCAAAGATCCCGGAGTCATTTACAAGAGACTGGAGGAATATTATTATGTCAACTAAGAAGGCACTTATCACCGGGATCACGGGTCAGGATGGTTCATACATGGCTGAATTTCTCCTCGCCCAAGGATATCAAGTAGTTGGGATGGTTCGACGATCGAGCACCTTGAACTTCGAACGTATCGAACATATACAGAGCAGGATAGAACTGGCGTCAGGCGATCTGATGGATCAAATTTCGCTGATTAACGTTATTGATAGCCACCGTCCGGATGAGATCTACAATCTTGCCGCCCAGTCATTTGTGCCTACCTCATGGAACCAGCCTGTGATGACAGGGGATGTTACTGGGCTTGGTGTTACGCGGCTTCTTGATGCCGTTCGACTCGTCGATCCAAGTATTCGTGTTTACCAGGCGAGCTCAAGCGAGATGTTTGGTAAGGTTAGAGAGATTCCTCAGGACGAGAAGACGCCCTTCCACCCTCGCAGCCCGTATGGCGTCGCCAAGGTATACGGGCATTGGATTACTGTAAACTACCGCGAAAGCTATGATCTCTTTGCTTGTTCTGGTATATGTTTCAACCACGAAAGCCCAAGACGAGGTCATGAATTTGTTACGCGAAAAATCGCACGTAGCGCGGCACTGATCAAACTGGGATTAGCCCACGAGGTAAGATTAGGCAATATCGATGCGAAAAGGGATTGGGGCTACGCGCCTGACTATGTCCAGGCAATGTGGCTTATGCTCCAACATGATTCACCGGAAGATTTCATATTGGCCACGGGTCATACGCATACGGTAGGTCGTTTTGCCGAAGCCGCGTTCGAGGTCGTGGATCTTAATTGGCAAGACTACGTAATAGAAGATCCGGAACTACGACGACCGGCCGATGTTGATCTTCTGATCGGAAATCCGGGAAAGGCAAAGCGAGAGCTTGGGTGGGAAGCACAAACTGGCTTCGAGGAGCTGGTAAGGATCATGGTTGAGGCCGAACTCGAGGCTCTACAAACTGAAAATAATTAGAAATCAGACGCAGTGATACCAGTGCAATCTCGCTGCCTACCGGATTCCATTCATCTGGAGGATAGCCAGTCCCATCACCGGCAAACCAACCAGGGTGAAGGAGTATCCTCTTACAGATATGGTAAATAGGTTCTATATCCGTTGGCAGTCGACATAATGATGAACTATAATCAGGTTGAATAAGCAGATGTCCATCAATCAAAGAACGATTTTCGAGATTACTGAGCTTCCCTATGTTAGAACAACAAAAAGGTAGATTCCAGACTCGACTAAGCGCCTTGTTTGGCGTTTTTGGGAGAAGACGAAGACTACGGGCGTATAGTGCCTTGTTACTGGTGCTGATACTGTCGGCGACAATATGCGGGGGTTCGGCGCAACAACTGGTTTTCGGCGACACATTTGACGACGGCTCATCAAATGTCAGCGGGTTCAGCTCTTCCAGATTTCTCCCGATTATAAGTAAAACAATTGCGAGTAATCCAGGCAGTACAGGGCCCATTTATGGAGTGAACTTCATTAGTTCAGCCGAAGATCAAGTTGACGGGCAGCAGTATCAGAATGGCCTGGCTACAGGGGCGACCTGGAACCGTTGGCCATTGTACTGGTTTAATATTGAGACCAGTCAAAACGTCTTCGACTGGTCAAGACAAGATAGTACCGTGAGGCAAGACCTCTCCTATGGTTTTGAAATTGACGCTATCTTGCTTGGGACACCTCCTTTCTATACGACTTCAACTAATGACAGTATAGATCCAGATAGACCAGATAAACGAGGACCTTATGAACTCAGGGCGCCACAGGCGGCGGCTCCAGTGGGCTTGTACGACCCGGTCTTCAGCGATGGAACTGACACTCCCGGTCCTGGAAAATCGATCAATCCAAATAACGTTTGGGCGCGCTTCGCCGATAAAGCCGTAAATCGCTACCGCCCAGGAGGTGTGTTAGCCCAGGAATATCATTGGCCATCTGGTGTTGGGATAACTCACTGGGAGATTTGGAACGAACCGGATCTCTCATGGTTTTGGGATAGCAGCACGGCCGATT
>JBARZW010000079.1:0-6500 GCA_049650305.1 Promineifilaceae bacterium (SeqCode)
ATAGGGAATAAGCTCAGTGACCGGTCCGGTGCCCTGGTGGAGGAGATGCTCTGGCCAAAATCGAAGCCCTGGCCTAGCGAAATACCGGACCAATTCGGCCGGGCTGATCTGGGTCAGGACAGCGATAAAAAGCCGGCGGGCATTCTCTGGTCGAACCGCTTCTTCAATGAGAGCCAGTAACTTATTCGTGTTAAACTGTTCTTGTAACTGGACAAAATATGAAACATCTTGGCTCTGGCTTGCCCAACGTGCATGGCCTACCATTTTGTGATACTGAAGGGCCGGATCGCCTACCAAAGCCTCCGCCAGACTTTGTACCAGGGCAATCTTGCCCGTCTGCGCCGGACCGACCAGGATGGCCCGCGGCCGGGATTTGAGGGTCACGTAGAAGGCGATTATTGACAGGGGATCTGCACAGACACCAGCTGCCGCCGCTGCTCGGATCAGGCTACTGACGGCCGCTTGTTCGTCTTCGGCCCGGGAGCTCTGATTTGCTTGCGCGACTGGTTCTGCCACGATCCCCGTCATAGTTTTACTATATCGATTGAATGTGGAGCCAACGAGGGCCAAATGACCAGTTCGAAAGTAGGTTGTATAGCGCTCCCTATACTTACTGCAATCGATCCTTCCATCCATTCTGGCGCACCCGCACGACAAGATGGAAGCCCCAAGCGAAACTTCTCACCTCAACCAGTCCGGGCCAGGTTTGAATTTCCTGTGATGGAGCGCAACGCATCAGGAATAGTGGCTCGATTATGCGTAACAACACGGTCAGCAAGCCACGCGGGCGTGCAAAGCAGGCCACAATTAGCCAGCCGCCCGGTCGCAGTAATCGCCTCGCCTCTAGGACGACACTGAACGGCACCGGCAAATGTGAAAACATCCATGTGCTCAGAATCACGTCGAAGCTGCCGTCTGCAAACGGTAACCGGTGCGCGTCACCCAAAACAAAGTTGGCACTGGCAACCATGGAAGCCGGGCGCTTTGCCAGCATGAGCGGTGACAGGTCGAGACCCACATAGCGGGCGCATGGTAGGTTTAGTCGCCGGAAGCGTTCCAGGTTTGTACCTGGACCACAACCGAGATCCAGCACGTCGGCCGCCGGGTGGATGGCTGTAGGGAGCATCGCGCTTTCTAAATAATGCTCGGCTGCCCGATTTGTCGTTCTTGCCCAAAACGGCCGCAGCGTCCTGTAAACCGGGGCTACGTACCTGTACAAGCGAGGAATGCGGGCTTGATAACCGATACTCATTTTTATCTTTTTCTGGCGTAAAGGTCTGCCCGCGCCAGATTCACGGGCAGATAAGCCCGACCATTGACGTTGGTCCCAGACAATAGACTCGGTTCCATAACACTCCGGTAATGACGCATAAGGAAGCGGAATACGTTGCGCCTTTGTATCTGGCTGGATAGGTTCTCAACCCAAGCCGCCGGAACGTTGGTGAGAGACATTTGTGCAAAAAATAGGAATCGGTAAATAAGAGCGTGAGAGTTGACGTAACTGTGGTAGCTTGCCAGCGCCTCACTTTCACGCATCTCGCCGTCGATCACGGCTCGCGCCAGTTGTCCCGCCTTAGCGCCAAAGTACAGCGCCGGTCGGATACCCTCTCCCGTTAAGGGCAGGCACTGCCCTGCCGAGTCACCCACGCGAAAGACGACGCCGGTAGTTGCCGGGCGACGGGAATAAGGAAAGTAACCACCATGCACGCCATCCAGCGATTGAGCAAAATCAACATGTAGCCAGTTCACCAGGTCGTCTTTCAGCCGCGTTTTACCCAGGTAGCTACCGATGCCTGCGCGCGAAGTAGAACCTGTGGGAAATAACCAGGCGATACCTTTCGTGAGCAGCCGTTCGGGTTGATACCAGAAGTGCAGGCCCGCCCTTTGCACCGGCACAGTCGTCTCGATCCCGAAGCTCCTGCCTTTGTAGGCCTGTGCACGCTGTTGCCCATTCGTGGCCAGTGCGGCACGCCAACCGGTGGCATCAATCAGTGCGCATGCCTCAAAATCGCCGCGTGTCGTCAGCACGAGATGTCCCTGGTGACCTTTCACCGAGGCGCGAAGTATCTCGACTTCGCTCTGGGCCAACAGGCGCTGGCAGAAAATTTCGTAATCGAATGTGCAGAAGTCATACGGCAGCGACATTTCGTAACTGCGCTGGGGCGCGTGAAACACGAAATGGTTATGGATTTGCAGCAAGCTATCCATTGTTCCAGTTACCTCTAGCACGTCCAACAAAGTGCCACAAGCTGAGGTTTGCACCTTGCCGATAGGGTTTGGCTCCACGAGCAAAACACGTTTACCACGCAGTTGGGCGGCGGCTGCCAACCCGGCAAAACTACCCCCGCTAATGATGACATCATAGTCCACTTGTGACCTTCCTTCGATACATTTCGATAGCGGAATGGCCGGCTAGTTCGCGGCCGACCATATCGTGATGGGAGAGAATAGGGAACTGATCATTACACGGAACACAGGCAGCATTTTGTCGGCCGGGTATCTTCACGCCACTATCCCTTCTGTTAATCCGCTCTCAACAAGAAGTCGATGCAGAATGGCAAACCGGCCGCCTCACCGATAGCATGGCCAGGTGCATAGACCAAAAATACAATTCCCTATCAACCTACTAATATAGACAATTGGTCGTCTTCAACTTTAACCTCGTAACGGTCAAGTGGCCGGGGAGGTGGGCCAGAGACCACATTCCCTTCCTTATCAAATACCCCGGCGTGGCACGGACAAAAGAACTGCTGGCGAGCGGAAATCCAGCGAGCGCGGCAGCCGAGGTGGGTGCAGATGTTTGACATAGCAATATAGTCGCGACCGTTGTCCGTCAAGACATAGACAGAAAGATTCTCCTCTTCCACAATCCAGCCGGCCTGGCGCTCAATCTTGACTTTGAATAATGTCGGTGTACCAAGCTCAACCTTTGAGGTCGCTCCAAGACGGGCCCAGTTCTGCTCCGTAGTGTTTTGCAGGGCGGGACCCATAATATAAGCAATGGCCGGAATTCCCATCGCCGCGCTGATGAAACCACCAATTGCCAAGGTAGCTTTACTCATAAAATTTCGACGGTTAATCGGTTTCTGTTCACGCATCGTATTCCTCCTGGCTTAGAGCATGTATGCTGTGAATGCATTCGCAGGCTGGCTTATCTTTTTCAGGAGCATAGGTAACTAACGTCCCACCACTTGCCGGGAATGAGTTAGCGAACAAGACGACCTCGAGGCCTAAGCACTCATCTCGCATTGAAAAACACCGTGATCACAAGGCAGTATTCAGGCGTCGTGCCAGGTAGTTATGGGGCAGGACTAACAGCGGGGCCGCATACAGACTGTAGCCAACCAGCCATATTAATCCGATGAGAGAACCGCCGACCGTCACTGGCCAGTTGAAACCAGGCAGTAACGGTTCCCATACTTGGTACATCGTCCAACCAAAAAGAACGTCGCCGAGAATGCAAAGCACGTAGCTACTTATCAGTGCGATAAAGAACGTTATTACTACGATTCGAAAGCTGAGTAGTTTGTTCATCCTTATCTCCTTGTCTCAAAATAGCAACTCAGAATTTCGCAGCCTACGTGATTACTCCTTTCTCTCACTATAACAAGATCCAACAACCGTTTCCAAGAGTCAATCGGCGTATACCAGATAGGGTAAATAGCTTATATACTCCAGAACTGAGCAAGGTTGGCCAGGAATTCATCGCGGTAGCCGTTGGCCCAGAAGTAAAAAGGAAGGCCGCTAATTGTTGTCTGCGTCGGGGCGTTCTCTTTATCTGAGGACGTGCCACAGACGGGATCAATTGCCATTTCAACTAAGTTCTTGAACTTCCCATCATCAAGCCACATCACACGGTCTGCAATATCCTTGATGCGGTTGTTGTGGCTGACGATGATCACACTACGATTTTCTTCCTTGACCACGTGACGCAGCAGGCGCCTTCTCTCCCGGCCACGATGGCTATCCAGGTTGGCTGTCGGCTCATCGGCAATGATAGAATCTGGTTCATTGACCAGAACTCGGGCAATGGCTACTCGTTGTTTCTCACCAATTGACAGCTTTTCGGATATGAAATCGCAGGCCGTCGGCTTCTAGTCCTATGATGAACGGGAATGGCTCGAATAGCTGCTCGATATGAAAGACGCCAGATTGAAAATTGCCCTCGATCAGACGCTCCGCCACCTGAGCTGCCACCAGTCCTGTGATTCGCCCTTCCCCGTCACCGCTGACGGCACTGGATGAGGTTTGCCGCTGACCATTGGCAAGACCTTGAGCATCCACTTGGGCTACAAACAACTCTGTGCCGAGACGGAGCATTCGCAGTAGTTGAACCAAAACGTCCTGCGCCCGCTGGTAGCGAAGCAGGTAAAATAGGCCGATCTTCTTCGCCAGAGCGATCAGATCCGTTATCAATGCCGACTCAAAACCAATACGCGTCGAGACTGTGTTGATGCCCAACGTTCGGGGCAACACATGTTGATCGGAAAAGTCAAACCGGTACGTGGTTCGTCGCCCCAATTTCGCAGGAAATACTGTTTGTTCACCATCTCCAAAATTCTTGACGAGCTTGGCCTTTCCATTTTCCTGCACGGAGAAGCTCCTGTTGAGATTCTCAACCATCCAGCGCACGGCCGCTTCACCATGCGTCTCGCCCAGCCCGAGTAGCACGTGAATATCGAGTTGCTGCAAATCGTCATACTGAGATTTGGCGTGGGAGACCAGCAGGTTGGTTAAGCCAGGAGCGATCCCGACGCTAAGCACGGCCGTTCCCCCACCCGCCTGAGCTACCTCGTTCAACGCTTCAACCTGTGCCAAATAAGCATAGGTTGCAGTAACGTCCACGTAATCGACGCCATTTTGTAAGCACATTTCGGCAAACCGCGTGTTCGGTAGATCCAGGCTCATTATCACCAACGCCACGTCATCTAGTATCTCGGGGGTTTCATGAGCAACGAGAATATCAAACGCCAGTGGTAGGATCTTTCTATTCGTTGCTTTTGACAGTTCATTCGCCTTGTCGTACTTTCGTCCGGCGGCAATCACCTGGCCAGGATATCTTTCTGCCAATCGGGTGGCGGCCACCTGGCCGACTGTCCCATAACCACCTACTATTAAGATACTGCCTTTCACCCTTAGCCCTCTCCTTAAACCAGCTAAGATCCGATCACTGTTTCCTTGAAGGCATCGTTTAGAAGATTCCTTTAACAGGCTAGGATCACGCCACTTTCTCCATCGAATCAATCTGTTCAGAGGGTAGATCAAAAACAAATATCAGATAAGCGCGAAGTCACCTATATCGATATAGGCGAAATCACCTATATTAGGGCTTGATACCAGAGAATCATTGTTATCATTCAATAGCCGCTGGTCACGCGGTTGCAGTTATACACGTCTGAAACGTGGGCGGCTCCAAAAAAAGGGCGCATGGTGTGCTGAAACGTGATGCGTTTAAGATCCGAGTATCGATCATGATCAACAATGGCAATCCTTACCACAGATCTGACCGTGCGCGGCACCGGGCAACCCAAGAGGTATACCTTGAAGTACCCAGCAAACAACTGAGGATAGCCGGAATCGTGGTTCGCACAGATCGCAGGCTGCTTGAATAGAGCGCTGATTCCAGAACCAGCAGCTAAGAATCAACACGAAACTAAGGCTCCCTAATATTAGAAACAGCAGTCCGACATTTGGCTCGGCACCCCAGGTTGTCGTGACACCGGTAATTGCGCCGAGAGAGACAATCCAGGCCAGGCCCATTATTGTTTGCACTGTCCCCAGTGCACTCCCCCGATGATCAGGAGGAGTCAAGTGCTGGATGATGGTCGTAACCATGACATTAAGACTGGCGCCGGCGGCCGACACCAGCGCTATGGCAATTAGCACACCTGGCAGATAATCAAACGTTCCGACGAGCAGCAGCCCTATCGGCGCTAATAACCCCGCGATCAATAGAGCAGATGATAAGCGTATTCGTTTGAAGAGCACTGTCGTGATGACCGGGCCAATCAGGTAGCCAAAGCCCAGTGCGCTGAAGAAAAAGCCCGTGCCTTCGGCGCCCAGACCTAGCTGCCGGGAAAGAGGTGAAAAGAGCGGAGTAATCGCGCCCAGGGTCAGAGCGGCGATTATCAAGCACACCAGCACCTGGCCAATGGCTTGCCGTTTGATGATTAAGCGCCAGCTGGTTCGAAATTCGCTGAAGAATGTCCCACGCCGGGCAGAATTCGACGATCCTGTCTTCACGCGGATCATGACCAGGGGGGGTACGGATAGTAACCAACCTGCGCCAGCCACCAGGAGTGGTAGGGACAGATCGCCGGTCGCCAACAACAGGGCCGCTGCGATTGCCGGTCCGACAAAGCTGCCCGCACCTGCCAGAATCAATACTGCGGTGTTTGTCTGGATAAGTCTGGTTCTGTCACTCACTTGACTGACGAGACCAAAACGAGCCGGTATGAGCAACAGTCTTGCCAGCATAAGCAAGAATGCTAAGATGTAGA
>JBARZW010000080.1:0-5912 GCA_049650305.1 Promineifilaceae bacterium (SeqCode)
TGGCTTCTTGGGACCGCCGATCTCCCTGTCTAACAAAATCGCCACCCTTTTGTTCGATCTTTGCTGCCTCCATTAACCAGCGGCCTTCCCAATAGTGAACCGCTAGTAACAGGAGTTCATATCGCAAATTATTGTCGAGCCAATTCAGAAGGCATCCGCGCTCGATTTCGCCATCAACGGTTTCAAGCTCGGTCAGTTTGCTTAGCTTCAGGTCTGTGGCGCCGTACTTGCGGCACCATGCAGTCCATTTATCTTGAAGGGCAAGTAGAGCTTGCTTAGATTCCTCAAACTTTTGTAACTGTCCGTATACTCGCTGGACGTCTTGCCTGCAGGAATTGAAACGTCCTTCGATGGCGGTTTCGACAACATCAATGTCCGGCTCCAGATCTTCATCGGGAAGATAGCTTATCAGGAATTGTTGAGTTCTGTATTGTCGTTTACGGGCAATGACCGGCAAGAATGATAGTAATCCGATATATATGGGCTCTTGTTGACAATGGTCGATCCAGGCCAGGCGAAGTTGCTTTACCTCCTGTTGGTTTTCCTCTTTGACCTTAAGATCGCGTCTCAGGTTCTCAATTCTTTTGGCGAACAATTCGAAATCACCCACGAGATCCTTTTGTTTTTTGTAGGTGAAGGCGATCGATAGGCCTTTTTTAAGGGTATTTACCTGCGAGACCAGCTCCTCGTGAAGCTTGTTTACGGCCACGATGACCTTGTAGATCTGCCGGCCGAAGTACTCGGAACACCTCTCTAGATAAAGTTTCTGGTATTCGATAATTGTTGATTTGTTCTCAATCCCAGAGGGGAAGCCACTGCCGTATTTATCTACGTATAACAGACCCTTGTCATCCGCCATCTCCTGTTTAGCTTTTGAATTCACAAGAAAGAGTCCAAAGCTCGTGACGGGGAGCCACCTGTCGATGGCTTCAAACTTGTGCAAGCTATCAATCACGTTGGTCACAGCCTGGTTGTTTGTAGAGGCCACAACGATGATGGGTGGATCTACCTTATAGAGAGCAGCCTGCACCCATAGTGAACCGATGATGCTATGGAGCAAGGTGGTTTTTCCCGTACCAGGAGGACCGCTGATAGCCAGTATTTCTCCGTGTCGGGTCGATAGGGCATGGAGAAGCGCTTTCCGCTGGGAAGGAGCCATAGGGAACTTCACTTGGAAGCTACCCAGGTGGCTGTTCGCGAGACTCACCCACCGATTGGGCTCTATTGCCTTTTGGGATGGATTGGTCAGCTCGTTGGCGAATGTTCTTAACAGGATTGGGTGATCTTTTTTGGCTAGAAGTCTATCGTATACCCGAATAATATTGGTGGCCATGCCGCTGATTTTTTCGATGTTAACGACCCGGGCATTCTGCTGTAGTTGATAACCCGCTTCCTGAACGACCGCCCGCCACTCTCCCCCGGACACAGCTTCAAGCATCCTGAGACTGAAAGATAGAACCTTTGACCAGTTTTCTGATAGATCTTCGCTTAGGGACAGCTGATCCGATAGGAGAAATGTCTCCATCGATGTCAATTCGCCAAGGACGAGATCGTTTGACGTCGGACCAAGGAGTTTCCTCGGTATCCAGGGCTGGGATAAATCGTCATTAAAAATAAGTGAGCCATCGTTGTTCAGCTCCGCGGGAATTAGGAGAGGGTATATTTCCCGATTGTATAGCATCCGGCCGCGACTGTGTCTGGCAGGAAGTAAAAGAAAGGGGGCGACTACAACTGGTATTTTCTCTTTAGCCTCCTGACCTAGACCGCTGGACTGACCAATGGTAAGACCATTGGTCTTGTCTTTGGAATGGTTGGAATCGGGGAAGAGCTCTTCAACAGCGGGGGTGGGCAGACGGCCGGTTTCCAGAATCTGGAGTGAGACTTGCTGGTTCGGGTGTCGATCAAGGTCCAGGGAAACAAGCTCTGCGTCGATAAGGCTCGTCAGCCAGTACTGAATGACTTTCTGGGTTCTCATAGCGATCTCCAGGCTTCGATGTAGTCTGTTGTTAAGAGCTCTAAGATGTCATAGCGTGGCACGAGCAGGAAAGAGGGAGCGCTGAATTGAATCCGGCCGGTAGTCTGCAATCCAAATCTTTCGCTTCTCCCCATTGATTATCCGAGGATCTCCCGGAGTTCGCCAGATCATTAGGAAAGGAGGGCTATGAAAGAAGATGTAGGGGACGGTGCTGATGCTGTATGGCAAGGCTGTGCAGGTCTTGCAGGCCTGCTATGAGACGTTGGCAATTGGCGGTAATCGTAGTGGGAGCGGCGTTGATCCTGGTTGAGCATGGTCCGATAGTGGCAGCCTGGGATTTACCTCCGTCTAGAAGCAAGATGCAGCGGGCAATTCGGCGATCAACGGCTTAAATGGCGAGGATTTTGACGTCCGTCCGCCCAAGGTCGACGAGACCGATCCCCGGTCTGGAAAGACATTACGGCCCGTATACGTCGCGACGATGCCGCACACGAACAATTGTCACAACCCGCGCAGAATCGTCAACCTGAAATACAATGCGATAATCGCCCACCCGCAGACGCCAGCCATCTAGGGCGCCCTTTAGCTTGTGCGTGCCGGTGGGTCGGGGATCATCCGCAAGAGCGAGAATCGCCTGGTTAATACGGCGAAAAAGGGGCTGTGGTAATCGCCGCGGATCAGGCGCGCTGTCAAGCGGCGCCTGCATCCGGTTTGGTAGCCAGCTTACACACCCGTCGTGTCCGACATATCGTCTGAGCGACATGCCAGCTTCCGCTCCTTCCGACGCGGACGTTCACCGCACTACCTGAAACGCCAGGCGGGCTGGATCGTTGCCATTTAGGAAATCACCCTCGCTCATACGTTCGAGCGCATGCCCAAGTCGCTTGCAAACGTCTACCTCGGCGCTCGTCGCATTGGCCAACACCACGCCACAACCCCAAGCCCCGGGCCTGCCAGGGTAGATAAAAGAGGCAGGCATGAGCGTGTCTCCGCACCATAGTTCGACATCAGGAGCAAGTCTGCCGATCTCGTCGCGCGCCCAACCGCGTTGCTCGATCGAGTCATATCTATACCAAAAGAAGACTCTGTACCCAGCGTCGGCGAGCCATCCAGCGAGTTCGAGCGGCGTCTTGCTGTTGGGCATCCATCGCTCATGTGGCTCGAAGGGATCGATGTGCACCATCACATCGGACGGATCGACGCGCACGAGCGGTACCTGGCGAGTGATGGCCGAGACGCCATCTGCCTCGATGACTCGCGCATCGAGACCCGCGATGGCGGCTCTAAGGCTTGCCGCGCTCTCAGGGTCGATATCGCAGAAGATGTAACCTGCATTCTGTCCGAGAGCCCGTGTGGCAAGCATGGGAGACCCAGGGTAGACATCCGGCATCGCGCGGAGGGCCTGTAGATAGGCGCAGTCTTGAAGCCCCGGCTCGCCTGGAGCGCAGGCCAGGAACCGAAGGGCGCCATGTAGGCTTGGTGGGCTTGCGGTTAGTGGATAGGACGCGGAGCCTGCGTGCGTCTCCCAATAGTGGAGTGGCGGATTCACCCGCAGAATCTCCGCAAGCGGCAAGTGCTTCCAAACGTCGCCAAGATCTCCAAAGTATTTGTTCATGATCCTTCCCGTCCTATGCAACCTCACTCGAGCGGCGCGGTCTTGTCTGGATAACGTTTGCGTTACCTGCTGGCGGACGGGACTTGGATTCGCTTTGAGGGCAGGATTCCGCTTGGGTGTAGAAAAAAGCCGAAAAATGCCGCCGAATCCCGCCAGTCAGGTGCACGCGGTGTTAGACGGCGACTTTACTCATGATGGTTTTCCTGGGATTCGGCTCTTAATCAGTCCTGGTATTGTTTATCGTTAACCTTGACTGCCACGGAGACCAAAATGCGACCAAAGAACACATTTTTTCGCTCAGCGACCAGTCATCTTCTTCAAGTCTTCGGGATACCGGTCCCCTTGTACGGTGATTTTTGAAATGGCATTTTTGATCTCCCGCAGATCGTCGGGCTTGAGTTCGACGGCAAGTGCGCCGATGTTCTCGTCCAGGCGCTCGAGCTTCCGGCTGCCCGGGATTGGAACAATCCACGGCTTCTGAGAGAGCAGCCAGGTGAGCGCGATCTGAGCCGGTGTCGCTCCCTTCTGTTCTCCGATCCAAGAAAGCAGATCAATTACTACCCGGTTTGCTTTCCGCGCCTCCGGCGTAAAGCGAGGGAGGCGGCTGCGGATATCAACACTGGCGAAGGTCGTGTTTTCGTCGATCTTCCCCGTGAGATAGCCCCTGCCCAGAGGGCTGAATGGCACGAAGCCGATACCGAGTTCCTCGCATGCAGGCAGCACTTCCTCCTCAACGGTTCTCCACCAAAGCGAATATTCGCTCTGAACTGCCGTGACTGGCAGGACCGCGTGAGCGCGACGGATGGTTTCTGCTCCTGCTTCAGAAAGACCGAAGTGCTTCACCTTACCTTCCTCAATCAGGTCCTTCACCGCTCCTGCCACATCCTCGATGGGCACGTTCGGATCAACCCGGTGCTGATAAAACAGGTCGATGGCCTCGACCCTGAGCCGCTTGAGCGATTCCTCGGCGACCAGCTTGATCTGCTCTGGCCGACTATCCAGGCCAACCGAAGGACTTAGCCCCTTGTCGGGATCGTGTTTGAACCCGAACTTGGTGGCGATCACCACTTTTCCGCGGAAAGGAGCAAGCGCTTCGCCCACAAGTTCTTCGTTGGTGAATGGACCATAGACCTCAGCCGTATCGAAGAAGGTGATACCACGGTCAACCGCCGCGTGAAGAAAAGAGATCATCTCCTGCTTGTCGGGAATCGGGCTTTCATCATGGCTCATTCTCATGCAACCGAGCCCAAGGGCCGAGACTTCCAGATTGCTGTTTCCGAGTTTACGCTTCTGCATTTTCTGAACTCCTTTCTTTGAGTTAAAGGCCGGAGCGATTTTGCTCTGCGCCTGCGCCGCCGTCTAACGGTTTATTCACCTGCCTGCGGTGGGGCAGACCGACAATTGTAATCCACGATTTCAGACTGTAATTTTGCGCCGCGTATACTCCTGCAAAGCAGGTCAGGTGCAATTTGGGTTAGGCGCAATTTATCGATTCAATCATAACAAATCTAATGAGAAATTCATGGATGCCTATTTTGTTATCTACCGTAGGACTTACAGTTTTTCAGCCTCAACAATACAGTAAAACGGTTCGATATCTAATTTTTCACCGAATTGAGTAAATTCTGTCATCTTCAAACCACATTCTTTTAGGAATGATTCAACTGCCGCTTTAGGATCATCTGACATATCTATACCAAATTTCGAAGACTCTCCCATTCTTTCTATCAAACTCATGTTTCTTTTAGCCAATTTTGAAATTTCACCTAATAGGAATGCTTTTGAATAAAAGTCTTGAGCGATGATACTTCCGTCTACACATAGATCAGCCATTTTCCCAAGTGTTTCTTTGACAATATCAGCTTCTAAATACAAAGAAACGCTTTGCCAAAGGAACAGAGTCTTTTTTGTTTTGTCAAAACCAGCTTCTAATAGTTTATCAACCCAAGATTCGTTTGAATAATCAACTGGGATATAAGTGATCCAATTATGCTTTATACCTGCTTTTTTCAATGTTTCGATTTTAACATCTAGTGTTTTAACCTGGTCTAGTTCAAAAACCTTTACTTCTTTTCCTTTTGTAAATTGCATAGCTATTAGATCAAAGCCAGCTCCAGGAATGACAATCTGCTCCATTTCATCAACATATTTTTCCATTATCCTGTCGAATATGAGCAATCGACGACCTGGAGTGTAAAATATAGTCTCTTCACCTAGTTCATCAACTTCTCCAAACTTGGTGGTGAAACCAAATAACCTCTGGGAAATGATAAGAGCTCCAAAAGTTGACCACAAACCAAAATGTGATTCACATGGAAACTT
>JBARZW010000081.1:0-46293 GCA_049650305.1 Promineifilaceae bacterium (SeqCode)
TCCTTACTATCCCTGTAATTGCCACTATTGATAGCCCGATGTGCTCGGGGTTTGCCCAAAGGAGTAACAACCTATGGCAGACGAAAACGACGGCAGAACCTTCGAGGAGCTATACGCTCAAGGGTCACAACTGCTTCACAGAAATGAGGCGAAGCAAGCGGTGGAGCTCCTGAAAAAAGCGTATGAACTAGGACCAGACCATGTAGACGCGGCGATCAATTTGGGAGGTGCGTATATACTTTCCGGGCGCTTTAGATCAGCGGCTAAAGTTCTAGAGGGAGCTGTGGGAGTCGATCCCGAGAACCCTATCGCTTGGACGAACCTGGGCGCGGCTTACCTCGGAAATCCGGTATTGGCCAGAGACGACGAGCAACTAAAAGCAATTGCGGCTTTCACTAGGGCTCTGGAACTACGACCAGCGTCCCCTAGCGTTGCCTATAATATCGGGTTGATCTACCGAGATCGGATGGAATGGAAAGAGGCAGAATACTGGTTTCGTGAAGCCATCAAGACCAATCCCAAGGATCGGGACGCGATAAGTCTATTTGAGAAGATGATCGCTATTCAGCGGGAGAGTGAATAAAACAGCCGGTCTCAACGGAATGAGGCGATCAGCGAAAGATCTTTTCTTTGTATATCGGGTACTTGAGCATCCAAGGATGGGTATCCGACTGTCAGCAACAGAAAAGGACGTTCGTTCGAGGGCCGATCAAGGAGTTTGTTTAGAAACTTCATGGGGCTGGGTGTATGGGTCAACGTTGCGAGACCGACGTGATGGAGGGCTGTGATGAGTAGACCGCAGGCGATGCCCACCGATTCGGTAGCGTAGTAATGTTTCACCTTTCGGCCGTCGGGCAATACCCCGTAGGATTGGGTGAATATCGCGATCAAGTAGGGAGCTTCCTCGAGGTAAGGTTTGTCGGGACCGGTTCCAAGGGGAGCAAGCACATCAAGCCATTCTTGAGGCGCGCGCCTTTCGTAAAAGTCGCGTTCTTCATTCTCTGCAGCATTCCGGATAGCCCGTTTCAAATCCGCATCTGTTATGACCACAAAGTGCCAGGGCTGGAGATTCGCCCCACTTGGCGCTGTTCCCGCGACGCTCAAACAATGTTTAATTATCTCGAGTGGAACACGTTCTTCTGAAAAATCCCGGACTGTACGCCGCCTTTGCATCTCCGCGAAAATGGATTTCGCGCGCTCCATCATTTCATCGGGAGGATATCGCTGATAGCCTGCCAAAGGGACAAATGTTGCTTTGGTCATATGAACACCTCGTTATCCTTCGACGATTACGCTAAGCGACAAGCCGTTGACCGAATGGGGCATTATACCTTAGATAATTGCTCAATCACGCCCGTGATGTTGGTCAACCCGATGCACTCCTTATGTGCTAGAATTGCCGGCATGGGAAAAGAACTCACGATAGTCGGCGGTGGCCTTGCAGGATCTGAAGCTGCCTGGCAGGCGGCCGAAGCCGGCGTTCAAGTAAAGTTATATGAGATGCGTCCCGGACATTCCACACCGGCTCACGTCTCCGATCAGCTTGCCGAGCTTGTCTGCAGTAACTCTCTCGGATCGATGATCACGGCCAAAGCTCCCGGATTGCTTAAGGCTGAGTTGCGAGGCTTAGGATCGCTAATTCTGACATGCGCGGAAAAGACAGCAGTACCGGCCGGGTACTCTCTTGCCGTGGACAGGGAAAGCTTCGCCGAAACTGTGACAGCAACGATAAAGAATCATCCTTCTATAGAGTTAATTAGGGAGGAAGTGACTTCTATCCCAGATGTGACATGCATTATCGCAACGGGTCCACTAACGTCGAACGCCTTAACCGAGAGTATCGCCTCGCTAAGTGGGCGAGAGTACTTGTATTTTTACGATGCGCTTTCACCGATCGTCACCCACGACACAATTAATATGGACTTCGCTTACAGAGCATCAAGGCATGACAAAGGCGACCAGGAGGAAGGAGATTACATCAATTGCCCGATGAATGAGGAAGAATATCGAGCTTTCTATAAAGAGCTCATGTCGGCTGAACAAATCACTTTGCGTGGATTCGAACGTGAAGACGCTAGTTTTTTCGAGGGCTGCCTGCCGGTCGAGGAGATCGCCAGACGCGGGTATGACTCCCTCCGCTTCGGTCCAATGAGACCTGTCGGTCTTACTGATCCGCGCACTGGAAAACGGCCATTCGCTGTCCTCCAGTTACGGCAGGACAATCTTGCCGGAACGTTATTCAATATCGTGGGATTCCAAACAAACCTAAAGTGGGGGGAACAAAAGCGAGTGCTTAGGATGATCCCTGGCTTGGAGGAAGCTGAGTTTATGCGCTATGGCATGATGCACCGGAATACCTATATTAATTCGCCAGAACTGCTCCAGCCCACTATGCAATATCGCGGGCGGGCCGACCTTCTCTTTGCTGGTCAGATTGTTGGTGCTGAAGGATATGTTGGGAATGCGGCAACAGGACTCGTTGCTGGCGTTAATGCAGCCAGGATCCTGCTTGGCGACCATCCTGTCATATTTCCCACCAAGACGATGATAGGATCGCTTTGTCATTACGTTACCCATGCGGAAGCGAAGTCATTCCAGCCAATGAAACCGAATTTTGGACTATTGCCGATGCCGGAAGAGCGAATGTCGAAACCTGATCGGTACCGGTACTACCGCGATCGATCACTAAAACAACTCAGAAGGTTCTGTCGTGACCGTCGACTAGTGTATGACCGGGAATTGGCTGAAGCTGAGCTGTAAATGAGACCATGAGGCTCTTTGCGATAGTAGTGCCAGAATCTACTAGTGATTTACCATAGACATAGGACGTTCACCCATAAATGAGGTTATTGATAACAATTATCGGCTTTCTGGCTATTGTCTTAAGTGCATGTTCAGATTCCACTCCGACAGTCGAAACAACGTTGACTCCAACAGCATCTGTTGTTGCTATTTCTATAGCCACAGGCACTCTTTCTCCGATCATACGACCTACGCCGACGCAAACGCCGACGCAAACGCCGCTACCAACGGAGACGCAGACGCCTACGGAGACGCCGTCACCTACGGAGACGCAGACGCCGACAATTCCAAGCCCGGTTCTCTTCGACGGGAAATCAGCCTATGAGATCCTTTTGGTACAGATGGGATTTGGCCCGCGATGGCCAGGAAGCCCCGGACATGCATCGGTTGGGGATTACATTGTTGATGAGCTAGGGAGACAGGGCTGGGAAGTGGAAGAGCAGGGATTCGACTACATGGGACTGGTAGGTCGCAATATCATCGGTCGTAACAACGTCGGAGCTGGCCCTGTGATAATCATTGGCGCTCACTACGATACACGAAAGATCGCGGACAAAACGGCGGGATCAACAGAGCCGGTGCCGGGAGCCGTTGACGGGGCAAGCGGCGTGGCAGTCTTGTTGGAGCTGGCTAGAACCTTGGACTTCGACGAAATCGATCACGATATCTGGTTGGCGTTCTTCGATGTAGAAGATCAAGGCAGTGACGGCATGCCCGGTTTTAGTTACATCGTCGGTTCGACCTATATGGCCGAGACGCTTGAAGTAATGCCCCGGGCCATGGTACTTGTTGATATGATCGGCGACGCGGATCAGCAACTGTTCTACGAGGGGAATTCAGATCTGATGTTGAGCTTCAATCTTTGGCGGATAGCGTATGAACTCGGCTACGGCGACACCTTCATTCCGGAGCATCGCCACACTATGCTCGATGATCATCTACCATTTGTGAATAATGGTATACCGGCTGTTGACATCATTGATTTCGATTACCCATATTGGCATACAGTCGAAGACACAGCGGACAAGGCAAGTCCGGACAGCCTGGAGAGGGTCGGCCGTACTCTCGAGGAGTGGCTCGAAAACAGACTGTCGAATTAAGGCGTGAAATGCCTGAGGCTAGGAAGCCTGAGGCCAGGAAGCCGGAGGCTAGGAATCCTTTACCGAGGAGAAGGTTCAATGACAGAAATAACAATGATTAGCAAGGTAACAGAGGTTGTCGTATATCCGGATCGAGCACGTCTGACCGCAACCGCGGAGATGGATCTCGAGGTTGGAAATCATCGAATCATTATCGACCAGCTTCCGATGTTGATTGTGCCGGAATCAATGCGCGTAGGCGGAAAGGGAATCGCGCGGGTGCAAATCGCATCTGTTGACGTAAGACGGTCTTTTTACGAGCGCACACCGGTCGCCATGGTCCGCAAGATCGAAGACCAGATACGTGAGCTGAGTGATGAGCGACAAGTTCTAACTGATGAAGAGTCGATCTTACAAGCCCAGGGTGAATATCTCGAAGGCCTTCGCCGGGCGACAGTTGAGTATGCCAAGGGCTTAGCGCGTGGAAAGACCAATATTGAAGACTACGAACGATTGGCTGAGTTCCTACAGGACCACGATCATTCACTGCGGGCATCGATGCGTGATTTGGGAAAACAGAAGCGGGACTTGGACGAGCGTTCGGAGAAACTAAACAAGGAGTTACAGCAATTAAATTCGGGCCGCGCCAAACAAGGTTTTCAGGCTATCGTCGATCTTACAGCCGAATCTAGCGGATCGTTCTCCCTGGGACTGAGCTATATCATCCGCAAAGCGGCCTGGCGCCCATTGTACGATATTCGACTTCTAGAAGATGACGACAATATAGAACTTGACATAACAGTTCTCGCTGAAATAATCCAGAGCTCTGGCTCGGATTGGTCTGGCGTGCAATTGAGCGTCTCTACGTCGCGGCCGGCTCTTAGCCAGCGGGCGCCTGAACTAGAGCCCTGGTATATCGATGAGTCGCATCCGCAGCCGGTCCTGGAACCGAAGATTATGGGTTCTCGAATGAGGGTAAGCGCTCCAGCCCAGTCAGAAATGGCTATGCCGGCTACTATTGCACAGGAGTTTGACCAGGAAATCCAATCGGAGGCAGTAGCGAAGGTTGCTCGAAAGGAACCGTCGGGTCCTGCTACGAGCTTTCTAATTGCCGGTCGATCGGATATTCCTGGCGATGGTTCGCCACACAAGACCACGATAGGTCGCCATTCTTTGTATCCGGACCTTGACTATCTCACCATCCCGAAGCAGGTTGACGCCGTCTATAGAAGGGTGAAGATCATTAACGAAACGGGTGGCCCTCTTCTAGAAGGCAAGGCAAGTCTATTCGCTGGCACTGAGTATATTGGCAGTGTCAAAATTGACTATACGGCCCCGGGCGACGATCTTGAGCTTTTATTCGGAACCGAGGAGCGAATAACTGTTGAACGAGAGCTGACTCAAAGAGGAGTCGAAAAGACTCGGTTGAGAGATAGAAGGGAGCTGAGTTATGGTTACGAGATCAAGCTGCGCAACCTTCTTCCCGGTGAGATTGAGATCGAGGTCCAAGATCATATTCCTGTATCCAAGCATGAGGATATCAAGGTAGAATTGGAGCGAACATCACTCGAACCAATAGACCACAGCGATCTCAATCTACTAAAGTGGCGCCTGGTCGTTCCCACAGACGAAGAGAAGTCGATACAATATGAATATGGCGTATCCCATCCACGGCAAATGAGCGTGATTGGATTAGTCGACTAGCAACGGAGGATACCATTACTAAAGATCAACATGAAATAACAGGACCAGAGGAAAAAGCCTATCTTGTCGGCGTAGGAATTAAAGGTTCGAGGCCGCTATTGACCGTTGGCGATAGCCTCATTGAGTTGGGCCAACTTGCTGAGACAGCCGGACTCGAAGTCGTCGGTCAATCTGAACAGCACCTTTCCCATCCTGACAGTGCTACCTATATCGGGAGTGGCAAGCTTGCCGAAGTAAAGGAAGAGATAGCTGCTCTCAACGTTGACGTCGTGCTTTTCGACGATGAATTAAAGCCTCGTCATCAGCGAGAGCTTGAGAAGAGCTTTGGCGAGGATGTGATGGTTCTGGATCGAACCGCCCTAATCCTTGATATATTCGCGCTTCACGCCCATACAAGGGAAGGAATGCTGCAAGTCGAGCTGGCTCAACTTGAATACCGGCTCCCACGCTTGACGAGAATGTGGACCCACCTGGCCAGACAGGCGGGTGGGCGAGCCGGAGGTTCGGCCGGAGGAGTTGGGCTCAGGGGGCCTGGTGAAACGCAGCTGGAGGTAGACAGGAGGGAGATCGGACGCCGGATCGCAACGTTAAAGCGAGAACTGGAAACCGTGCGAGCACATCGAGGTCGCTATAGGGCGAAGCGTCGTCAGACCGAGCTCCAGGTCATAGCCATTGTCGGCTATACAAACTCGGGCAAATCTACCTTGCTCAACAAGCTAAGCGGTGCGGATGTATTTTCCGCGGACATGTTATTCGCCACTCTGGATCCCACAACAAGAAGAGTGGCCATGCCTGGTGGTCGGGAAGTGTTATTCACAGATACTGTCGGATTCATCCAGAAATTGCCACCGGATATCGTGGCGGCCTTTCGAGCCACTCTTGAGGAGATCACCGAGGCCGATATGTTGCTGCACGTCGTAGATGCCAACCATCCAAACGCCTCGGCCCAGATGGAATCGGTGGAGGATATTCTTGCCGAGATGGAAATCGATCATCTGCCGACGGTTATTGCCTTGAACAAGGTTGACTTGTTATCAGATGATTATGATCCTGCCAGCAAATTTCCAGAATCCGGCGTTTCCGTACCGATATCAGCCCTGACAGGACAAGGGATCGACACCCTGCTGCTAGCCATCGAGGCTTCGATGGAACAGCTGTTCTTACCACTAACGGTGTTATTGCCCTACGATCGGGGAGATCTCATGTCTCTATTCCACGAAAGAGGGCAGGTCAGCTCGGAAAATCACTCTGTCGAAGGAATACGAATATTCGGTCGCCTTCCGCATAGGATTGTTCCTTATTTTCGTGGATATGAAGTTCCTCAAGAGTAGATCGATGAATCGAAGTTGCCTGTACGGACAATCCATCAAGCAACATCTCCTGGCTCGCTCTTCCACTTCTGAGTGCGCGTCGTACTGGTATTTGTCGGCACTCACGAGTCCATCTTTCGGGTCAGTCGCATGAATCGATTGATTGACAGACTAGCCGACTTTCTAGCTGCAAAACCCGGCCTGCTGCCAATCGTCGCGGTTGTCCTAATAATCCTTAACTTCTTGCTGCAGATTTACCCGGGATCGAGCTACTGGATCGTGGACAGCAACCTGTTGCTCCATCTCGGTCTGGTCATAGGGTTCCTGGGATTGTTGCTGATTCGTGCTCTTGGATAATACCCACTTCGCCTTCAGATATTGTTAGCTCCATTTAATAGGAAATCATGAATCTCGTAAGCGAAATTGCCCTGGAAAATCGTGTTTGCACGGCCATGGGCTCATTTGAAACCAGCCTACGCACGACCGTTGATCTTGCGGTCTCCATTCAACAGATTCCGTCGCCGACGTTTGAAGAAGGAGAACGGGCAGCCTATGTTGAATCGCTCTATACCAAGAGTGGGCTGGATCAAGTACATGAAGATGAAATCCATAATGTTTTCGGGCGATATGCAGGTTTAGACTCTCGACATCCTGTTGTGATATCGGCCCATTTGGATACTGTTTTTCCGATTGCGACTGATTTGGCGGTGAGCTACGATGGGCCAATGATGGAAGCCAGCCGAATTTATGGACCTGGAATAGCAGACAACGCTCTTGGTGTGGCAGGATTGATAACATTGGCCAGATCCCTGGCGCATAACGGATTTAGGACTGCATCAGACATATGGCTGGTGGCCAACGTTGCCGAGGAGGGACTCGGCAATCTCAAAGGAATGCGAGCCGTGGTCGATAAATTTGGCCCGGATGCTACCTACCTTGTGTTAGAAGGCGGATCTTTCGGGTTAGTTTTCCATGAGGCTATCGGCGTAAATCGCTTTCTTATCGAAGTGCGAACTCCAGGTGGACATTCCTGGGGTGATTTCGGAAAACCGAACGCGATTCATATCCTTAGTAGCCTCATTAACGATATCTCAAACCTCGATGTTTCAGCTGGACCGAAGACAACATATAACGTTGGTGTCATAGAAGGAGGAACCACCGTCAACGCTATTGCCTCTGCAGCGAAATGCCAGCTAGATCTACGCTCCGCAGAAAAGGGTCTGTTAGATAATCTGACCAATCAAGTACGTCAACTGGTCGAAAACGCCAATGGGCAATCGACTGTACGGGTGGAAATGACCCAGATTGGCCAGCGACCTTCCGGGCGGATCTCGCGTGAATCGGCCGTGGTCAAAATGGCGGCCGCTGCTCTGGAGCAGGTAGGATGCGTGCCGGTAGAATTCATGGCTGGGAGCACTGACGCCAGCGTACCGATAGGGCTAGGGATTCCGTCGGTATGCATTGGTTTAGCGAAATCGGGTAATACTCACCGTCTTGATGAATTTGTTGACATAACGCACTTAGCGCAGGGGCTTCAACAGTTGCTATTGCTTACCTTAGTGACGGCCGGTCTGGTGCGAGAGTGAGGAAAAGGGGTAGCTGGCCTCGTCAGCAGGCAAATATACACTTAGCATAATCATCAAGTTCGACACCTAATTAGGAGCTGCAATGGATTTTCAACTAAATGAAGAACAGAGGATGTTTCGGGATCTTGTCCATGATTTCGTGGCCAAGGAGGTAAAGCCTAGAGCACGAGACACGGACGAGAAGGGGGAATTTAACTGGCCGGCCGTTCGAAAGATGGGCCCTTTGGGATTGCTTGGTCTGGAAGTGCCTGAAGAGTACGGTGGTGCCGGTGTTGATCCGCTAAGCGCCGCTATTGCTATTGAAGAGTTGGGTTGGGGGTGTGGGTCAACCGCCCTGGCCATTGCCGCCCACAACACTCTTGCGCTTGGACCCATTGTTAGGTACGGAACTGAAGAGCAGAAACAGAGGTGGCTACCAACTCTAGCTGGCGGACAGGGACAACTTGCCTGCCTGGGATTGACAGAGCCTGGCGCGGGATCAGATCTGCAGGGCGGTGTCCGGACGAGTGCGGTGAAGGAAGGAGATTCCTGGATCATCGACGGCAGCAAGATGTGGTTGACCAATGCCTCGATTTCTGACGTCATGGTGCTGCTGTGTCGAACAGACCGTGATCCAGGCAGCCGTAGCCTTAGCCAGATAATTGTCCCCAGTAATTCGACGGGAATATCTATCGGTCCTCCCGAGAAAAAAATGGGACTTAAAGGGTCACCAACCCATGCGGTTACATTCGACGAAGTTCGGGTTCCCCTCGAGAACGTAGTGGGTGAAGAGGGGCGGGGTTTACACCAGACGCTGACAACTCTCGATGCCGGTCGCATCGGTATTGGCGCCCTCGCGGTTGGGCTGGCCCAGGCTGCGTTCGAAGAAGCGGTCAAATACGCAAAGGAAAGGGAGACCTTCGGAAAACCGATTGCGCAGCACCAAGCTGTTCAATGGATGCTGGCCGACGCCGCCACAGAAATTCAGGCAGCCCGGCTAATGGTTTATTGGGCTGCCTGGTTAAAGATGGAAAAACGACCGTATACAAAGGCCGCGGCCATGGCAAAGCTCTTCGCAACCGAGGCGAGCGAACGCGTCTGCCGCAACGCGATACAGGTACACGGCGGTTATGGGTACAGCAGCGAATTTCCGGTTGAACGTATCTATCGCGATACCCGTCTCATGACAATAGGCGAGGGGACCAGCGAGATCCAGAGACTGGTTATAGCCCGGCACATTTTGACCGCAGTTAGCTAAGCGAGAGCAACTAAGAGTCTGGGATTATCAGGTATCTCATTTCGATATTTCGCCAGTTCAATTCGCTATCGTGACCTGCCCCCCCAAAAAAAGGGGCTTTCCCCAACTCGGGGAACGCCCACTATTATTAATCATTTATGGGAGCATGATCACCGGTTCGTCCTTCTTTTCCAGGTAAGAGTTGCTCGGGCCAGCAGGACGAGGTGAGATGGCAATTAGCCAACTGAAAACAGAAATCGTCATCGTATATTCATCAATAATCGTTGCACCTCCTCTGAAGCGAATATCATCATAAACTGATTATGCAGGTGATAGCCTATTGGATTCTCTTACTATCAAAGAAGTGAAACTTGGGATGTTCACCACCATCGATGAGGAAAAAAGTAGCCTGATGCACACGCCGTATTTCGATATTTGAGGGCTCCTATGTAGCACTGCTACCTTTAATATCAACTATTTTGGTTTGATTCCTGCAATAAGTGAGAGACATCGACCGAACACATTAAAGAGAGATCAAGCGTAACTGAGAGAGCTTGAATTTGGGCTTGCATTTTGGCCGAGATCGAAGGGTGGTCAAGACTTATTTTAATCGAGATGAGCCTTGGGAATTAGGAGGAGGTTTTGCTCCATGGAAGCGTCGCCACCCTCCTTTTTTTGCGTCATTGGGAATGATTCCCCCTTCAGCCACGGATCAACCAGATCTTCGTAGTGGTGACTCTCAAGCCAGCCCGATTGACCAGGCGCGTACATGGCTCGGGTCGAATCGAGATTCCCCATGTCGATAATTTGCCTATAAGAGGGCGCCACCACACAAGTGCCAAAGGATCCACTTGGGGCCACGGCGGTTTGGAGTACTGTATTCGTATCGCCGCCCACCGGGAAAGGTCCTGGGCTGAACACGTCACCGAGCGGGGTACGCTGAGCCATGACATGGTCAAAGGTGAGGAAGTGCAGCCGCCCCCAGCGCCACTCAGCCGGATCAGCACCGAGATGTTTTCGAAGCTCTTCGACGGTTCTAACTAGACTGCGCTCCACAATGGCCGTGTATCCCCTTTCTCCTGCCCACAAAGTCGATGAAGGCTTCTCAAGCAAGCCCAGCAACGTAGGTATCCATTGGCCGTGAAATTCAGTTATCGGCATCAGTACAGGATTTGGACCGGTCCCAAGGTATTCATCTGCTAACTCCTGGCCGAGGCATGGCTCGAGAATATCGCGGGAAAGAATCGATAGAAATACCTGGTATACCGCACCCCCGACGCTTTTCGGTCCAAGCCATCCATCCCATTGGCGCAATAATAGCATCGCCTGGGCAGCATCTGGGTCGTTTGATTCAAAGTCGGCCAAGCGATCGACGAGTTCTATCCCGGGAATGGACTTCAGATCCATTTGAATATTTCCGCAATCGGCCAATGAAACCGGCACATTCTGCCTTAGTAACTCCGTAATTCGGCGAGCTCGGTAACCGTTTACCCACACGGAACCCAGAAAATGAGGAAAGTCGTCGTCGACGATCCGGTTGTTAGCGGTCACGATCAAACCTTCTTTTGGATTTAGAGCATGAGGCATTTCTTCGAACGGCACCTCTCCGATCCAGTCATATTCACCGCTCCAACCAGGAGAGGGAACCAAACCCTGTCCTTTCGCTCGAATGGGCACTCTCCCGCTGAGGAAGTAGCCAATATTATCCATCCTGTCGGCATACAAGAGATTGAGCGAAGGGCTTTCGATACGCTTAACCGCCTCGATAAAATCGTTCCAGTCACGGGCTTCGTTAATCAAGGCGAATCCATCGAAGCTCTGATTCGATAAAAGCGCGGTCGATTGCAGGGCCAACACCTGTTGCCTGTCCCGTATCATGGGCGAAATGATGGGCCCGTGTCTCGTAGTAATTACCCGCTCAACGTGATCTGTAGCTCCCTTGACCTCTATTCGCTCATTTCGAATATCCGCCTTGATCCAGTTTCCCTTGTATAGGTAAAAATCGTTGTTTTCGGGGTTTAATCGTTCGACAAATAGATCTTCGCAATCTACGAACGACAAGGTAGCTCCCCAAGCAATGTTCTTGTTGTGACCGATAAGCACGTATGGTAGACCAGGTAGGGATACGCCAGATACATGAATGCCGGGAAGATCGCGATCGCTTGATTCACTTCGCAAGTGATTGAAGTACCAGATAGAGGGCGCCGACATCGGGAGGTGCATATCGTTGCAAAGAAGGGCGTGGCCAGTGGCGCTGTGTTCCCGGGATATCACCCATCCATTGCTGCCCCGGCCGTTGCCTTCCGGAGCTCGTGATAAGAAAGGCCCTGAAGCGGCCAGCAACATGCCGTCTATTGATAGACCGTTGAATTCGATGCCATGGGGCAGGGTGATGGGATTGTCCTGAGGGTAAGCAGGTTCCAAGGCGGAGGCTACTTCAGGGCCAGCTTGTTCAATGATTCGAGCCCGGGTTAACTCCCCAGCCCAACCGTGAGAAAGGGTCCACACCATCAAATGCGCGAAAGAAACGCTGTCAACGGGTTCCCAGAAATCTGGACGGTGCCTAAGGATCGTGAATTCCACTGGTAACGGATGATTATCAAGGAGATAGGCGTTCACTCCGGCTGTGTAGGCCTCGACATCCGCGCGCGTACTATCGCTCGCGGATTCCCATGCATCAGCGGCGACGTGGGCAAAACCAAGGGTGCGGGTTAACCTGTCCGTCTCGAGGGCAGACGGCCCTAAGAGTGCGGAAAGTTCTCCTTTGGCGGCTCGGCGGTTTATCTCCAATTGCCAAAGGCGGTCTTGGGCGTGAACGAAACCCTGGGCGAAGAATAGGTCAGGCCGTTTCCTGGCAAAGATGTGAGGAATTCCCCATTTGTCGCGATCGACTGTGACTACATCTTCCAAACCCCCTACATAGATCCGGCCGCTATCTTGTGGGAACCGGCGACGACCCAAGTAGGTGAAAGTGGATTTGAGGATGGAAACTAGGAGACGATCTTTAGCATCCACGTTATTCTCACGGTCTTTCCAGCGTAGCTCGGAGGCAACGATCAAGAACCAACGAATGAATGGTATCGTCTAAGGTGATTTCTCGCCACGAGAGGAAGGGGCGACGAGTTCATTGGAAATCGTCGCCTTGATCTGTTCTAGCCGTTTCGGGCCAACTTACCCTTGCGTTTTGCGTACAGCTCTGCCTGACCAAAGATCCAGAGGCCGCTGGGAACCATTACTACCGCTAATACCAAAGTGGGCCAGATGAATTTCCACAGCTCGGCGGTGGCTACATTGTCAAGTATTGCAGCCCGCACTCCTTCCAATACGTAATATGCCGGTGAGAGTACAGACAGGGCCTGCAAGGCCGGGGGAAGCACCTCCACAGGATAGTAGACTCCGGATACGAGCAGAAGTGTCGCCACGATGATATGAGTCATCTGGGCACCTCTCTCCGGAAAGAGGAGGGGTAATACCGCGCCCATGACACCAATGCCCACGAAAGAGAAGCTACCTGCTAGCAATACCAGAATGGCTCCAGGAAGGTTTGCCATACGAAGGTCTAGATCGAAAAGAAAGACGGTAATCACCAGGATTACGCCAGTGAATAGCATACTGTAGACAACCGCAAAGGCTGTATGACCCACCAGGTGAACCAATCTGGGTACCGGGGCCATAAGCGTGTATTCGATCGTCCCTTCCCAACGTTCTATGGCGATAACTTCTGTGACCCAATAGAAAATGCTGGAAAGATAGCGCCAGACCAATGTGCCAATTAGCAAATACAGGACCAGGAAGCTGGTATCGACAGCGCTACTGCCCGTGAGTACTTCCATGCCCAGGCCGATATAACTAACGGCTAGACAGTTGGCAATCGAGTAGGCGAGCCAGACCAGTTCCCAGGCCCAGTATCGCCTCACCAAGTTCCAATTTCGTTCAACAAAGGCGAAAGAAGCGCGTACTTGCTGTGTTGCGACGCTCATCGTCATCTCCCATTAAGTCAGTCTACCCAGGATGCATCTCGCCGATCGATACAGCCACACCTAGATCGGCATGTCCGTTTCCTTGACTAGCTCCTTACCGGTTAGCTCCAAGAATACGTCCTCAAGCGTAGGCGAATGACCATTCTGTTTAGCGACCATTTTCAGATTTTCAGGTGTATCGAGGGCTACTATCCTCCCGCTATCCATAATAGCGACCCGGTCACACAGGATATCGGCCTCAGTCATGTCGTGCGTGGTGAGTAATATGGTTGTGTCATGCTCATCTCTCAGTTCTCTGACGAAGGCTTGAACTTCTCGTTTAGAACGCGGATCTAGTCCGGTCGTTGGTTCATCAAGCAGCAACAGCATAGGCGTGCTTAACAAGGCGCGAGCGATCGCTACCTTCTGCTGCATACCTCGAGACATTTCCTCCATGGGACGATTCACATTCTTGTCCGGGATATTCAGGCGCTTGAGAATAAGCTGCACCTGCTTCCGAATCTCGCTGCCCTTTACTCCATATAATCTCGCCCCGAAGAGTAAATTCTCCATCGGCGACAACTTTTTAAAGAATGACGCTTCCACGGATACGCGGTTAATCATCCTTTGGGCGGACATGGGCTCTTTGACCACATCCCAGCCAAAAACCTCAATGAAGCCATCATCTGGTATCAGCAGAGTAGCGATCAGTCTTATCAAAGTAGATTTGCCCCCACCATTTGGTCCAAGAACGCCAAAGATCTCTCCGCGCCAGACGTTAAAGGTTAGGTGGTCGACGGCAACCGTAATCGCCTTGCTTGCATCACCAATTTTGGAGTTGTCGCCGTTTTTCCAGGGTAGCCAACTATGGTTATTCGCCTTGCCAAAGTATTTGTATGCGTTGTCAACTCTAAGTGCCATCTCTGTCGACTGATTCATTTCTATGTCCTTGTTTAAGAATCTAAGTCCTTGTATAAGGAATCATCCGGTTGAACGTGTTTTTAGAAACGAATCCGATGCAATCGGCTTCATGCTGGATCTGCGTCCAGCGATCAAACCGACTGCTTCGTTAGATCCCGTCCCGGACGAAGTTCGTTCTCGTATAAATCGAATTGTCGGATGCGATGCATCCCCGCTTTCTCATAAAGACCCATCGCACCGGTAAGACTAGATGCGTCAACACCGAGTCCAGCCCCATGCTTTCCTAGATGCCACAATTTGCTGAAACTGTGTTTCAAGAGAGCGAGACCGAGACCATTTCTGCGCCACATCCGGCGTACGCCAAGGACATTTACCCAGCCCAGCTCAGGATCTTCATCACTCTCCAGCCGGCACAATGAAATACCGGCGATTTCCTCTCCATCCATGGCCAGGAACCAGAGAGACGGGTCGTATTTCTCGTCATTGCGAATGAAATGGAGCCACTGATCGTATTCCTGCTTAAATGGCGTCGCCACATAGCCCCAATGATCTTTAAAGGCGTCTCTTACAGCATAAACTACAGAACGGAGTTCTTTTTCGCCGTTCATCGTCCGAACGTGGATTCCCGCAGGCCAGGAAGGTGTTTCCGGTTCCTCGTTTAGATCTATCGCCATGGTGAAAAAGTGCCGAATTAGGTTCATATCAAGACTAGCCAGCAGTTTATGACCTGGATCGTATTGGCTGAAGGTGCCGGATCGCATAACCACTCTGGTGTTCTCTGGCGTCCTGGGGATGGCTTTTCGTGATCGCGCCTCTGCCCAGCGCATAAGTTTGGTTCCAATACCTTGGTCTTCATAGTCGGGATGAACCCGTCCCCAGGCCCAGATGCTGACTGGGGGATCGTCAACATCCCAGACTTCCACGTATCCGACGACTTTGCCTCGTGGAGTCTCGACAATACGAACCGAGTTGCCTAAATCAAACCCTGGCGAGGTCCACTCGTTCCGTACATTGGAGAGCGTTGTCTCGGACTTTCCTATCATGTGATTTGAACAGGTGTCGAATAGCTCAAAGGCTGCCTCAACGTCTTCGATCGTTGCTGCTCGAAGGTTATATTGATCAGTCTGCTCCCGGGTCGCGTCGATATCTATTGAAATCATCTTTTCCATCTCCATTAGTCGCCGTTGTTCGTTCACTAATTCCGATTCTCCAACCTGCATCTTATTGGCTATTTCGGTCATTACTATCCTCCTTGCCTCACGCCGTAGCGTTCAAATTCCGCTGCTAGATCAATATCTGGTGTGAACCGGATGGCCTGCATTCCCAGATTCTGGGCGGCGTTCACATTCACTTCCATATCGTCAACGAAGATGCACTCAGATGGCTTGTTCCGTAGTCTATCGAGTGTCCGCAGATACAACTCTGGATCTGGCTTCATAATCTTCTCTTCAGCCGAGAAAACGATGAGGTCAAATGCGTCGGCGATCTGGTATCTATCGGTAAGGTCAATCCTGAAGGTTTCCGTAGCGTTGCTGATGATCGCCGTCTTGTAAAACGGCCGTAGATTTCTAATCATCGCCATGAGGCCATTATCCACCTCATTATCAGCCCAAAAATCTTCCCGAAATTCGGCGAACTCCGCAGGTGATAGATCGAATTGCCCGGCCACCCAGGTCCATAACGATTCCTCCGATATTGCACCCAGCTGCGCTTTATTACCTATCTCACTATTGAAGACGATATTCTCAGAACCCCATTCGTTCAGACCGAGGCGCCGCTCCCATTTCTTGCGGCTAGTCCGTTCGCCCGACCGAACAAGGACACCACCAACATCAAATATCAACGCTTTTATCATCTTCAAACCTTTGTCACCTTAATCTTCCGTTATTCCCGGAGAATCTACCTGAATTCGCTTCAATGATGGAACGAATTGCAGCCAAAAAAAGGACGCATGCGATAGGCCTAGTGCCTCTCACCTGCGTCCTTTATTATTCGTGTCGCTCTGCATAGCAGCGTGGGAATAAAAAAAGGCCGCAGGCACTTGTGGTGCTCTGCGGCCTTGCGCTGCTAATTTTATGTTAAGTCAGCATCGGGCTGTAGACGCACCACGAATAGGCGATTTGGCTCCATCGCCAAAACGAGCCTTTCCGTGGATTCTATCGATCTTACCCATAGATGCGTCTCCAATAGCTTCTATATATCTTATGCCGAGGAACACTTTAGCATACGCCATGTATGGCGTCAAGACCATTGGAGTGTAAACCGCTTTACACTTGTTATAGTTTTCTGAGTGCCGAGGACTAATTTTATTGCCGAAATACAGTTAGGTGATTCTCGTTGCCACTCGTTTCGCGGCTTATAGGATTTCGAGATACCGATCACGTTCCCATTCAGAGACCTGCAAGCGATACTCCTCCCACTCGGCAAGTCTTGCCCGATGAAAGACCTCGTAAACATGTTCACCTAAAGCTCCGCGGACTACATCGTCGGCCGTGAGCGCGTCTAAAGCATCATTTAGCGTTCCAGGCAGCAGAGCTATGCCTCGTTCGCTTAAATCAGCCGGGGAATACTCATAGACGTCATCACTCACAGGAGATGGAGGAGCGATTTTGTTCTGAATTCCATCCAGACCGGCCTCCAACATGGCCGCGAAGGCTAGATACGGATTGCAACTGGGATCCGGACATCGAAGTTCAACACGGGTGGATTCCTCACGACCGGCCGAGTAACGGGGAACTCGAATGAGGGCTGATCTATTTACCTGAGCCCAGCAGATGTAAACAGGCGCTTCATAGCCGGGCACAAGGCGTTTATAGCTGTTTACTGTCGGGGCAACAACAGCCGAAAGCGCGTCGGCATGTTTCAGCTGACCTCCGATGAAGTGCCGGGCCATATCCGACAACTTGTATTGTCCATCGGGATCAAAGAACAAGTTCTTCCCATTGAGATCCTGGATACTTTGATGGGTATGCATGCCTGAACCGTTGATGCCAGCGATTGGTTTAGGCATGAATGTTGCCAGTAGACCATGGGTAGCAGCGACCGCTTTCACAGTGTATTTGAAAGTCATGACATTGTCGGCCGCTGTGACGGCGTCCGCGTATTTAAAGTCAATTTCGTGCTGCCCGGCGGCGACTTCGTGATGTGATGCCTCGACATCTATACCGAGATCCACCAAGGCTCTGACAATATCGGAGCGTACGATCTGGGCCCTATCGCGAGGTGAGAAATCGAAGTAGCCGGCCACGTCATGTGGAACAGGCTCCGTACTCCCCCGATCGCTACTGAATAAGAAGAACTCAACCTCAGGTCCACAATTGAACAGCAGTCCTTGTTCGCGAGCCTTTTTGACGGCGTTCTTTAATACAGAACGGGGATCACCTTTAAATGGTTTACCATTGGTGCTGTATACATCGCAGATCAATCTAGCACGACGTCGTTCAGGGCTACTCCACGGAAGAATGGCATAGGTCGCCGGATCTGGTTTGAGAAACATATCGGCTTCCTGAATCCGGGCGAAACCTTCGATTGATGAGCCATCGAACCATATGCCTCGTTCAAGCGCCTCTTCCAAGTGGTTAATCGGGATAGAGACGCTTTTAACCGTTCCCTGAATATCGGTGAATTGTAAACTGATAAATACAACACCGTCTTCCTTAACCTGATCAACAAGCTGAACCGGGTTCATACTGCCTCCTCCAAATAAATATAAGACGTCAACTGTAGATAATGCCGGTGAATTCCAGGAACTCTAACAAGCAGAGCGCACAATCTGCATCGGTTGCAAGCGAAAGCTCGTGTCGAACAGGAACGCAGGAAATAATCAGTTTAGATATCGACAATTAATTCGCGCAATCCTATGGGCAAGTTGAGGAGATCGATATTCCCACCACTTATCAGCACGCCGACGCGTTTCGCCTGAACTGTATATTGCCCGGTGAATATAGGCGCCAAGGCAACCGCTGCACTCGGCTCGACGATAATCTTCATTCTTTCCCATATGAAGACAAGCGTGGAGACGATGTCCTCTTCCTCGACGGTAATCATATCCGACACATGTTCTCGCATAATATCCAGGTTGCGCTGGCCAACTTGCCGTGGGCGAAGCCCGTCTGCAATCGTGTCTGGTACTTGGGCAAGCTCGACTAACTGACCCGACTCCCACGAGCGCTTGGCGTCATCGGCCAGGCTCGGTTCGACGCCAACCACTTTGCATCCCGGTGACATGGCAGCTGCGGAAAGGGAAGAACCGCTGATCAAGCCCCCGCCCCCGACGGGCACGAAGAGATAATCTAGATGGCCAGTTTCCTCAAACAACTCCCAAGCGGCCGTCCCTTGGCCGAGAATAATATTGTCATTATCGTATGGATGGAGGAGGGTATAGCCATGTCTTTCGACGAGCTTATTGGCTACCTCCTCTCTCTGAATAGCCTGGCAGGGCACGATCTCGGCTCCGTATTGGGCCGTGGCCTTTCTTTTTATCATCGGCGCATCTACCGGCATTACTACGACTGCCTTGACGCCTAAGAGCTTAGCCGCTAGAGCGACTCCTTGGGCATGATTACCGCTGGAATGCGTGACAACGCCCGCATCTTTTTCCGATTGGTTGAGCTGCGATATGGCATTATATGCGCCGCGGAACTTAAAAGCGCCAACTCTCTGAAAGTTCTCGCACTTTAGGAACACAGTATTGCCCGATTGCGCGTTAAGCGTCCGGGAAGACATCACAGGAGTGCGGTTGACGATATCTTTAAGTCTAAGAGCGACGGGAGCAACGTCGCCAGGTTTAAGCTGAGACATATCATCTTAGTCTATAGTGATCTCTCGTAGGATCAAGGATTTTGCGCATACAAATTACGTTGGTGGAAACTTAAGTCTGGTGGCAGGGCCATTCTAAATCGTCAAATAGGGCTTGAAATAGATAAGGATCGTATATAACCCCGAATTTCTACGGTCTCGAAACAATTCAGTCCACTCCTAATTGTCTGCGGTGCGAATCCTGTCATCCGTGTGATTCTAGCCTTTATAAGCTCTCCGATTATCGCGTGGGACATTCGTAGAGGTGTATTCGGATTTTCGCCTCTCCAGGTACATCCGTAATCGTTGACAGGACATACCATATAAGGCCTGGAAACTGACAGATGAGGATTGGCGAAATCGAGACAGATGGGATCTATACGAGAAAGCCGTTGAGGACATGTTGATAAAGACCACTACGGTCCAGGCTCCGTGGACTATTGTAGCCGGAAACGACAAACGATTTGCAAGGTGCAGGTGCTCAAGACAGTAGTGAAGCGCCTGATAGACGAGCTGAATTTTGATCCCACACCTGAGAATCTCGCAGAGCTACCACCTCTTGCTACGGTGACACCCGTCCCCAAGTGGGCCAAAGAAGAAGCCACCAAACTGGGCTTGATAGAAAAATGGACGTAGCTGCCGAACTCCTCCCAGAACGACAACCACCTACCAGAATTACACGATTTCTACACGGATCGTCGAAGCAGTTTTGTATCCCACAACCTGTCTCTGCCCGTCTATCTCGATAGTTAGGGGGCCGTCGAACGGGGCCGCCTCGATCACTGTTAATTCATTGCCCGGAACCAGGCCGAGGTGGGCGATATAGCGCAGAAAATCACCATCGGCATTATCTGGAACACGGGAAACGACTGCGACTGTGTTTTCAGGCAGCCTGGTAAGCGCAAGCGTCTCTACCTCGACCATTAGGCCATCCCTTGAAGGGATCGGATCACCGTGAGGATCGAAAGAGGGGTAATGGAGTACAGCGGCGATTTTCTCCTCGAGTTCCTCGCTTATCACGTGTTCAAGGATATCTGCCTGCTCGTGAACCTCATCCCAACTAAAATCGAGCGCTTCAATCAGATATAACTCGACCAACCGATGGTGGCGAATAACCTCCAAGGCGATCTGTTTTCCAGCCTCTGTTAAGGTCGCGCCATAATGTTTCTCATAGTCAACTAGGTTGAGCCGAGCCAGACGTTGGATCATACTCGTGGCTGAGCCTGGTTTTACCGAACATGCCTGTGCAATCCTAGAGGTACTTACTGGGCTTTCTTCCTGCTCTAATGCGTAAATGGTCTTCAGGTAATCTTCGATTGCCTGGTGATTAAGGATATTACGTTGTCGAGAAGTGCTTCGTGGTAGAGAATCGATATCCGGTGACATCTTCATACCTTAAGGTAACAAAAATAGTGATTTAGGTATATCGAAAACGTATCACGGGACTGTCCCGCTGTCAAGCGTTCCTAAGGTTCGTGATATGGAGTAGGGTAGCCCTAGATCGAGTTATGAAGCGTTATTCCTTCCGATTTCTTCGTCACCTTATATGAGCTGTCCATGCTGAAGCGTTTCGTCCAATTTATGCAAACACCTAAATATCTTAGTTAGATGAAAAATCAGTCTGAAGTAGAAGGAGAGACAGTAGCTGCGTCGATTAGTTCAGAATCTCCGCATCTGCCGTTGCACCCAGCGGTTTAGCAACAATGACGAATCGGCTTTGCCCCATACCGCCCGGCCAGGATGTGGCGATTTGCATACTCCCACCCCTCTCCGGAAGAATCCAACGCGCGTTGTCTAACATGATCACGATGGGCTGTTGTTCTCCGCTGTATGATTCTATCTGGGCCGCGTTGATCAAGTAATCATTGCTCAGTTTGTAGACCGTGAATTGCGCATCAGCCTCCAATCCGAGCATATCTCGAATTGCGTCGATATCTACATAGTTTTGACCATCAATATTGAGATTATCAGTCTCACCCGCTGGATCTATTTGTAGATACTGACCATGAGAGCTACCCAGCGAAGTTCCCGGATCATTAGACTGGCTACCGCCTACGCCCCCAGGGAGTAGACCAACGCTTCCTACCGAGGCATCTATATTAAGTTCGGGAATGACCAACTGTATTACCTGAAATTCGATGGTTTCTGGGACCGTGGGCGATTGGCCGCTCTGTGCAGGGGCCGTTGAGTGAAGGTTCTCTTCAAATGGGATACTGGAATCCGATTCGGATGAGCCGTTGAAGAAACCATCTGACCCAGCCACACTAGTTTTCGTCTCAATCACAGCAAGAGATGGCTGAATTTCCTCACCGCTCGGCATGCTGAAAATTGGTTGTCCAGATAGAAGGTATTGGAGAATCAACACGGTGGCGATAAATACCATACTTATCGAGAGAAATACGACTCGAAGCGGGATTCGTTTCTGATTCATTGCCGTTACGTTTTTTTCCTATTCTTAGCAGGCTCGTTTTAGGTCAATTGGCACGAAAGGTATTGGGCTGACAGAGTTTTTCCCTCTTCAAGCATAACTTAACATAATGATCTAAGTCTTCAATTGTTACCACTGTCGGGCTGATCGTCCCTTAATTGTTGCCAACCCTGCATATAGTAAGAGTAAGGAGACGGTCTGAAAAATACGATCGAGGCGATTGATGTCTCGAGATGCGGACGAAGAATGGGTGCTTGAATCGATCTGGTCATCGTCGCTTAACTGAGTTGACCAGGGATGGCAGGACTTTTCCCGCGGTTCCCCTGAAAACGAAGTCGGAAAATTGAGTCAGCGGCGTGTCCTCGATGTTAATCTCAACAATGATCGCCCCTTTTGCGCGAGCTTCCAGGGCGAGCGATGCTGCGGGCTGGACAATGGACGACGTCCCGATGCTGAAGAAGATATCGGAGGTCCTGGCCGCATTTAGGGCTTCATGAATGCTGGCCTGTGGGAGTGCTTCGCCAAACCAAACGACGTCAGGCCTGAGCAAGCTGCCGCAATCTGGACAATGAGGGAGGTTATCTGAGGAGTCAGAAATCTCGTCGATGATCCTTCCATCTCGCGTACATCGAGAACGCATGATGTTGCCATGAAGCTCGACGATGGTTGAACTGCCAGCAAGCTCGTGGAGACCATCCACATTCTGCGTGATCAAGCTAATACTCCGAATTAATGCTTCCATTTCCACCAGAGACAGGTGTCCAGGGTTGGGTTTTGCCTTGCCAATAAGTTCACGGCGCCAGCGGTACCATTGCCATACCAGTTCGGGATCGCGGCGAAACGCATCTGGAGTTGCCAGAGATTCGGGATCATATTGAGACCATAATCCAGTCTGAGCTTCCCGAAAAGTGGGCACGCTGCTCTCAGCCGAGATACCGGATCCGGTCAGGACGGCGACGTGGGTGGCCGATTGAAGGGATGAGAGAAACTCGGGTGGAGCCTGAAATGACCGGTCGATACTATTCAATATCCGAATTCATCCGGACTAGAGTATGAGGCTAGCAAGAGTGAAGTAGATTAACAGACCAGTGGCATCCACGATGGTCGTAATCATCGGTGCGCTCACAACCGCAGGATCGATCCTTAAGCGTTCGGTTATCAAGGGAACGAGAGTCGCTACCGTGTTGGCCCAGATTACTACCAGGAGTAGAGTGAGGGCAAGAACTATAGGAACGCCGGGATCCGAGTCAAACAGATAAGCCCGGACGAAGCCAGCAAGGCCAAGGACCAGACCTAAAATGAGTCCTATGGAAATCTCTCTCGAGAGCGTACGCCCAATATCCACCAAGCGCACCTCTCCGACGGCGATGGCTCGAATGATTGTGGCAACAGTTTGCGATCCAGCGTTACCGGCTGTGCCACTGACAACCGGAATGAAGATTGTTAACGAGACGAAGGCGGCAAGAAGGGCCTCATTGTTCTCTACAATGGCATCTGTCGCTAGTGAAGCCGCAAAAAGGGGGATTAACCATACTAGTCGTTTACCGACAACTTGGAAAACTGAAGCAGAAAAATAGGGTTGGGCCAGGGGCTCTGACCCACCCAGGCGCTGAATATCCTCGGTGGCTTCCTCTTCAATTATGTCAAGCACATCATCGACGGTGACCACACCAAGAAGCCGCATCTCTTCATCGACGACCGGCATAGCCACAAAATCGTATTTCGATACCATCTCAGCCAATTCTTCCTGATCGGCCGATACCGGAATAGTCAATATGTCAGTTTCCATGATTGACTCAATTGTCGTTGACGGCCCAGCTTGAAGCAGAGCACGAATCGGAACCACGCCAATCAGCCGGCTATTTCGGTCTATCACATAAAGATAATGGACGGTCTCCGTCTCTTCGATCTCGGCCAGCGAGCGCAAATAATCCAGAGCTTCTGCTACCGTCCAATTCCTCCGAAGGGCGGCGACATCCCGGGTCATCAAGCGCCCCGCGGTCTCCTCTTCGTAGCTTAGGAGTTCTCGCACCTCATGGGCTTCCTCAGGCTCCATGAGTCCAAGGAGAAGTGTTGCCGTCTCATCTGACAACTCATCCAGGAACTCCGCGGCGTCGTCCATCGGTAGCTCGTCGAGCAAATCTGCGAGCCGTTCATCGTCAACCTTTTCAACGAGATCCTGCCGGACGCGGCTACTGGTTTCATCTAGAACTTCGCTTGCTACCTCGTCGGTGAGCAAACCGAAGACAATGAGGGTCTTGTCGGGGGCTAGGTTATCTAAGACGTCGGCGATATCGGCCGGATGAAAATCATTCACCAGCAAACGCAACTCATCTAGCCTACCTTGTTCTATGAGGGATTGAACCTGACTGGTCATCCGGTTCTGGTGGCTGGCTGTCAACTCTTCCACAATGGCACTCTCCTGTAGCGATATTGGATTACGATCCGGTCCGCCAAGTAGGCTACTAGAACCAATTACGACGCCCCCATTTATACTAGTAAAATCTGTCTAACCTGCGCCTACAGGGATCTGAAATTTCCAAGGCTTGATAAGAGCGTATCGGTAGCTTATTATAGCTGAACCGGTCGCCATGTAGAATATTGGACTAACACACCGCATGCTGGCCTCGTGGAAGGTGACTTATCTGCATTGATCCATTACGTAAGAGCTCATCGTGAAGGCGGAGGGATTGAACACAATGACAGAAAACATTCAGAACTGGACCATCGCTCTTGGAATCTTACTGGGTGCTCTCATACTAAGTTGGTTGATCGGATTCATATTGAACCAGCTAAGTAAACGGTATTTCAGTAAGACAGAGACCAGGTTTGACGATGTGCTGGTTGGCGCAGTCAAAACTCCTGTGCGGGTAGTGATCGTCGTATTAGGTTTCGAGCTCGCATTGCGCCAGATTGACATCATCAGCAATAGAAAATGGCAAGGCAGCATCGATGATTTCTTCTTTGTTCTCTATCTCCTGATTGTCTATGCGGCCTTAATTAGATTAATATCCGCCATCGCTAAGTGGTATGCTGAAGACGTCGTTTCAAAAACCGAGACAGAGCTCGACGACAAATTCCTATCATTTTTTAAAGCCCTTGCCAACACAATTCTTACTGTAATCGTTATAATCATCTTTCTTGGTCGATTCGGGATTGAACCGAGCGCGTTGGTCACCACCTTAGGAATCGGAACGCTTGCAGTTGCCCTAGCTGCCCAAGAGACCCTCAGCGACATCATCTCTGGCTTCATCATAATGATCGATCAGCCTTTCGCCGTGGGGGATCGGGTTGAGATTATGGATATCGACACCTGGGGGGATGTCACAGAGATAGGGCTGCGCAGCACCCGGGTTCTCACCCGGGATAACAGGCTCGTGGCAATACCCAACTCAGTGATTGGTAAAGGCCTGGTTGTCAACTACTCAGATCCAAGCACCGTTTATCGAGTTCAGACTCATATCGGAGTAGCGTATGGAACAGATCTTGAGATAGCACGTGAAGTGATGATCGAAGCAATCCGATCCGAAGATTGGGTGATGCATGATCGCCCGATTGAAGCTCTCATGCTCGAGTTTGGAAGCACCGCTTTGGTTTTTCGCGTTCGCTGCTGGATAGAGCATTACGTTGAAAAACGAAGGGCGATTGATGCGATGAACTCAGCTCTATATAAGGCGGTTAACATAGCCGGAATAGATATCGAGCCTCTGACTACCGTTCAGTTGTATCCTTCAACTGTTACGCCTGAAACAATGGAAGGCCCACCAAAGAGCAGCAAGTAGGCCAAATTGACCATTAAAGTCGCAGCCTGAAACAGGTTTGGCTCACCAATCGGTGTTGCAGAGGCGATTAGCGCTATATTCGCCTGCAAACAAGGCTACTCAGAGAGATCAATCAACCGGAGGGGGTACCGGTAGCTCCTCATCTGGCGTATCCTTCCACTTCTCCCCTTCCTCTATTAGCATCACAGGTATTCCTTCCCGAATAGGGTACTTCAAACCCGAATCATCACATACGAGCCAGGTATTGTGTACCAGACGGAGTTGACCAGGGTCTTCTCCGTATTTCTCCTTTTCCTGAACGGCTCTTGGACACCGGAGGATCTCCAATAGCTCTGCACTAATGGGAAGGGAATCGTTATCGTTCACGCTCATTTGTATCTCCGCCTTTATCTTTATCCAGCGGTCTTCAGATATGGGCTACTCAGTAGCTGATCTTACGATACTATCTGATGACGGCAAGTCAACAACTAACAGGATTCTCAAATTTGAGATTTATGAAACCTGCTATTGAGAAAAACAAAATCAACTGAGCTCAGATACTGGCTGTCAGCCCGTCACATTCGCTCTTCGGGTAAGCGGTACTTATAGATATTTCGACGCTTGAAAACGGGCATCTGAAAATCGCTGGGATCAAGATCCATGGCAAGAGTCACCGCGACATCAGCCAAAGTGATGTGGTTAGTTCCTAGATGGAGACATCGCTCGTATAGCGCGTGACAAAGCTTCTGAAGATCATTTGGATGGCCACCTGTCAGATCGTGGATATATGTCCCAACGATGTCTGCTACACGGCGTGGATAAGATTGTCTGATTATGTCAAGAGATTGTTGCTTACCAAAGTTTCCAATCTCTAGGATCCTTGCTTTGTCGAATAACAAGTCGTTTGCAGACGAATTTCGCCTGAGATTGTCGCTTAACACCAGCAAGAACTCGATTGTCTCTACCTCTTTGTAAAGCCGAAACATTATGTCTAGTATTTCCGTACCAGAGGATCTCTCTCCCGAAAGACTAAAGAGGACGTCGGCATCATCGAAGGCGACAAGCAAGCGCTCATTGCTCATTGATTTCGCCAATGGTATCCAGAATTTCTTGCTAAACACCTCCATCGGGCGAAGAACTAACATTCGCTTTTGTATAGAAGGTGCGACGCGACCGCTTGACGCAAGCCCTTTCGTTATCTTCTGGCTGAATCTCCACAAAAAATCACGGCCATCAAGGTCGAATATCTGGGACGCGTCGATGACAATAGTGGTAATTTTCCGGGAATCTGTACCGTGGATAAGCCTATTCAAAATGGATGTCTTTCCAATCCCGGGCGAACCTGTGATAGCCACAGGCCGTCTTTCTTTTTCCGTCCAGACCGATCTCCTTAACCAGGAAATTTCATCATGACGTCCGAAAAACGGATCGGACTTCTCCAACGGGCGTCCAAAAATAAATGGATTCCCAGGAGATTCTTCAATAAGTACAGATTGATTCATAGCTTTGTTGATTGTAACTCGCGCCTGACAAAAAGAAAATCGCGACGATATGACTGTTTGGGGGTAGTAAACCGGCGGCAAATCAGGAGCTGATAGTGACGAAAGTCACCTCATTTAAGTGTAGGTTCCTTCCGTATTGCGTCAATAGAAAATGTTACCAAGAGGGTTTTCGTTGCTTCACAATTGATGTTACCGTGTCAATCGGCCTAAGCGTTTCAGATTAGCGTCGATCTGCCGCCTCAGCTGAGCTGGATTGAGCTGTAAGTAAACGTGCTGAAGGCGTAGTTTATCTTTGGCTGACACATCGGGTGAAGTAATAATTCGTTGATGTGGTGTCTGAGCCTCGTCATAGCGATTTAGGACTTTACTGCCCCGACGTTCTTTATAGACCAGTTTCAGAACCGGCTGGATAAAGTTAACATACAATCGCAGGTCTGTATAGATAGCTTGAAACAGTTCCAGGGAATCTGATGATTCGTAACGGCGGTACAACCTGGGAACTAACTAAGCGTGTTTCGGATGTGTCAACATCGATATACATCGATCCGAATCTAACGACCTGCTACCATGGCGACTACGATACCAAGGTCCAAGATAGCTCGTATGGATGTATACAGTGGTCTGATGACAGAAACATGCAGGGCGGGCCTAACGTCCCAGACGTATGGTTCAGTTACTAGCTGAGACGGATACAGACGGTATTAAGCGAGATCAGGCTAAATCTGCAATCCCTTTTCCAGCTGTTGGAATTGCCGTCGTGCCTTCATTGTTGGTGCTAGGTTCAATCTAGCTTCGGCGAGGCCGATGGCAAAAAGATTAGCGCCAATCGGACAATATGCGATTTGGCCTGTCGTCGCTAGTCAATGAAAGTGACGTCGAGGGGAGTTGTCCCAGAGAATACTCCCTAGTCTCGTCCAAAAAATAATCTATTATTCGAATATCGTCAGTCGATAGGTCTGGTTGAAGTTACATACGTAGTTCAGTCCGAACCACAGCTAATGCGATTTACGCATGAGTGATTGATACTCTGAATTAGTTGCCCTAAAATTGGACGGAACCCCCTCGTATTGCGATACGGTAACGAATGAACAAAGAAAAACTTAGCAATATTAGAATCCCCATCATTGTTTTGGCCTTCACTGCAATAGCTGTTGGTTGCGGCGAGCAGACCGCAACCGAAGGAGATCAAGACGGTGGAGTTTCCGGGAACCTCATTAACGTTGTTGCCACAACCACTATTTTGGGGGACGTTGTGGGCGCTGTCGGCGGCGAGCTCATCGATCTCGATGTGCTATTGCCCCCAGGGGCCGATCCCCACGCGTACCTGGTAACCCCTCGAGACGTCGCCGCCTTAGCCGATGCCGATCTGGTTTTCGTAAATGGGCTCGGGCTAGAGACGTTTCTTGAACCGGTTCTCGAAAATGTTGGAGCGAATACAAGAGTAATAACTGTATCAGACGGGATAAAGGCCATCAGAGCACCTGGTAGTGATGGCGACGAGAACACAGCTGACGCTGATCCTCACGTCTGGTTTGATCCGCTCAGAGTCATGATCTGGGTTGACAATATAGAAGATGCTCTCATCGAAATGGATCCCGATAATCAAAACACTTTCCGCGATAACGCCGAATTGTATCGCGAACAACTAAGGCAACTCGACGCCTGGATAGTTGAACGGATCGAGCAGCTTCCTGTGGAAAGACGTCTACTCGTTACTGACCATGATTCGTTTGGATACCTGGTCGATCGGTACGGATTGGAGCTTATTGGGACGGTGATTCCAGGCTACAGCACACAGTCCCAGCCTTCCGCCAAGGAATTGGCAGCATTACTGGAGATTATCGGGCAGCGTGATGTTACGGCCGTGTTTGTCAGCGATTCAGCTAATTCAAGTCTGGCCGAGCAAATCGCTCGTGACTCGGAAATCCGGTTGATACCACTTTCCACTGGATCACTGACCGTTGCTACTGGTGAGGCAGCAACATATTTGGAATTCATGCATACGATTATTGAGACGATCACAGATGCCTTGTCCGCTGCCAACTGAACGTGGAGCGATACTAGAGGCCAGCATATATGGACCTATCCTTTACATAACATTCAGATTGTATTACAGCAATCCACTCTGGCATCCATTATCCGATGCATACCTTTCTTTACTCAGTGAACTTCATACTTATGATCGCCATGCCGTTGCTACTTGGCTGGTTGATCAGCAGGAGACGATCGGTTGGGTGGCGTCTGTTTACCATTGGGTGCACGACGTTCATCGTATCCCAACTAGGACATTTGCCGTTTAACTACTTCGTCCTTCCGATATTAAATGATCAAATTGGGCATCTTCCTGAGACGTCCGGACTCATCATTACCGCAGCTTTTCTTGGACTATCTGCGGCATTCTTTGAAGAGGGGGCACGCTACATAGGCTACCGGTATTGGGCCAAGGATGCTCGCAGTTGGGGAAAGGGAATGATGTTGGGTGCTGGCCACGGCGGTGCTGAGGCGATCATCTTAGGGATCCTGGTAGCAATAAACACAGTCCTCCTCCTAGCGTGGCGAAATGACCGGCTCTTGACATTGATACCTTCTGAGCAAGCGCCATTGATATCAGCCTCATTGGATTCTTTCTTCTCTGTCCCGTGGTATGCTGCAATATTGGGAGCTGTTGAACGATTCTTCGCCATCATACTCCACCTATCATTCTCGCTGATGGTAATGCTCGCCTTCGTCAAGAAACAACCATTGTGGCTCGCTGCGGCTGTTCTGTGGCACGCCATCGTCGACGGTATTGCCGTTTTTTCGGTCGCAGCTTGGGGAGTTTATGTGGCAGAATTCCTCATCGCATTCATGGCTATAGCCAGTCTTGTCTTCATACTACGAATTAGGGAACCAGAGCCAGAAATTGCGGCTCCGATCCCGTTAGCCCAACCGGAGCCCACGGGAATATTGCATATAGACGTAACCGCCGATAGATTAGACGATAGCAGATACTTTTCTTGAATTTGGAAATAGGCACGATTTGATGATTGAGCTTAGCAATCTTACCAAGCAGTTCGACAATCACGTTGCCGTAGATCGTCTAACACTGACTATTGAAAAAGGCGAAGTCTTCGGTTTCCTGGGACCAAATGGCGCCGGAAAAACAACCACAGTCAGAATGTTGACAAGCCTTATTCGTCCAACTTCTGGTCGGGCAAGTGTTCTCGGTTATGAACTTGGCCAAGATGATCAAGCGATACGTAGCAGCGTGGGCATATTAACCGAGATGCCAGGACTTTATGACAGGCTTAGCGCCTGGCGAAATCTCATGATTTATGCCAAGTTATATGAAGTTGAGGATCCTGATCATCAGGTGGAAAAATACCTGAAATGGCTTGGTTTGTGGTCCAGAAGGGGAGACAGCGCGGGAACCTTCAGCAAAGGAATGCGCCAGAAACTCGCCATCGCCAGGTCGCTGATCCATGAGCCAGAGGTGCTCTTCTTGGATGAACCCACGGCCGGTCTAGATCCAGAGTCGGCGAAGCTTATTCGTGATTTCATTGAAGAGCTTCGCGAGGCCGGACGTACTATCTTCATATGTACTCACAACCTCGACGAAGCGGATCGATTGTGCGACCGGATCGCAGTCTTCAACAAACAGCTACGAGTTGTCGATTCGCCCGATGGTTTGCGAAAGCAGATTTATGGTCGCAAGATCGTGTTTCACTTTTCTCATCCGGGACATGATTACGTCAATATCCTGGAGGAGTCGTCTCACGTGAAAGAAGTGGAAGCAGTCGAGAACAAGATTGTCGTCTCCATGGAAGAACCCGAGATCTATAATCCAGAGATTATCAGCGCCCTCGTATCTGCGGGAGCGCAGATACAATTCGTTGGCGAAATCCGGCACTCCCTTGAGGATATTTACCTTCAGCTTGTTGATTAAGGTTGGCCATGAGCAAGATAGTTACCATCGTCAGTAAAGAGTGGGCCGAGGTGTTTAGGAATCGGCTAGTACTTTTCTCCGTGTTATTCCTCCCTCTATTATTTGTGGCCCTGCCCCTAATATCGGTCGGCGTTATGGAGGGTGCAAGCAGTGACTTCTCCGATGGGGGTGATCCGATTCCCGGCGCCGAAGTCCTCTGTCAAGGTCTCGACGAGATTGAGTGCGTTCAAGTTTATACACTCGATATTTTCACTCTGATGTTCATGATCCTGCCAGTAATGATACCGGTGACCATCGCGGCCTACAGTATTGTTGGCGAAAAAACGGTGAGGAGCCTTGAACCACTTTTGGCAACGCCAATCACGACGACGGAACTCGTGGTCGGAAAAATGCTAGCGGCACTTATCCCCGCCGTGTTGGCTACCTGGCTGGCCTATGGATTGTATGTCATTGGCGTCAATTTGCTGACTACCTCAAATGTAGCCGCCAGGCTGGTAGAACCGTTATGGATAATAGCAGTGTTCGTCGTTGGACCCTTGTTAGCGCTGCTCTCCGTATGTATCGCCATCATGGTGTCATCCCGAGTGAGCGATCCTAGGGTAGCCGAACAACTATCAGGCGTCGTACTCCTTCCACTGGTATTGTTGATCATTGGCCAGTCCATTGGTTTCATTATTCTCGAACGAGATATCGTTCTTCTGGTCGCTGTCGTTGCTCTAGTAATCGACATCGTACTTGTGATCCTGGCCGTTCGCCTATTCGAACGCGAGACCATCCTGACAAAATGGAAGTAAGGACTGTCGCTAGCTGTACTTAAACGTTCTCCGCAACCAAAAGCGTAGGATCTCTCTTCACCCCCTAAAGCTCGTTTGCGAAAAGCATCACTTTCGTTATAATTCAAAGGTTGGATACCGGATGCCTATCCAGGACACGGTTTCAAAAATACACACATGCTTTGACTGCAGTGGGTGTGCTTACGTGGTACTTCCCAGGCCACAGATGTGAGTTCCATAGCAGGAAGAGAAGCATGGAGGAAAATAACAAAAGTAAAGGAGAGTTCCCCATGTCTGTAGTCTCTATGAAGGCGCTGCTCGAAACAGGCGTACATTTCGGGCACCGAACACCGCGCTGGAATCCCAAGATGAAGCCATATATCTTCACCGAGCGTAATGGCATTCATATCGTCGATCTTCAACAAACACTTGTTATGATCAATTCAGTTTTCAATCTGGTAAGAGATAAAGTATCTGAGGGAGGCGAAGTTCTGTTCGTCGGAACCAAACGGCAAGCGCAGGATACCATATCCAGGGAAGCCGGCCGCGCTGCTCAACCCTATGTTAATCAAAGATGGCTGGGTGGCACATTAACAAATTGGCAGACGATTCGACAACGAATCGACCATCTTGACCAGCTTGAGCAAAGAAGGGAAGCTGGCGAGTTCGAGCTTCTGAAAAAGAAAGAACGGCTGCATCTTACCAGAGAGATTGACAAGTTAAGCAATCGTCTGGGAGGTATTAGGAAGATGAAAGGAGTTCCTGCGTTGTTGTTCGTGGTTGATATAAATCACGAGGAGACGGCGGTCAAGGAAGCCAACATTCTGAACATCCCGGTGATCGCCATGGTCGATACAAACTGCAATCCCGACCCGATCGATTTCATTATTCCTTCGAATGATGACGCCATTCGAGCGATTAAGCTCATTACGAGTAAAATTGCGGATGCGGCGCTGGAAGGAATGGCGATCCACAAGGAAGCCCTTGTAGATCGTATTGATGATTTCGATACATATGGCTACGAATTCGAGGATCTCGATGATGCTGAAGACGAACGTCTGCTCGGCGAGGCTACTCTAGCAAAACTTCGGGAAGGTGGTTTTGGATCTGCGATCAAAGAGGGTACGGAGGAAGTTGCCCAAGCGGCTGAGCCTGTAGCGGCTGAGCCTGTAGCGGCTGAGCCTGCAGCGGTTGAGCCTGTAGCGGTTGAGCCTGTAGCGGTTGAGCCAATCGAGGCTGAGCCTGTAGCGGTTGAGCCTATTGAGGCTGAGCCTATTGAGACTGAGCCTATTGAGGCTGAGCCTTTTGAGGCTGAGCCTTTTGAGGCTGAGGATAAAGCGGCTGAAGTCGAGGGCTCTGAACTAGACGAGGTTGCGCCCGTAGAGGCTGAGCCTACCGATGCTGAGCCTGCTGAAAGCGAAGCTGTAGTCGGTACTGATGAGGAGAACGAATAGCGGATTTCTCCATGGTAGGTCGCAGCGGCCCGCCATAGAACAGATCAAATCTAGAGCGATAGCGTCTGATCTATGTTTTGACCGGTTGTGAACGCGGACTTGACTTATCTCGTACTTTACATAAAGATTCAGATGCTGACCGCAGGATACTGGTCTGGCATAGAGAATTCATAATCCGCATGAAATCGCCGGAGAGGAGATATTGATTCTCTTTCACCCGGTTTGAAAGAAGCTATGAGGAGTTTTTAGGACAGATGAAAGTTACCACAGCAATGGTAAAGGACCTGCGCGAAAAGACCGGCGCAGGCGTATTAGATGCTAAGAAAGCATTGGAATCAACAGACGGTGACTTTGACAAAGCAGTTGACATAATCCGCGAGAAAGGAGCGGTAAGGGCCATAAGTCGCGCGAATCGAAAGGCTGCCGAAGGCGTCATCGAAGTATATCCACATCCCGGAAGCCGCGTCGGAGTCATGCTAGAGCTAAATTGCGAAACGGATTTTGTAGCCAGAAATCAGCGATTTCAGACGCTCGCCCATGATCTTGTGCTGCACGTTGCTGCAATGGAACCTCTTTACATAAAGTTAGAGGACGTCCCCGCAGATATCTTAGAGCCGATGATTGACGAGTATCGATCACAAGCAGAGGCGGACGGAAAACCGCCCGATATCGTCGACAGAATAGTAAAGGGACGTCTTGAAAAGTATTATGAAGAAGTCTGCCTGCTGGAGCAGCCCTTTGTAAAAGACGATTCGGTGAGGGTCAAAGACCTTATATTAGAGGCGATTGGGGCGTTACGGGAGAATGTTGTCGTTCGCCGCTTCGTTCGCTATGAATTAGGTCAAGGCGACAACGAAACTGAGTAGCAATAATCCTGCTACTTCGGAGTGAGTAACATGCCCGATATCCGATTCCAGCGAATTTTGTTGAAGATGGGCGGCGAGGCCTTAGCTGGCCCAAGTGGATTCGGCATTGATCCCGAAAGGGCCGAAGACGTCGCGACTACCATAAAAAACGTGCACGATCTTGGTGCTCAAGTTGGCATCGTAATTGGCGCGGGTAACCTATGGCGAGGTCAGGAGGGCGTTGATCAAGGCATGGAACGATCGACGGCCGATCATATGGGCATGATAGCGACGATCATGAACGCGCTTGCCCTCCAAGATGCACTCGAACGAAATGGATTGGCTACCCGTGTGCAGACTGCGATCGAGATGCGGTCTATTGCGGAGCCGTATATACGATTGCGGGCGATCCGCCATCTCGAAAAAGGCCGGGTAGTCATCATGGGCGGCGGCACCGGGAACCCGTATTTTACGACTGATACGGCCGGAGCTCTGCGAGCGATGGAAGTTGGCGCAGAGGTTCTCATCAAAGCCACCAAGGTTGACGCAGTTTACGATGACGATCCTAAAACAAATCCGAACGCAAAAAGGTTGGATAGACTGTCCTACATCGACGCGCTAAATATGCGTCTTCGCTTTATGGATAGCACGGCGATATCTCTCTGCATGGAGAACAGCCTGCCCATAGTCGTGTTGAACCTCTGGAAGGACAATAGCGTTAGGAATCTACTGCTTGGGGAAGCCGTTGGTACTGAAATCTCGAATTTGTGAGACATGGGTGTCAGCCGTGTCAACTGGAGGATTCAATGGTCCGCGAATTGCTGCTTGAGGCCGAGAATCGAATGAGAGGCAGCGTATCAGCCTTGGAATCAGACCTTCAGACGTATCGAACTGGGCGTGCATCGCCCCATTTGCTCGATCGAATAGAAGTCGAGATGTATGGAGCAAATCTCCCCCTAAATCAATTGGCAACTATATCGGTGCCTGAGCCACAGCAATTAGCTATTCGGCCTTATGATCAGAATTCATTGGCCGCCATAGAGCGGGCGATTTTGAAATCCGATCTGGGACTGAATCCTAATAATGATGGGAAGATCATCAGGCTCAATATTCCTCGATTAACTGAGGAACGACGCCGAGATTTAACTAAACTCGTCGGAAAACGGGTTGAGGAAGCCAAAGTTGCGATTAGGAACATTCGGCGTGATACTCTGAATGATCTCCGAGAGATGAAGGAGGAAGTGATGATCTCCGAGAATCAGTTCTATATCTCTCAGGAAGATTTACAGAACCTAACCAATAAGTACACTGAAGAGATCGACGAAGTCGGCAAGAAGAAAGAAGAAGAAATAATGGAAGTGTAGAAGGCATGGCCACCCGGAAATCGCTTCTCGACCTAACTGATATCTCCGTCCCCACTCACGTTGCCATCATCATGGATGGAAATGGGCGTTGGGCGAAGCAGCGCGGCTTGCCCAGGCAAGCGGGCCATCGGGCCGGAGTGGAAAATCTGCGGCGTGTTATTGATGCTTGCGTTGAATTCGGCATCAAGATTCTCACTATTTACGCTTTCTCGACTGAAAATTGGGGGCGTCCAGAGAGTGAAGTACGCGGGTTAATGCGCATCTTTTCCAGAGTTCTGGATCAGGAACTTAATGAGTTACACGAGCAGGGAGTTTGTCTCCACCACCTCGGTGACCTTGGAGGGATTAATGCCTCGTTGCAAGAGAAAGTGCTTAACGCTCTCGAGCTAACGAAAGATAACGATCGCCTGATTCTGAATGTTGCCTTCAACTATGGAGGGCGGGCAGAAATTCTGCATGCTGTTCGTGAGATGTTGGCCGATAACGTATCTCCCACTGAGTTGAACGAACCCATTTTTAGTTCATATCTTTTCACCCATGGTCTACCCGATCCTGATTTAGTTATTCGAACCAGTGGTGAGTTAAGGGTGAGCAATTTCCTGATCTGGCAGGCGGCTTATGCCGAGTTCTATCCGGCGCCAGAGTACTGGCCAGATTTTGGGCGAGAAGAATTGTATCAAGCTCTTGTTGCCTTTAGCGGTCGCGATAGACGATTTGGATTGTTATCTGAAGATTAGGCTTTTCATTCCCCGACAATATGTTGCTCAAACGTGCTCTCGTTACCTTCACCCTTGGCCCCTTGACGCTGTTCCTGATCTACCTCGGCGGTTGGTTTTTCTTCCTGCCATTTGCCGCCCTGTTGATCATAGCTGCCGTGGAATATAGCCAGCTCATTGAAAAACAAGGCTGGAAATCGCCCCTTTGGCTTCTGATACCAGCCGCATTTCTTCAATGGTTTCTTCCTTTAGATGTCCAGGTCCAGTTATTTGGGGATAACGGCATTCAGGTTGATCTGGTAGGGGTGTTTATGCTCATCAGTTTGCTAGCTGCCGTGGGTTACGCTCTGTGGTTGTACGAAAAGCGTACCGATGAAAACGCGCCTGCCGCCTGGCTAGCGATCACTGGCGGCATTATATTGATAGGATGGCTTGGGAGTCACTTCTTCCGTCTTCGCGGTATTCCGGAGTCGGCGGCAGCCTGGACTGCGCTGGCAATGCTCGGGACTTGGATAGCCGATTCTGGGGCTTATGTTTTTGGGAAGTCAATCGGCCGGCACAAGCTCTCACCGCGACTAAGCCCTAATAAAACGGTGGAAGGTTATGTCGGTGGGATTATTGCTGGTACATCGTTTACCGTCATTATCGCCTATTTCCTTGATCTTGATCTGCTCTTAGCTCTTGTTCTTGGGCTTCTCGTATCGATAGTCAGCCCAGCAGGTGATCTTGGCATTTCGATGCTTAAGCGATCTGTTGGTGTTAAGGATTCTGGAAAGATTCTGCCAGGGCATGGCGGCGCTTTGGACAGGATAGATAGTCTAGTCTGGTCAGTTGCCATGGCCTACTATTTACTTCTGCTGGCGAGTTGAATAGAGAACTGTTGATGGAAAACCTGGTTACAATTGAGAGATTCATCCTAGAAAACCAGCCAGAATATGCTGTCGGCGATTTCACCTATTTGCTTTATGATATCGCTTTGGCAGCGAAGGCGATATCCGCAAAGGCGAACCGGGCAGGTCTGATCGATATTCTGGGGCGCGCAGGGACGAGCAATATTCAGGGAGAACAGCAACAAAAGCTAGATCTCTATGCCGATCAGCTGATTCGAAGGCTTTGCGACCATACAGGGCGTCTTTGCGTAATGGCTTCTGAAGAACATGAAAGCATCATCCCAATACCAGAGAAGTACCCCAAGGGTCGCTACGTGCTTGTTTATGATCCGCTTGATGGATCGTCGAACATTGATGCGAACGTGAGCACAGGAACAATCTTCGGGATTTTTCGCTGCAAGGATTGGGAGACACGAGGTCGTATAGAGGATTGTCTTCAGCCTGGACGCGACTTGGTGGCGGCCGGGTACATTCTGTATGGAACGAGTACGCTCTTGGTCTATAGCACAGGATCAGGGGTGCATGGCTTTACATTGGATCCTCAACTTGGGGAATTCCTTCTGTCCCACAAAAGAATCATGCTGCCGGCTCAACCAAAGTATTACAGCGTCAATCATGGCTATCAGAGCAAGTGGTCCGACAGCGTTCAGAAGTACGTAAGGTGGCTTCAGGGTCGAGATGGTTCCCAGTTTGGATTGTCGGAACGATACATCGGTTCACTCGTGGCTGATTTTCATAGAAATTTGCTCGATGGAGGTGTGTTTTTCTACCCAGCACAAGACCAGAAACCGGCCGGTAAGCTGAGACTTTTGTACGAGGCTGCACCTCTGGCCTTTCTTGTAAAGCAGGCCGGAGGGTATGCGTCAGATGGAGAACGGGCGATCCTTGATATCAGTCCGACAAGTCTTCACCAACGTGTACCTTTATTTATTGGCGACAGGAAACTGGTTGAGCAGGTAGAGTACTTCAATCGACACGAAATATAGCGTCTTGTGCCTATTTCTGTTTTTAACGATCTTATGGAGAGTTTGAGCTAATTGACTGGCTTTTCGGGCCGTGTTATACTTTTTCTGCCCGAAAGTTTTATGACTACTACCCCCTTAACGCTTTGTAAGGCGGAGAGTTGTCCGTCTACGTTGCCAACCCAATCATCATTGAAGATCGATAATCGATAGCAATCGCTTTTGATTCATATCAGGGTTGCCACAGATCTATAGTTACCTGTATATCTGCCTGAATAATCCCATAGTGGCTTTCTGAATGAAATGAATTATTAATAAGATACGATTGCCTCATGCAGCCAAAGACATTCGGCGAATTGTCTCTGAGCCGATGAGCAGTAATGTACCCGGAGAAAAATGAATGGACATAGTTGAACTAGAATCTAAAAATTTAACCGAATTGAGAGAAATGGCCCGTGACTTGGGCATTTCTGGATATAGCAGCCAGAAAAAGCAAGACCTTATCATCGCCCTGATGGGTGCAAGAGCTAAGGCTGAAGGTCACGAATTTCGAGGGGGCGTTCTCGAGGTTGTCGAAGATGATAAGCAGACGATGGGCTTTCTTCGATCGCGAAACTGGCTTCCAGGCGCTGACGACATATACGTGTCCAATTCGCAGATTCGCCGGCTAGGATTGCGAACGGGAGATATGGTCATCGGCCAGGTAAGAGTGCCGAAAGACAACGAGAAGTATTATAGTCTCTTGCGAGTTGAAGCAGTCAACGGAATGGATCCCGAAAAGGCGAAAAGGCGTCCCCGTTTCGGAGGTCTCACCCCGATCTTCCCGGAGGAGAAAATCAGATTGGAGCGTGAGCCAAATATCTTATCTACCAGGATGCTAGACCTGGTAGCGCCAATTGGTCGGGGTCAGCGCGGTCTCATTGTGTCGCCGCCAAAGGCCGGTAAGACGACTGTTCTGAAGGACATTGCCAACGGAATTTCGGCTAATTACACCGATATCCACTTGATGGTCGCACTCATCGGCGAGCGGCCCGAAGAGGTCACAGACATGGTGCGCTCAGTCGAGGGCGAAGTTATCAGCTCAACGTTCGACGAACCCGTCAGACAACACTGCCGGGTTGCCGAGATGGTGCTCCATAGAGCTAAACGACTCGTGGAATCAGACAAGGATGTCGTAATCCTTCTGGACTCTATAACCAGACTGGCTAGGGCATATAATCTAACTGTCTCGCCAAGCGGTCGCACGCTTTCGGGTGGTTTAGATCCATCAGCGCTATACCCACCGAAGCGCTTCTTCGGCGCTGCCCGTAACATCGAGGAAGGAGGTAGCTTAACGATCATTGCTACCTGCCTCGTCGATACCGGCAGTCGCATGGATGACGTCATCTACGAGGAATTCAAGGGGACTGGCAATATGGAGCTGATCCTCAGTAGGCGTCTACAGGAGCGGAGGATCTTCCCCGCTTACGATATCGAGCGTTCCAGCACTCGCCGTGAAGAACTATTGCTTTCGGGCGATGAGCTGCAGCGCGTCTACACGATGCGACGAATGCTCGCGCATCTCATGGACACACCAGGTTACGATATCAGCAGCGCAACCGGGGCTGTGTTACAACGTATGCGAGAGACGAAGACCAATTATGAGTTTCTTGAGACGTTGACACGGGATATGATGTAATCGGAACTTTGGTAGGCCATATTTCATCATCTGAATAGCCCTACCGGACCGGGTGTCCTGGTTGGCGTCGGTGAATAGGAGCTTAGAATACGGGCCGCGTAAGCGGCCCGTTCTTGTTGACAGGGGGCAATGTGGTAGGATTTACGCTTGCGGCTCGAGGAAAGCGGCGTAATGGATAGAGAACGAACTCGACTTCAACGTTATGGGGGACACTTGGCCCTGCTAATTGTGGCAGTGCTGTTGTTCATTGCAGCTCGATCAGTCCCCCTAAATGATTTGCTTGAGTTTGATATGAATACCAGTAGCGTCACAAGTGAGTCACCTGAAAGCGAACATCTCGATCTGATTTCATATGACGATAATCGGAACCAACAATCTCCGTCGGTCAATATGGACGCTGTTCCTTTGTTGGTCAACTTCAATCTCTCTCCGCAGCTAAATCCTATTACCTTCCAGGGAAAGGTGCCGAGCCACGAGATAATCACCTATACCGTTCAGGCGAACGACACTCCGATCGGCATTGCCGACCAGTTCGGGATTAGTCCGGAGACGATATTGGGCGGAAACCCGAGACTTAGTGAAGAGGCAAGTGCGCTTCAGACCGGAACGGTTTTGACAATTCTACCGATTGACGGCGTTCTCCATGATGTGCAGCCAGGCGAGACTTTGGAGAGGATTGCCAATCTATACGGAGTAACGCCCGAAGATATTATCAACTACGCACCGAATAACCTGGAATTTCCGTTTCGCCTGTACGCTGGCACCCAGATCATGGTACCCGGTGGTGTACGAGAGGTGTTTATCTGGTCTGCGCCAGCGCCAAGACGGACAACCAGTTCAGGATCCGCTGCTTCAAATGTGGAATTGGTGGCGACAGGAACAGGGACCTTCATTTGGCCGGTTGCCAATCGCCGGATCACCCAGCACTATTGGTATGGCCACCCAGCTGTTGACGTAGGCTCTCCAGAAGGAATGGCAGTTGTCGCTTCCGATACGGGAACGGTAACATGGGCTGGTTGGAATATTTATGGCTATGGCAATCTAGTAGTGATCAACCATGGGAACGGATACGAGACCTACTACGGGCATCTGAGCCAAATTAACGTGCAGGTCGGGCAACCTATCTATCAAGGTTCTGTGATAGGTGCATCCGGCAACACCGGCCGTTCATCCGGACCGCACCTTCATTTCGAAGTGCGGTATTTCAACTCGCTGCTTGAACCATTGGCCTATTTGCGTTAGCCAAGCAGTACTTGGCCTCGAACTGATCACTCCCAGCCATATAAACAATCAAGACCGCTCCCCCCTGCCTACTCTGTCGCGCAATTGACCGCATCCAGCCTGAATATCTATTCCGCGACGAACGCGGACGGTACTGGAAACGCCGTAGCGATCTAATTCTCGCTGGAATGCAGCTACGCGTGATTCTGACGAAGGCTGACCGCCGTATTCTCGTGTCGGATTAAGAGGAATGAGATTGACATGGCACAACATACCCTGCAGTAGACTTCCAAGTCTTTGTGCCTGCTCAAGGGTGTCATTCTCCTCGTTGATCAATGCCCACTCAAAGGTAATCCGGCGCCCTGTTTGAAGAATGTAATACCGTGCGGCTTCCATAAGTTCAGCTATTGGCCAGCGTTTGCCAATCGGGATCAGCTTGTTACGCTCCACATCCGATGCTGCATGCAGGGAGATCGCGAGTCGAATTTGCCGGCATTCATCGGCGAAACGACGTATAGCGGGTACGAGTCCAACTGTCGAGATCGTTATCTTTCTTGCCCCGAGATCGAATCCCTCTCGATCAGTAAGAATGTCTACGGCCGCGAGCGTGTTGTCATAGTTGTGAAGGGGTTCCCCCATACCCATAACGACGATATTCGTCACCCGATCACCATCTTCGCTCAGACGACCGGCAAAATAAAGGACCTGGTGAATGATCTCGCCGACGGAGAGGTTTCGCGCAAAACCCATTTGGCCAGTTGCGCAAAATACACAACCCATTGCACATCCGGCTTGAGTGCTGATGCACAACGTTCTTCTCTTTTTATAACGCATTAGAACGGCTTCAATATGATTGCCATCAGGCAATTTGTAGAGAACTTTCTCAGCATGTTCGTCTGTAGACCGCTGAAAGGCAACGATCTCTGGTTCGGGGAACGGGAGAATATTCCTTAGGTTATCCCGAAAAGACCGTGGCAGGTTCGTCATGCTCTGATAATCCACAGCGTAGCGCTTGTACAACCATTGCCAAATTTGGATTGAACGAAACGAAGGCTCACCTAGATCGCTCACAAGACTTGTCAATTCATCAAGGCTGAGATCATAAACGGACTGTATTTTATCCATCAATCATCACCAGGAACTGGGACAGTGGTTTCGAAGGCAGCCGCGAATGATATCAAGTCATCGAACACCCAATCAGGCTCGATCATCGCAGTCTTTAGGTCCGCTCTCGTTGCGATTCCTGACATCAATAGTACGGTGCGCAATCCAACGGAATGGGCGCCGACAATATCGGTGTTCATCCGGTCGCCTACCATAACCGTGTTGTCAACGCTGCCGGAGAGACGATGAATCGCTTCCAGAAACATGATGCTGTTCGGCTTGCCAATGACCTTGGGAGCGATGCCAGAGGCGGTTTCAAGGAAAGCCAATATTGAACCGGCGCCAGGCATCCGTCCAAGCTCACTTGGATAAGTTACATCTGGATTGGTACCGATGAAGGTCGCGCCGTTGCCGATCAGATGATTGGCAATGGCCAGATGCCGGTAACATACGTTCTGCGTCATACCCACGACGACCAAATCAGCCCGGATTGATGACAGGTCGTCAATTTCCTCGTCCAGAATCCTATATCCTTGAGATTCCATCGCCTTGTGAAGACCCATTTCACCGACGATATAGGCGCTACTCCCGGCTGGATAAGTCTTCCGGAGATAACCGGCCGTCGCTTCGGCTGAGGTCAAGATACGATCCACGGGAACGTCAACGCCGAATCGATCAAGTTTATTCGCATACTGATCTGGCGTTTTTGTGGCGTTGTTGGTAGCCAGAATGTAGCCTATTTGCCTCCGCCTGATCATCATGAAGAAGCTTGCCAGACCCGGAACGGGTGTCTCACCGTGCCAGAGGACACCATCCATATCTAATATCAAGTTGTCTATTTGATTCAGATTGTGATTCATAGCCGGTTGATTATACCGGAAGCCCGATGCGGAGAAAGCGATTCGATTAATTGGCTGACCATTGTAGGTTTGTAAGGACGAACATGAAATTCAGATGGAAGGTCCAGTCGCCGAAACTATCTCAGAATCCATGACCGATGGCATGCCCAGGTGGTCTGGGCACCTGCCGATCCTATGATTTCATTTAGCTATCAAACAACTTATAATGTCGCAACCTTGGTGCCTGTGATTGGGTTGATCCCTTGGCAGGTTTTTTTGGACCACTAATCAGATGTCTACACGAGCGAAGATCGGGCTGATATTGCTGATAGCTCTAGCCACAGCGCTAAGAGTGGGCGGCGTCTTCGCGAATACGTTTCATGCGGATGAAGCACTCTTCGCCACATGGGCTCGGCAGATAGCCGTCTGGAGGGATCCCATCCTAGCCAGCCAAGTCGTAGATAAGCCACCATTACTATTCTATCTACAGGCCCTATTTTACGCGCTGGCAGGTCCAACAGAGTGGGCTGCTCGGCTTCCCAATTTCATCGCCTCCATACTGTTAGTCCCTTTGACAGGAATGTTGTCCTGGCGATTATTTTGGAATGGGAAGGTCGCCGTTATCGCCGCGGCGATCATCGCGCTTTCGCCCTTACTGGTTCAGTTTAGCGCGACGGCCTATACCGATCCCCTATTAACAACATTGATTGTGCTCTCCATTTACATAGCAACGGGCGTGCTGAACTCGGGAGCCAATGCCGCCGTAGCGCCAGCAAAACACCGGCAACGTTGGGCCTTGGTATCTGGGATGGTATTTGGACTTTCGGTTGCCACCAAGTACCAGGCGATTCTGATCCTACCCTTCATGGTGGGACTTGTCTATCTCTTCGGCTGGCGCCGTTCTCTTTGGCTCCGCTGGTTGGTGGGAGCCAGCACCGTGATAGTAATCCTAACATTTTGGGAGATTCTGCGAACCGGTAGCCCCGAAATCTGGGGAGTCCAAATTTCGTCTTATGGGGGTCTTCGCGTTGCCTGGTCATGGGAGTTATGGCCCCGGATCCAATCTTGGACCGGGCAATGGCGATTCTTGATGGGGTCGCCAATGCTGGCAATTTCAATACTTCTTTTGACCATCCCATTTCTAGTGATAACAACTTTTATAAATGACGAGCACTCGTCCATCGATCAATATTTGGCTATTTATGTAATAGGCTATTTCATTGTTCACTGGTTAATCGCAATCCCAATATGGGATCGATATTTGCTGGTCATCGCTCCATACTTCTCCATCCTGGCCGCGCGGATAATCTGGCGAATATACATTTATGTAAAGTTAGCACGTCGATCTGGTGTGGGAAACAGAAGTTACAGTTATTATCTACTCGGGCTGATACCGATAATATTGCTTGCAGCACAGTTGCCTGATATCAGCTCATCTTATCAAGGAGAGCTGCCTATTGGAGGCCGACCGGATGCGGATGGCGGAATAGCCGAGATGTCCATTCTCCTTCGCGAACAGCCACCGGGTACAGTTTTGTACGATCACTGGTATAGCTGGCAATGGCGCTATCATCTGTTTGATTCGAACGTATACATCAGTTGGTTCCCAGACCCACAATCCCTGGCCGATGACCTTCAAGTATTCGGACCTAACGGCGATGCCCGATTTGTAGCTCTGCCAAAATCACCAGAAGCACTGCCGGTGTTTCGAGCGGTCAAATCCGCGGGCTATGACCTCGAACCAGCACTGGGAACATCGGATCTTTCTGAGAGAAGGTCGATCGAGCTATATCGAATAGTTACCCAATGATGCTATAAGATAATATGGCGAAGAGTGATAATAGGGTAGAAAGAGGATCATCTCGAATGGCTGCGGTTTTCCGCTGGCTGTTGCCGTTGATCATCATCGTAATTGCTGTTCTACTCTTCTTTAATCGGATGGCTTTCAGCAATCTCATCCTCGCTCGAGGTGATACTTTCCTGTATTTCTATCCTTACTGGCAGGCGGCTGCTGATGCCATTACGTCCGGTCGACTGCCTCTTTGGAACAACCAGCTCTTTATGGGGGCTCCATTCCTTGCCAACAGCCAGGTTGGAATGTTTTATCCGCTCAACTGGCCTTTCTGGCTGGCTTTGCCGACACCTTATGCGGTGAGTGGAAGTATTATCATACACGTCATGATCGCCGGATGGGGTGCTTACCTGGCTGGAAGGCTCTGTCTGACGCTTTCAAAAAGCACGGCCTTCCTGTCGGCCGTTCTTTTCGCATTGGGGGGTTACCTTACCGCACAAATCGAGCACGTTAACCAACTTCAGGGGCTGGCATGGCTCCCGTGGTATTTTGTAGCTGCATGCTGGTGGCGCCAGTCTGCAAAAGACCGCCAGGCGACCGTACGATTCATCGCTGCCATCACCGTCTTGGTGACACTTCAGCTGTTGGCAGGGCATACTCAGACCGTATTCATATCTGTTTTTGGATTATTGGTCTGGATGTTTTCCAGTTCCTATGAGGAAGGCGTCTGGCGTAAAAGGCGAACCATCGCGGGGTTGCTGATAATCTTTTCAGGTGCTCTGTTAGCAATACTAATAGCAGGGATTCAAGTAGCGCCAACGGCCGAATTACTGATGAATTCAAGCCGGCAGGGAGGAATAACTCCAAAAGAGGCTCTCTCCTTCTCCCTGCACCCATTGCTACTGACCCGCTCTCTTTTTCCACAGTATGGCACGTCATTATTTACAGAATACATCGCATACTTACCGCTGACAGCTCTCCTCCTGGCAATTGCTGGAGCCTGGAGCTATCGGCAAAATCAACAAATAAGGTCGCTCTTCTTCGTTGCAGCGGTTGGGTTCCTATTCGCCTTGGGGATGTTCAATCCAATATATCAATTGCTGGTCCGGATTCCTGGTTTTGACCTATTCCGCGTTCCAGCTCGATGGCTGGCCCTTTACGCATTTGGCACCGCCTTGCTTGCCGGCGCAGGATTGGAGACGCTTTTATCGCCCGGGCGACGGAAAGGAACGGAGAGGGCTCTTGGCATCGGGATGTTACTAATAATCGTCCTCCTAGGGTGGGGACTATTATCCGGCTATTTGGCTTCTTTTGTTGCGGTCGGATCCGAAGTCACTGTCGAGTACCCGGCTGTTTTGACCTGGATAGGATGGGGAGCCGAATTGATACTGGCAGTTCCTATCTTCGTCTTTCTTTTGAAGAAAAATAGGCGGCTAGCTTACGCGGCAATCCTAATTCTCGTGCTCGTTGTGCTCTTCAGCCAATCCCGGTCGCTTCCGTATAACGATCTAACTACGCCTGAGGCATATAGCGACCTCCGCCCTCCAAGTACACGCCTACAAGCGATAACCGAGTGCCCTACTTCAGATCCCGATTGCGATCGACCCGCTGGAAGGATTTTGAGCCTATCAGATATATTCTTTGACCCCGGCGATCAGGGCGAGA
>JBARZW010000082.1:0-7420 GCA_049650305.1 Promineifilaceae bacterium (SeqCode)
TCTTCCTCGGTCCGGAGACCGCCCAGGCCATCCGCAGTTCAACGGTCATCGTGCCCTACGTCATTTTACTCATCGTCCTTCTTTTCCGGCCAGAAGGCATCTTCGGCCAGAAGCGGATAGAGAGGATTTAACAAGGGGAATGGGACAAGTATCAAGGTGCAAGTAGCAAGTAGCGGGTAGCAAGTAGCAGGTAGCAAGTAGCAGGTAGCTGGCTGAGAGGAACTCGGCGTGTGGAATGGTGAAAGCGAGTTGAGGCGGATTTTATGAAAGGTAAAGCATGGCCATTCTGAGGCCGGCCGGCGATTTTGATCGCACTTACCGCCAGGATATGGCAGTCATCCGCAAGCGCTGGCAGCTGGTGGCATTGCTGGTTTTCGTCGTGGCTTTGTTCGCTTTGCCCGCCTACGCCACCGAGTCAACCGTCTCCCTGGTAAATCGCGTCGGTATTTTTATTATCGCCGTACAAGGCCTAAACATCCTTACTGGTTACACTGGGCAAATTTCCCTGGGCCAGGCGGCCTTCATGACGGTGGGCGGCTACACTTCGGCCATATTGGTAGGTCAATTGGGTTGGAATTTCTTTTTCGCCTTACCGGTTGCCGCTCTGGTCGCCGGCCTCGTCGGTCTGTTCTTTGGATTGCCATCCCTTCGGGTGAAGGGCTTCTACCTGGTAATGGCCACGCTGGCGGCGCAATTTATCATCCCCTGGGTTACGAGAAATCTATGGAAAGACGTGCTCAACGGCGCCCAGGGTATAGTAGTCCCCGTGGCTTCGATCAAGCTTCCTATGATCGGGGACGGGTGCTTAATCGGCGTATTCGATGCTGATGGCGGGGGTTGCATCTATCGTTTCGCGACCCCGTCTGAATTCATTCATATCACCTTGGTTGTACTGATATTCACCACCATTGTGGCTCTCAATATTTCTCGCAGCAGGTTCGGCCGAGCCCTGATATCGATTCGCGACAACGATCTGGCTGCTGAATTGCTCGGCATCAACCTGTTCCAATACAAGTTAAGAGCCTTTTTCCTGGCTTCTTTCTTCGCAGGCTTGGCCGGTTCTCTGCTAGCCCACAATCTACGTCACATCAATTCAGAGACCATTGGATTGAGTGATTCAATAACCATGCTCGGTATGCTTATCGTGGGTGGCATGGGCACCAATGTTGGGCCGGTGTTTGGCGCCGCTTTTTTGCTTTTACTGGAGGAGTTTGCCATTTGGTTGACGCCCATCATCATTGGATTGATTGAACGGGGTGTTTTGCCTGGAGACGAGGCTGGCGTTGGAGCAGCGCTGCGACCGCTTATCTTTGGACTGGCTCTAGCCCTCTTCCTTATTTTCGAGCCCCGAGGTCTCGCCCATCGATGGATGCTTGTCAAAGCATCCTGGCGATTAAGACCCTTTTCCAGGTGATTTCAGAGAAGGAGGTGTGCATGATCTGATGGTCAGATTGGCTACCGTGGAGGTGTATCAATAAGAGGACCCGTACCGTGTAAAACGTACAGCGTAAACGAATCATTGTAGTCTTGCACCGAGGTGCATGTCGTTTTACGAGATACGATCAGAATGGCATCGGTACGATTTAATGGGAAGTGACGGAGGAAAACCAATGAAGAGATACTTGACCTATATATCGATATTCCTGGTGCTCGCCCTCATCCTGGTTTCTTGTGGTGGGGATGAACCAGAAGCAACTGTCGAACCAGAAGTTGAGGTTCAACCAACGATAGCGCCCGAATTGCCGGCGCCCGAACAAGAGGAACCGACCGAGGTGCCGGCCCCCGAACCGACGGACGAACCGACCCCTGAGCCAACTGAAGAGCCGGCCCCCGAGCCGACGGAGGTACCTGCCCCCGAGTTGAGAACCGATAACCTGGAAGGGGAAACCTTCACCTTCTATCACTTCGGTGACCTCTCCGGCGCTTACGCGGCCATTACCAGCCCCTTGATCCACGGCTTTGAGGATGCGGTCGGCGCCATCAATGAGCAGGGCGGCATTCGCGGAGCCACCATTGACGTGAAATTCTCCGATACCGCTGGCAGCGTCGATGAGGCTGTGGCAGCTTACGATCGTTTCACCAGCGAGGATGACAATATCCTGGTCATGTTTACTTATGGTTCAGGAGAGGTCGAAGCGTTGGCCAGCCGTTTTCTCGAGGATGAAATTGTCAACCTATCGGCCGGTCTGAGCGCTATCGGCTTCTACGGCCCCGATTCAGGCTATACATTTGGCTACGCCCCTATCTATACCGACCAATTTGGCCTGTTCCTTGACTGGTTGACGGCTAATTGGGCTGACTACAAACCGGCCGGCGCGGGCGATGACGTCAAGCTCGCCTACATTAGCTGGCCCACCGCTTATGGACAGGGAGCGCTTTCCCCGGAAAGTCGGGCCTACGCTGAGAGCCTTGGGGTCGAGATCGTGGCCGAGGAACTGATAGACGTTTCACCCACGGCCGACGCCACAACGGCCATCCTGAACGCCCAGGCCGCCGGGGCAAATGTCATCTATAACAACTCGCTCGCCTTCGGGCCGGCATCCGTTCTGAACGGTCTGAGCGCCCTGGGGGTACGTGATCAATTCCTTTTCGGGGCCAATAACTGGGCCATGGACCTGTCCCTATACGCCTTCTTGCAGGATCCCAGCCTGGCCGTGGGCATGATATCCCCCTTCCCCTACCTCTGGTGGACGGACGCTGAGAACCCCGGAATCCAGTACGTTGAATCGGTATTCGCCGCCAATGAACGTGACTTCTCCGAGCATAGCGTCGGCTACTTGCTGGCCATGGGCGGGACCGACATCGCGATTGCAGCTATCGAGGCCGCCATCGACGAGGTCGGCTTCGACAACCTCACCGGCGCAGATGTGCAACGAGCTTTGATAAACCTTGGTGAGTACCAGGTCTTGGATGGCGTGATGCAGGTTGACTTCTCCGGCGACAGCCGGTCGACCCATCTCGCCCAGATCCGCCAGATCCAGGGCGGCCCGGACGCATTCGTCGTGCTACAAGATTGGACCGAAACACCCGATCTTCGGCCTTCGGATAATTTTAGTAACTAGGTACTGATGATGATCCGGCGGCCCGGCAAAGGGTCACCGGATCAAACGTACGCCTGGCTTGTGTGTGCGCACTCTGCTGTGCACGCACTCTGCTGTGCGCACGATCGGTGAACAATTCAATCTAGACAAAGCCCTCTCTCGCTAGGCGGGAGAGGGCTCGGGTATACGCATGCTAAAACTAAACAACATCGAAGTCGTCTACAGCGACGTCATCCTCGTTCTTCGCGGGATCTCTGTTGAGGTCGGAGAAGGCCAGATCGTGTCCGTCTTGGGCGCCAACGGGGCCGGAAAGTCGACCGCCCTGAAAGCCATCTCGGGTCTCTTAAGGACACAAGAGGGTGAAGTAACGCGAGGTAGCATCGAGTTCGATGGCGAACGCATCGACAAGCTCTCTCCCGACGAGATCGTCCGCCGGGGCATCGTCCAGGTTCTGGAGGGCAGGATCATTTTCCAGCACTTGACCGTTGAAGAGAATTTGTTGACGGGCTCCCTGTTTCGCTCACGATCGAGCAACAGATCTGCAGTCAAGCAGGATCTGGAGCAGGTTTACTATTACTTCCCGCTTCTGAGAGAATTGCGTGGCCAGACAAGCGGCTATCTCTCAGGAGGCGAACAGCAGATGTTGGTTATCGGCCGGGCGATCATGTCCCGTCCGCGCTTAATGCTTCTCGACGAGCCGTCACTGGGCCTCGCTCCCATGCTGGTGAAGATGATCTTCGACATCGTCCAACGCATAAACAAAGAATCCGGGGTCTCGATCTTGCTTGTCGAGCAGAACGCCAATGTAGCCCTGAACACCTCTTCCTACGCCTACGTCATGGAGACGGGTCGTGTAGTCCTCGACGGTCCCTCAGATCAGCTAGCTGAAAACGCCGATATTAAAGAGTTCTATCTCGGCCTGACCCAATTAGGCGAACGAAAGAGTTATCGTGATGTGAAACATTATAGGCGTCGCAAGAGATGGCTGGGATAAAGAAGGTACAGGGGGCAGGGGGCAGGAAACAGGGTTGATCGCTATTTCAGTATGGAGCTAGAGTTATGAACGAAAACATGGACATGCGAGTGAGGGAAGTGGTGGCCGCTGCTTACGCCAATTCCAGAGAAGTGAAGGAGCGCTTCGACGGCGCTGGGTTAACGCCGGCCGATGTTCAGAAAGTTACCGATCTCGCCCGGGTTCCGGTTCGCGAGAAAGATGAAGTGATCGCCCTGCAGCAAGCGCATCCACCCTTTGGTGGACTATTGGCCGTTCCCATGGAAGAGGTCAGACATATTTTCTTCTCACCTGGCCCGTTATACGAGCCGGAGGCTGAGGATGACCGGACACCTTTCGATATGGCCAAAGTGGTTTTTGAACGCTGTGGCTTTGGTGCAGGTGATGTGATCCTTAATTCGCTTTCATACCACCTGGTGCCGGCCGGGCTGCTGGTCGATCGGGCCCTAACAGAAATGGGTTGCACGGTCGTGCCCGGCGGCGTTGGTAACAGCGACCTGCAACTAAAGATGATGATCGATCTAGGTGTGACCGGCTATGCCGGGACGCCTAGCTTTTTGATGCAGCTTCTTGAGAAGGTCGAGAAAGCCGGCGTTGACATCCGGACCGGCCTAAGGTTGTCGAAAATCGTCACCACGGCCGAGCCCCTTCCATCGAGTATGCGCCAGAACTTCATTGATCGCTACGGCCTATCAGTCGGCAATTGCTACGCCACGGCCGAGCTGGGTTTGCTGGCTCTCGACACCACCGGTGCGATGGCCATGGGGCTGTTGCCCGAGCCGGTTATTCAGGTGGTAGATCCCGACACCGGCCGGGCTGTGAGTCCGGGCGAGGTGGGCGAAGTAGTGGTCACCAATTATAGTCGCGCTTATCCCCTGATTCGCTTCGGGACCGGCGATATGGCCGTCAACGTCGACCCCAACCCTGGTGAGAGCTTGCAAGGGGAACGAAGCGTCATCCTGGTCGGCCGCCGGGGGGAAGCCGTCAAGGTCCGGGGCATGTTCGTGCACCCGAACCAGCTGCGCTTCGCCGTTGCCCCGTTCCCCGATGTAAAAGCCATCCAGGGGATCGTCACCCGGCCGGGAAACCGCGATTACCTGGCCCTGCGCGTGGTCGCATCCGAAAGTAGCGACCAGGAGGCCCTGATCGAGCCTTTGAAGGCCAGCGTCACTGCCGCCTGCCGGGTCCGTGTAGATGAGGTTGACTTCGTAGCACCCGATGCGATCCCACCTGGCGCCCCGGGCATGGTGGACGAAAGAAAGTGGACCTAGGACAGTACAAAGTAAATTGATAATTATGAATTGATAATTGACAATTAACGATTGACGATTGACGCTCGCTAAGCGGTGACCGCGTGACGCAGGCATTCTCGATGCGACATTGACAATTCACAATTGACGATTATACGATTGACGATTCAAGCTAGACGAGTCCGCTTAATCCCTTCACACCCCCGTCGAGGAGTACATACCCTATGAAGTGGCAAGATGTCATACCGGTCCTGCTGTCAATCATCGTCATTATCGCCGTCGCCGTGTTGGAGAAACAAAGTAAGTTCATCGCCGCTATTACCGCAACCATGCCCCTGACGGCCGCCCTGGCCCTGTGGATCGTCTACTCATCTTCGGAAGGCGAACGCGATTCCATGACTGAGTTCAGCCGGGGGTTGGTCATGGGCATCCTGCCCACCATCGCCTTCACCGTGGCAGCCTGGCTGGCCTTTCGCGGCAGCCTGAAACTGGTCCCCGCCCTGGTGATCGCCTACGGCACCTGGGCCATCGGCGTCGGTCTCCTCGTCGGCCTCCGAAAAACCCTAGGACTCTAACCAGCTCTTCCACCTTTGCCGTCCTATCTCCAGTAGGGGCAACCCTTGTGGTTGCCCAAAGCCGAGTCCCCTCGGCCAGCCAACCTCGTTTGATGCCCACGCTAATGCGATGCACCTCGGGGGTGCGTTGCATTGGCTGATGAGTTAAATCAGCGAAACCCAAACTCGTCTTAACCCGATTTCTTATCATGCTCTGGTAGGGGCAGTACCCAAGCCTAGCTCTGTTCGGCAAGCCTGCCCAAGCCGAGTCCTCTCGGCCGCACGGTCTTCCGGGCCGCACAGTCTTCTGGGCCGGACAGTCTTCTGGGCCGTACAGTCTTCTGGGCCGGACAGTCTTCTGGGCCGTACAGTCTTCTGGGCCGTACACTCCCGAGGGTCGGCTTCTTGCTCAAGCCACATGCTACCTGCCCCTTGCCCATGCCCCTTTCCCCATGCCCCTTTCCCCCTGCCCCCTGATCAATCCAGCCGCAAGCAAAGGGTCATCGTCATGTAAGTCTTCTGTAAGGAATAGGGTTCATAATGGGATCGTGACTCGAGTTCAGATTTGAATCAGCGAAATCAGGCTCTGCCTATAGTCGTAAAATGCGCCTGGATGCGAGCAATGATGATTTGGTTGGTAAACCATTAGAAGAGGTCCTCAAAATGGTCTATAATCAAGGTTCCAGAAATTGGATTAACCCTATCGGAGGTGGCTGATATGAGGAAACTAAGTTTGGGGACTGGCGCTCTCGTAGGCGCGCTCTTGACAGCTTCCCTCATGGGGATCTTGTATCTGGGCCGCCAGGCCTTTGGTCTTCCTTTCGTTCCCTATGAACTGTTTAACTGGCTTGCCCGCGTATTGCCGGGCGATTTGGTCACTTTCGGCATTGATCTGATGATCGACACCATGCTGTTCTTAGGCATCAGCGTCGTCGACTCCGCCAAGACCGCCGAACGGATCATGGCCATCGTCCAGTTTCTCGCCGTTGGCTCAGTCGCGGGAGCCGCTTTCTTCGCTGTTATGAAGCTCCGTCAGACGAAGGCGAGCCTGTTCTCCGGGCTGATCATGGGTGCGTTGTTCGGTTTTCCGATGATCGCCACCAGCATGGTCATAACCCAGTCGACGGTGCCACCTGTCATCAACTTCCTCTGGTTGGTAGCCATGTTCCTGGCCTGGGGCGCTGTCCTCAGTCTAGTCTACGGGCGTCTGGAGAGCATCGAGCATGCTACCGAGACCGCCGCAGCCGTCGCGCCAGCCGCGGCCGACCCGGCTGAGAGTGAATCCGAGACCCCCATCGTTACGGAGAGTGGCTCTGTACAGAAGATCGGCCGACGCCAATTTCTCGTTCGCCTTGGGGCCGCGACCGCGACTGTGACCGTCGTCAGCGGCGGCCTGGGCGCTGTATTAGCCACGGCCGAACGCCGGCGTCTCGAGCAAGCCTTGGAAGATACGATGGCCCATAACACGGAAGGCGACGGCCGGTCGCCATTTCCCAATGCCAACGACCCTGTAGTGCCAGTGCCGGGAACGCGCCCTGAATACACGCCGATCAAAGACCACTA
>JBARZW010000083.1:0-9823 GCA_049650305.1 Promineifilaceae bacterium (SeqCode)
CCACCCGCCACCAGTCGTTCTCATTGGCCATGTGACCCGCGGCCGTCCCGATGCCAATCAGCCATGCACCAATGGCCCGGCCGGTGAGGGCCGAGAGGTGCCAAGGCCAGAAAAGCTCTCCTGTCGGCACGGGTGCGATGAACAGCGCAATTCCCAATCCGACCATTATCAGCGCCTGCAAGTACAGGATCGTTCTCATACCTCTAGAGATAGGTATCCGGCGCGGTGGATCTTCGCCAGGAACGCGCAGTTGGTGAATCAGCATAACTGTCATGGCGACGGGCACAGTCACGTACACAAGCAACCAGACCCACGTACCTGCCTGGGTGATAGTATCAAATTGCGATCCGAAGTGGAACTTATCCAGATGGATCAAGGTCGCCACCAGCGTCAACGTTGTAAACAGTAGGACGGCCGGAATGGCTATCCTGGCTCTTGCCCACAACTTTCTTCGTGAACCGAGTATTTCCAGCATGAAACTGGCCCAATAAGCCGAGCCCAAAAAGGCGGCCGTGATCGGCGGGCTAATCGTCCAGGCGAAATAAGTGTCAGTCAGCCGGTTACTACCCATCAGATGTTTGGCTGGCTCGAGATTCGGTCTGGTTACCGACTGGGATCACTTAAGCGCCGGAATACATATGCCAAGCTGGGAGCTGATTCCCTTTGGGTTCCGGGGTCGAATCCTGGCCCAATAACCATGGAAAGACCCTGGCGGAAAAGAACCAGGGTCTTTGGATACTCTAGTTAATAAGTACGTTGACCATTCGAACTAGTGCCCTTCTTTGACCTCGGTTATCTCGTCGGCCATAAGACCGTGCGCTTCGCGATGTACCGCCGCAGCCGCTTCCTTGCTTGGGGCTTCGCTCAGACAAAAAACGGTTCCGTCGTCCTCGTTAAACCAATAATGCAAGTACTTTACGCCGTGTTTTTCCTGGACCTTAAGATCCGCGGCGTGAGCTTCGGCGACAGCCTTGGCGCTCAATCCATCTACACCTTTGTGTACATCCATATAGAGTGGCATACTGAATTACCTCCTGTGATTTAGTAAACGGTAGTGAAGCTCCGGTGCAAGGGGTCCAGAGACTTCGGACTCAGCATAGGAGCCTTAGACCGCCTTGTCAACATTAAGAAATAATTCACACAGCGATTCAAGTTCACAAGACCCGGGGTCGCGACAATCACAGAGTAGGTTTTTTATCAATGCGGTTTATTCAGTAAAGCCCATCATTTGTCATCAGAGCACGTAATAATCATATTAGAAATCCAGCCGTCAGTTACCATAAATTTGGAGATAATTCGATGTTAAGGTATAGTTCTTCGTTGATTTGTGGTGCTTCCTTGATGGTTACGGACGTGTCCGAACCTTGATGTGGAAGCTAGTTTTGGAGAATGTGAGAATTTTGAATAAGAAGATTTATGTTGGAAACCTGTCCTACGACTCGACCGAGGCGCAGGTGCAGGAGCTGTTTGAACAGCATGGTAAAGTTGAGTCGGTTGCTTGGATCACAGACCGTGACACTGGCAGGTTTCGCGGATTCGCCTTTGTTGAGATGGAAGAGTCCTCAGCCAACGCGGCTATCAAATCGTTGAATAGCCAGTTGATTGACGGTCGTGAATTGCGGGTCAATGAGGCGCGTCCTCAAACCGATCGTAAAAGCAGCGACCGCAGCGGCAACGGCAATAGGAACCGGGGGGGATACAACAGCGGCTGGTAATAATCAGCTGTAATATTTCACCTGAATAATGAAAGGGCTTCATCGTAATGATGAAGCCCTTTTTTGTTGCGTTGTAGAAAAGCATACCGAGGTCGCCAGCTTATCCGAACCCTATCCTCCCGGAAACGTGGTCTGCATCTTCTGGGCCAGGGCGATATCAAGGGTGCTCAAAGCATCAAGATCGTGAGTGATCAGATTCACAGTGACCCGGTTATAAACGTTCGACCACTCAGGATGGTGATCGATCTTTTCGGCGAATATGGCCACGGTTGTCATCCATCCAATGGCCTCCGCGAACGAGTCGAATTTGAACGTCTTGTGAAGCTTGCTATCTATCAACTCCCACCCAGGCAATCCATCAAGACTCCTCTCTAGCTCTGCTCTGGTCAATTTACGTCTCTCCATCCAACACTCTCCTGTCCATTATATCCATGACCCACAAAGGTATCCGCTCGCCGATTCGTCTGAATCCAAATTTCTCATAGAGCCGGTGAGAGACCAGATTATCCAACTGGGTATTAAGAGTAACAGTCCTCAGACCCAATTGTATGTAAGATTCCATAGCAGCAGCCATTAAGGCGGCCCCCACCCCACGCCGCTGTGCCTCGGGATGGACGGTTATACGCACCAGATGTCCGGCGTCTTTCTCGAAGCCGCGAGCGCTATAGTGAAAACCAACCATGCGGTCGTCGAGATAGGCGACGTGAAAGCACACAGCTTGCCCGAAAGCTAATCTCAGACTCTCCGTGCTGTGTCTCCAAAGAGGCTCAAAGGCTGCTTCCTCGATAGAAGCCATTTCATCAATATCCTCAAGCGTCGCCTGCCGGATCTGTGCTGGACATTCAATAGCCATTGGCTCATTTACTCCAAACTTGACATAAGTAATGATCCAATTAACAAGCTCAAATCCCATGTCTGTTAGCCAGGTGCTGGGCCAATGATCTGCGGGTAACCAGCCCACCTCGGTGACTCCTTCAACTAACAGTTGATCTCGAATGTGTCCCATCAACTCAATGAATATCGAATAAGGCTTGATCTCTTTTCTGGCTGCGGCTAGTCGAACCCATGCTGCGGGAGGAGGATCGGCCGTGGCCGCAAAACAGGCAATGATTTCGCCAGGTGATCCGTCCTCAGTGTGTTCGCAGATCCAGAAACCGGGCTTGCCCAACCAGTCCGAAGGGAAACTCCAGTCGGCGTGTCTATGCTCGAATCCTGCCTCCTTTAACAAGGCAGATATTCGACCTGCATCACCCCTGGTTGCTATACGGTAAACCCGCTTGCTCGAGCTTGCTATTTCCATAACGCTAATGTACACTAACCCATCATCTAATTCAGACTATTATCGTAGCACGAGGATAAGTGGACGAGCAAGGGAGAGACCGAGCCTTAGAGAATGCCATTGCCGGAATCCAGAAACGGTTTGGCGAGGGATCTATCATGCGCCTAGGAGATGCACAACATCTCCAGGTGGAGGTTATTCCCACTGGCTCTCTTGCTCTCGATATTGCCTTGGGAGTGGGTGGTTTACCGCGTGGCCGAGTTATTGAGATATACGGTCCGGAGGCTTCTGGAAAAACTACCTTAGCCCAGCACGTTATTGCCGAGGCTCAGAAACAGGGTGGAATCTGTGCATTTGTTGACATGGAACATGCCCTGGATCCCAATTACGCCGCCCGATGTGGCGTCGTCGTTGACAATCTCTACGTTTCACAACCCGATACCGGCGAACAGGCTCTTGAGATAGCTGAAGCGTTGATTCGTTCAGGAACTATGGACGTCGTGGTTATTGATTCGGTCGCCGCCCTAGTACCGAGAGCGGAGATCGAAGGTGAAATGGGAGATACCCATGTCGGTCTTCAGGCGCGCTTAATGTCACAGGCCTTGCGAAAACTGTCTGGTGTCATTAAGCAGACCAACACAGTGGTTATTTTCACCAACCAGTTGCGGATGAAGATTGGCGTGATGTTTGGTAGTCCAGAAACGACCAGTGGAGGAAATGCCCTCAAATTCTATGCCTCTGTTCGACTTGATATTCGCCGGATTCAGGCTCTTAAAAATGCCGGAGAGGTCATCGGAAATCGAACTAGGGTTAAAGTGAAGAAGAATAAAGTCGCACCTCCGTTCACCGAGTGCGAATTTGACATCATGTATGACCAGGGCATCTCAAAAGAAGGTGATCTTCTCGACCTGTCGGTAGCCTATGGGCTAGTTGACAAGCGCGGTTCCTATTTCCGCTATGGAGATACGCAGCTCGGTCAGGGACGAGAAAACGCGAAAATTTACCTGGCAGAAGATCCGGCAATTTCCTCCAAGCTGGAAAACTTAATCAGGCAAGAAGCTGGTCTGGCGCCAATGGTACCCTCCTCCGAGTTAGAGGCGACGGTGGTCTGAATCAAGATGATGGTAGACATAACGGCCATGACAGACGTCTCTTCAAAGGGCGATTGACTCGTCAAAAAGGGATAATCAGCCACCTGGTGCAACACTGTTCGCAAGCCTATCAATGTTAATTGACAGGAACTTTTAATCGGATCATGAAATTGAGATTAAGCTCGATCATAACCTCCGTTTAAGCAAACTATTAATAAACAGTTTGTGAACTCTCAAATCAACTAGCGTGGTAGATCGCAGTTCTATGTGAGCTGCGATTTAGAGATATTGTTAAAAGCCGTGGTTGTCCGCCTCGGCTTTTTGCATTTTGGCAATTATTTGATTTTTCGTGGATGGAAATTGGAAACGATCACGGATCTTCAACCTCAAAAACGTAATAAGGACCGGCTAAATGTATTCATTGATGGCGAGTACGCGTTCAGTGTCAACACGAAGCTCGGTTCCAGCCTAAAAGTCGGTCAAAATTTGACGACTGATGAGGTAAATAAGATCAAAGGTATCGACACGTTCGATAAAGCAAAACAGATGTCATTCCGGTACTTAAGCTATAGACCAAGAAGTACGGTCGAAGTAAGAAACTATCTCAACGGCAAGGGGTTCGATCCTATGGTGATCGATCGTGTTGTCGACCAGTTGATAAACCGGGATTACCTGGATGACGTCGAATTTACACGCTATTGGATTGAGCAAAGACAAGCACATAGACCCCGAGGTGTTCTGGCATTACGCAACGAACTTCTCAAGAAGGGTGTACCCCCAACGCTTATTGATGCAGCCGTTGACGAGGTTGATGAAAAGGACGCTGCACTGCGTGCCATTGAGAGAAAAACCGGCCGCTGGGCTAAGCTACCAAAGCAACAGTTTCGGCGAAAAATCAGCGGTTTTTTGGAACGACGTGGATTTAGCTACGCCATAATCTATGAAGTAGCTGAGACCGCTTGGCTCTCCCTTGAAGAGGGCCACTGAGCTTAAAAATCATCTCACTAAGGAGAGATTGAATATGGATACAGCATCAATTGTAGGCCTGCTAATCGGCCTAATTGCCGGAGGCGCGATCGTTGGCGTCATCATCTGGCTAATCTTAAAACCGCGTACCGAGGCAGAATACGAGAGATTGCGAACGGAAACCTCAGAAACGAGACAAATAGCCGAACGAGAGGCAAAATCAATAATATCAGTGGCCCAGGAGGAATCTAAAACCACTCGTTTGGAGGCCGAGAAGGTTATCGAGCAGCGCTATAAGGATTTGGCTCGTGCGGAAGAGCGAATCGATAATCGCCAGTCGAGCCTTGATCAACAGGTTCAGAAGCTGGAATCTCGAGATCAGGTGTTGATTAAGCGCCAAAGTAATCTGGATAAAAAGCAAAACAGCCTTAAAAAACTTCAGGAGGAGCACCTGGTCGAGCTTCAGAGAATAGCTGGCATGACAACCGACGAAGCAAAGCAACAGCTGCTGGATGCCGTGGAGGCTGATTCCCGTCAAGACATGGCTCGCATCATCCGGGAGATCGAAGACAAGGCCAAAGAAAACGCCGAGGAGAAAGCTCGTGAACTGATCGCCCTAGCTATTCAGCGGGTAGCCAGTGAGCATGTATCAGATGTGACTGTTTCGGTGGTTCCTCTGCCCAATGATGAGATGAAAGGCAGGATTATCGGTCGAAACGGTCGTAATATTCGGTCGTTTGAGATGGCTGCAGGTGTGGACGTTGTCGTCGACGACACGCCCGAAGCGGTTACCATCTCAAGTTTCGATTCCGTCCGCCGTGAAGTAGCACGTGTGGCTATGACTAAACTGATCGTGGATGGCCGGATTCACCCAGCCCGAATCGAAAAGGTTGTGGATATGGCCCGGTCTGATGTCGAAAAGCAGATCCGTGAAGCAGGGGAGCAAGCAGCTTATGAGGCCAATGTTCACGGTCTGCATCCAGAGATCCTCAAGATGCTCGGGCGTCTCAAGTACCGAACTTCGTACGGTCAGAATCAGCTGCACCACGCCGTGGAGGCGTCAAAGATCGCATCCGTCCTCGCCGCCGAGCTTGGCGCCGATGTAAATATTTCCAAGATGGGCGGTCTTCTCCATGATCTTGGCAAGGCGATGGATCATGAACAAGAGGGCACACATGCTCTACTTGGGGCTGAATTCGCTAAACGATTCAAGGTTCCTCAATCCGTCGTGAACGCAATCGCTTCCCATCATCACGAGGAAGAACAAGATTCGGTCGAATCTATCATAGTCGAAGCCGCGGACGCGATTTCTGGCGCTCGTCCGGGAGCTCGAAGGGAAAGCTTAGAGAACTACATTAAAAGGGTAAGGACTCTGGAAGATATCGCTACTTCGTTCGATGGCGTCGAGAGTGCTTATGCGTTACAGGCGGGTCGAGAGATACGAATCTTAGTGCGACCAGGGGCTATCGATGACTTGGCCGCTATCCGTTTATCCAAGGATATTGCAAAGACCATTGAAGACAGCATGCAATACCCAGGTCAAATTCAGGTGACGGTTGTTCGAGAGACGAGAGCGGTCGGTTTTGCGAAATAGATTCAGACGGTCGCGGCTCTCTCCATTCGACCGTTTGAGGAAGACTTTGAGCTCTCGATTTATCTTTACATAACGACGTTTCAACTCTTCTAGAACTGAGGAATAATAATGCGCAGACCAATCATCGCGGGCAATTGGAAGATGAACAAATCAGCAGCAGAGGCTGTTGAATTTGTACGGGAAATTCGCCGGGATTTGAACGCGATTACTTTAGCGGACAGCGTTGTCTGTCCCCCATTTATCGCCCTGCAACCTGTGGCCGAAGCACTACAGGCGACACGCATCGGAGTAGGAGCGCAGAATATGCACTACGCGGAGGCTGGCGCATTCACTGGTGAATTATCGAGCTCCATGCTAAAACCTTTTTGCCAATACGTTATTCTGGGTCACTCAGAGCGAAGGGCTTACTTCGCTGAGACCAACGAAGATGTAAACAAGAAGGTCAAGGTTGCTCTCCAGTCGGGACTGACGCCGATCGTATGCGTCGGCGAGAGCCTCGAACAAAACAAGGCAGGCCTGACACATTCTTTCGTAACGGACCAGGTTCAAGCTGCCATAGCCGGATTGTCAGCTGAAGATGTGAACAGCTGCATAATCGCCTATGAACCAATTTGGGCCATTGGCACCGGTCTATCGGCTTCGGTTGAAGATGCCGGCCGGATCATCGGGCTTACCGTTCGGGGCGCGCTATCGACCGCGTTTGGCGAGAATACCGCCCAGACAGTCCGTATTCAATACGGTGGAAGTGCGAATCCTGGAAATATTGGCGATTATATGCGTCATCCAGATATCGATGGTGCTCTCGTAGGTGGTGCAAGTCTAAAGCGGGATTTCGTTGAGATGGTGCGCATTGCCGCTGAGGTTAAGGGTATACCCGCCTAAATTGAGAACGTGATAGAAACCCTGATGCCTATATGGTGGGTGGTTTTTGCCATCCCCGTCCTGGTTTTATTGCAACGATGGCTGCATCGGCACATCCATGGCCTCGCTTACCTTATTACCGGAAAGCGGAATTGGGCCGTTTTATTGTACGCCATCGTTCTTTTTCCAGGTGTCCTTCTTCATGAGCTCAGCCATTGGATCACGGCCAACTTACTTGGCGTGCGGACGGGCTCATTTTCCGTGTTGCCAAAGACGAAAGCCGACGGCTCAATTCAACTCGGCTACGTTGAATATTACAAATCCTCCAGTGTTGGACCGATCCGTGAGAGCCTTATCGGTAGCGCTCCGCTATTAACGGGAACGGCCGCTATTCTACTCATCGCCTTCCAAGTATTCGACGTGACCGACCTTGCTCTTGCAGCTGAGACGGGGGATATCGAGTCATTATCACGGGCGATCACCACGCTATTCTCGACGAATGATTTCCTCATTTGGCTCTACCTCATGTTCGCCATCAGTAACGCGATGATGCCCAGTGCCTCGGATCGAAAGGCCTGGCCAGCCTTCGCGCTCATTATGGTGATTGTAGCTGCGGTCCTGTACATATTGGGGCTGCAAGATGTTATGATGGCCGGTTTAGCAGGACCGATCGCAACGGTATTCGGATATCTCGGTCTTGCCTTCTCTCTTACGATCGGCGTCGATTTGTTCGTGATTATGGCCGTATACATTCTCGAGCGGATGATCAGCCGCTTTAAAGGGGTGGAGGTCGTATACGGCATTTCTGAGTATCCTCCGTCCGGCTAACCTGCGATCAGTGAATACTCCCATTCTGCGCCGGTACATCGAGTCATTGCCATCTCTGACCACCTCCATCGCGAAGCAGCAATGGAAGGCCAGCCAGGAGATTTTTACCACCTCGTTTATGCCCCATATCGAACGCATCTATCTTACCGGCTGCGGTGATAGCTATCACGCTTCCGTCGGCTCGGTCCTGGCATTCGAGCAAATGACCGGTATCCCTAGCTTTGCCCAGACCGCGATGCAGCTTTCCCGATTTTCATCGCCGTTTTTTTCTGATGCCAGTAAAGGCAGCATACTTGTCCTCGCGATATCTGCTAGTGGAGAGGTCAGTCGAACGATCGAGGCTCTCGATTTAGCAAAAAAGGCGGGAGCCACCACCATCGCGATCACGGCGAATGAAAAGAGCACATTAGCCGTGATTGCCGACTTTGTTCTTTCGACGGCCATCTCTCCCTTGCCTGATGAGCCTCAGGATATCATCGTTCCTGGAAGTCGCAGCTACATGGTCTCGCTTGTTTCTCTATATTCGGTCGCTATCGCAGCCGGCATGGCTTGGAATCATCACACTGGGCCAGATGCGACGATCTTGGCTCAGGAGCTCTCTAATAGTGGCGAGTTAATTCAATGGACGATAGAAAACTCCTCCAAAACCGCGAAGGTAGCAGCAGAAAGATGGATCGACGACGATGGGTTTGTCTTCTGCGGTGCGGGGCCAAATTACGGGACGGCGATGTTTAGCGCGGCAAAGCTGCTCGAGGCCAGTGGCGATCAGGCTATTGGCCAGGATCTGGAGGAATGGGCACACCTTCAGTTCTTTGCGCGCAGAGCGAATACTCCGACCGTCATCATCAGTGGTGGCATTTGGGACCAGGATCGGGCGATGGAGGTCGCAGATGCCGCGCGAACCATCGGCCGGCAGTTAGCTGTCGTCGCTCCATCGGACTCTCCTCTCGTCGATCTAGCCAGCGATGACGACTGCGTATTCCAGGTTGCGCCCATTCGAGATAGTATCTCACCCCTCGTAACTGGAATCCCCGGTATGCTTTTTGCCTCTGAACGAGCCAGTCATATCGGAGAACCTTACTTCCGAGATTTCGCGGGCGGCCGCAGTCGGGAAGGCGGTGGGGGCATATCAAGAATCCGCACAAGTAACCGGATCGCGAAGCACCTGGAGTAGATCGTGCCGCCGCAAGATCTGGTCTTTGTTACGGGCGGGGGAATTCGAGTCGATTATCTGATCACCCGAGACGGCAAGGCGCACAATAACAAAATAGGTGGAAACGCGATATATGCCGCGGCCGGAGCCGCCCTCTGGTCAGATTCTGTCTCGGTCTGGGGAAGGATTGGGAATAACTATCCCAGGAGATGGATAGCGAAATTGGAGGATTTTGGGATAAGCGGCCGCGGGCTAAAGCTTGTAGATGGCGATTATGATCATAGAACCTTTTACGCCTATCGAGCCGATGGCACAAGAGATGATACCCAACCCGAA
>JBARZW010000084.1:0-13257 GCA_049650305.1 Promineifilaceae bacterium (SeqCode)
CCATATCCAGACGTATTCCAAGGGTAAGGTGCCGTTGTTTGTGTATCGCAATGTATAAGTCACACCTTCACCCTGAAGTATGGTTTGTTGTTCCGTACTCTTCGTGAGGCTGAATGATAGGGTCCCCTCGATATCCAGCACCGTCCCTCTGCTCTCATCACAAAAGAACTGATCGTATTTACTGTTCGAATGAAAACCGACACCTGCATAGGAGCAGATGGTCGAACTAACCGGCTTTAGGGGAATGAGCGTGTACCTGATTTCTGCTCTATCAGGTACGACTCCCCCAGGTAGAAGGGGCAAAGTAGGAAAGTAGAGGCGATCATTGACTACCGTATCAACTGTGTCAGTATAGAACCGCACACTAGTCTCCAGCAGACGTGAGGCGCTAGCGTCAAAATCCAGATTCCCAACCGGGCTAAAGAGCACGGCATTTGGATTGTTTCCCAGGTCGTATACCACAGATATGACGTAGGTGACGCCTACGACAACGTCGGCCTGGGTCTGGATGGCTCCCGAATTTGCCGTGCTGAGGAATTCCTCTGTCTTGGCCGTCTTTCCCGGTTCCGGCGTTTCGTAATGGTTCTCAGAAGTCGACACCTCGGCGGCGTTGTCAGCAGTAACTGACACTGTGTACTGGTGACTGGCTCCTATAGTGGTCGTATACGTGGCAAACCAGTAGGCGTAATATGTTTCCGATGGGGCCAGAGAGCTTATAGCTCGATCCGGATCCTCCCCAATTAGCAGGGTCCAATCTGGATCGTCACCGTAGTCGACGCTTACGACGACACCGGTGGCCGAAATGAATCCAGTATTGGTAACCGCCGCCTGGACGACGTATACGTTCGGCACCGTATCACTGGACCCGGTTGGGTCGTTGTGGTCGAGCACTAGCCACGGCGTACTTAGGATGGAAAGCGTCATTGTCGTCGGATCCAGGGACACCAGCCCAGGATATTGGGAGATAGCCTTGGCGGGGTTCTTGTCAGCGTTTGGCCCAATAGCTTCGCGGTGTCCACCATCAACATTGATGAAGGGGCGTTGATCGACGACCGCTCCCCGGCCGGGGAGTTCTCGCTGTGTATACTGTTGTGTTGAAGCATCGGCGGCCGAGATAATAAACGCCGACAGGAGTAATAGGGGAAGGATTACACTAATTAGGGTTAACGGAACCCACCTCTGATATCTCATGGATCGACCCTCCTATCAGGAACGAAATCATCATCCAGGAAAACGCCACCCGCATGCCATCTGTTCCGTTGGTGTCCACTCGCCCGATTCAGATTAATACAATAACAGGGGGATAAACTGTTCGTATGCGGCAAGTGCAGGATTCTAGTCTGAGTAGCAATCAGCGTGGCAATCAACAATTGGCGTGAAGGGCCTATTGCTGCAGCTCCTACCTCGATTAACTCGACTCTTTCCATCCACTACTCTGCATTACGGTATTCCTGGGTATACACCCCGGGGAATCGGTAATGATCAGCGAAACGTCCTGGTAAACTGTTACCAAATCTCTATCTTGACATAGAGTTTCAGCTGTTATCTGATTTAGTACTTTGGTATCAGCAATGCCAGGTACTATCGACGGCATGCAATTAAAGAATAACATAAATCTCCCTTCAGTCTACTATCTTTCTCTATTTCGTCGAACCTGACCAGAGAACAAAAGTAGCTATATGAGTTGGTAAAACATTGAATCAGGGTTTACGAATTATTGGTTAGTTGATAGTGAAGAATTGTAACGTTATTGTGACCAACGAGGTCTATTCAGATTGACCGACGGAGTTACTGGCAGTGACTGTGACTGCATATATTCCTCGTGCTATATACACGTGGGAGACTGCAGAACTGAAACCATCCTCTCTATCACCAAAGTTCCATACATTGGTTACGTTGCTACCGCCGCTTATAGTTGCAGATGGCGGTATCTGCAAAATAGGAACGTAATACGGAAATGGTGGAATCCGGTGACTGTTAGCCCAGTCTGAGAGCTCGTACGTCACACGTACACATCCTTATTCTCATATTCCTGAAGACTGAATATCCCTGTTCGGTTACACCAACCAACGGTTTGTCCGAGCTGGAGGCTCGTTCTGCTTACGCTACCATTCTTGTTCTGTAGTTCTGTAGACCGAACATCCCTGTTCAGTGAAACCAACCCATGGTTGGTCCGAGCTTAGAAGTTCGTTCTACTCTACTCTCAGAGTTAATGATTAAAGCAAGTGAAGAGGGAATAACCGGAGAGATTGGCATGGCTCTTGGTCAACAGTATACTGCTATTGGAGGCGGTCATTCATACAGTTACTCCAGATAAAATAGCGATTGACGCGAGGCAATCCATGGAGATCACTTTTATCCGACATGCAACTCTGCTTGTTTCAATTAACGGGCTGAACTTGTTGGTCGATCCTATGTTTAGTCCAGCGCGCTCCTCTGAGGCAATTCCTGATACCCCAAATCAGCAACGAAACCCTCTTATCGAACTACCCCTGGATGACGCCGGTCTGAGCAGACTGCTCGACGAGATCGATGCCGTGCTGGTCACCCACACCCATTCTGATCATTGGGATGAGTTTGCCCGAACTTTGCTGGCAAAAGATCTACCGGTCTTCTGCCAACCCGAGGACGAACAGCGAATCCACGAGGCGGGATTCGAATCCGTGCGGCCCATAGCCCAAGAGCAGGTGTGGAAAGGATTGCGCTTCTCCAGGACGGCCGGCAGGCATGGAAAGGGAAAAATCGGAGAAATGATGGCTCCCGTTTCCGGGTTTGTGATTCAAGCCGAGGGAGAGCCGGTTCTGTATCTCGCCGGTGACACAATCTGGTGTACTGAAGTCGAAGATTCACTCAGGTTGTATCAACCAGAGATCATCGTGGTTAATGCCGGGGCGGCTCAGTTTTCAACAGGGGGTCCGATTACCATGACTGCTGATGATGTAATAAATGTATGTCGCGCCTCGCCAGGAGCTGAAGTTGTCGCCGTTCACATGGAAGCGATCAATCACTGTCTGTTGAGCCGTGAAGAGCTACTGGCAGCGGTCTCTGATGCGAATGTCGAAACTATGGTCAAGATCCCGGCCGACGGCGAGACCATGTCGCTTTGAGATTCAGACGTACGCAGATTGAGCAGTGATCAACGGAGCCGGTTTACGGTGATCATATGCCGGACTCTAGGAAGCGTTGGACTGCATGCCCCAAAACATGCGGTCTTACACACATAATGGTTCTCACCGGTCGGGATTTAGCCTTCAGGCTGCTGCTCCGTAACCTCTGCCACTGACATTGGTGAAAACAAGGCGAAAATGGGGGTATCAAGAAAGGCTCATCCTGAGCAACTCAGTATGAATTCTGACCATTTCCCTATCAAACTATTCAATGAGATCTCCATTCTAGGCGGCCTCCTGGATTATCAGTGCGTAATGAAAGTTTACCAGACTGCAAATTTCTATTTTCGAATGTCTCGCCCGAGCCAGCTTCTACTTATCGCCGCTGTGTACGGGTGGGGTGTTCTCGTCGCGCTCACGCTTCCCGGGTCTCAGATCGACCCAATGCTCATCATGGCAGGTCTGCCACCCTTGCTGTTTGTCAGTGCCTCTATCCATTACGCCAATGAACATGCTGACTATGAGACTGACGCCCTCACCCTCCGGACACGCTATTCTGGCGGAAGCGGTGCTATGCAGGATCTGCATGCTTCCCCAGAGACCGCCCTCAAAGCCGCCTGGTTATCGCTGATTATCGGGATATCAGTCGCCGTATTTTTTGTCGCAAGCGGTTTATTACCGCTGGTGACTTTTCCAATCTTAATCCTCGGCGCATTCGGCGGATGGATGTACTCGCTCCGGCCGTTAGCCCTTGCCTGGCGCGGTTGGGGGGAAGCAACCAATGCGTTCCTTGGGGGGATGCTTCTGCCGGTGTTTGGCTATGCTGTTCTATCCGCTCGAATCGATTGGCGGATCATACTCTTGACACTACCGTTCGCGCTGTTTGCCTTTGATAATCTGCTGGCGACCACCTGGCCTGATAGATCGGCCGATAGACAAGTTGGAAAATTCACGCTGGCCACCCTCTGGTCTACGGGTCGTCTGCGTACGCTATACTTCTTGACTTGGTTAGGTGCGTTTCAAGTTCTAATTCTTATCCATGGTCGAATCCTACCTACTCCAATCTTCTGGGCTAGCCTATTGATTCTCCCGGCTGTTGTTTGGTCTGATCGAACGTATACGAGACAGCACTCTCCCTTTCCGAGCGTCCTCGTTATGGTTCTCTTTTTGGTGATACAAATTGCCGGTTGGTCGGTAATGGTTGCTTACCCGAGTGTATTCAACGCATCGGGATAGCTGACGCTAATCCTCAGAGAGTTGATCATCGAGCCTAAACGCAGTTGTATAAATAGCGCCTAACCAATCCTCGATATTCGTAAGCGCGTTCACTGAATCAAATGCCGATTTGGTGAAATATAACCTGTGGTTGTAGCTGAAGTATTTCCGAAGCTGGAATAGTTGAATGATTAATGACGAAGCACTAGACACCGCGAATATCTCGCGAGCTCTCGTACAGAGCGGGTCGTCTTTCTCTGATATGTTGATCCGCGGACGTGAATTCTTGCTGGACATGATTTCCGGGGTGGATGATTCCAGGATAGTCAACCGGCACGTTGCAGCTATCGATATGCAGCCATCGGCCGATCTTGCGCAAAAATTGAAGCAAACCCTCGATGATCTGAAGATCTCAGTCATGGATGCGAATGGGGCCAAGGTGGATTACCAGGCCTTGCGGGTTAGCTCAGCGTATGCTGCCTATCATGAAGAGTGCCTGGCAGTACTTGACAGGTTTAATCCGGCGGATCTTACTTCGACGGAAGCACGCCGAGCCTTTTGGATCAACCTCTATAATGCCCTGGTAATGGACGCTGTGATCGATCTGGGCATACAGCGATCGGTAACCGAGGGGCGGTTAGGCTTGCTGACCTTCTTTCGAAGAGCGGCCTACTCCGTGAATGGCAAGCGGGTAAGCCTGGATGACATTGAACATGGCATCCTACGTGGTAACCGGGGGAACCCTTATGTACCCGGAGTCCATTTCTCGTCTGGCGACCAGCGTTTGAGGTGGGCGCTGTCCCTGGATCCACGCATCCACTTCGCCCTCAATTGCGGAGGGCGATCCTGTCCGCCAATTCGCTCCTATTCACCGGATAGGCTCAACGAACAGCTTGATATAGCAGCCCGGTCTTTCGTCGACAGCACGGTGGCTACGAGACCTGAAAGCGGCGAGGTGCTTTTATCCAAGATCTTCCGTTGGTATGAAAAGGATTTCGGTGGGCGAGAGAATATGGTGGATTTCCTGATCAATTACTTGCCTGAAGACGAACGACGCGATTACTTGGTGGCGGAAAGGGGATACATTCGCCTGAGATACAATCCGTACGATTGGGGATTGAACGCTCGATAGCTGGTCCGAGGACGGCGCGTACTTCGACAGAAGTTATCTTCGCCGGGCGAGTGCCGTGGCGGTCCTGATTTTGATTCCCAGTATTTGACTGTAATCTAAGAAGGTGGTTGGGTCTGTCTGCAATGCTGGGTAGGAGCTAATGATTATTCCAAGCCGCCATTACGAACCAGCTATGGCTCTTGACTTGAAATTCATTTCACGGTTAAAAACGATAGATACTCTTAAGTGACGTAAAAAAGGTCCGGCATTGACCGGACCTTTTTTTGAACGTTCTATCAAGTTTATTCTTGCTCGACGGCTCTGGCTACGCGCCATTCTGGACTAACGGCAGGTAGGACGGGAAGATCGAGGACTGACATGATTGCACGACCATATCGTCGATGTACCATCCCTCTCTGGATTCAGAGCTATCTGTACCTACCCTGAAGCGGAATTGCACGGTTTCACCGGTATAGGCGTTCAAGTCGACCACCGATTCAAGCCAGTCCGGTGGGTCGCCGCACCAGGCATCGAGGCCACCAAGTGGGTTACTGTAGGTTGTGGATACAGGTCCGTCATAAGGATCCGTCAACAACGAGCTGTTGGGCACTTGATTCCAGTTAGCGCCGCTGTCAGTGGTGATCTCCAGGATCGCGCCATCAAAACAGCCACCCGGTCTCTCTTCCAATTCCTGCCAATTCCAGAACTCAAGAGTGAGAGGATTCTCGCCCACTGGCAGCTGTATCTCCGGCGAGACCAATTGTTGGTCGCTGACGGTGGGGACGTCGGTCGCATGGTAGGATTGAACCGGGCTGTGAGAGCGCGTAGTCGACAGCGCCCAAGTGTTACTTATGCCCCCGCTGGTCCAGCCAGTAACCGGGTCTTCGAAGTCCTCTTCGAAGTAATAAACTGGTTCACTACCAAGTCCGCAGTCCCCTGGTGCGCCAACTGTTGTAAATCGATACGCTGCTGAGAAATCTCCGATCCCGCAGGCATTCGTGGATCTCACACGCCAGAAATAGGCGGTGCTAATGTTTAGGTCAGCGTCTGGTGTGTACCTTAAGGCCGTCACTGTGGCTGAGTCCACGATGTCGTTGAAGCCAGAGTCAGTGGCGAGCTCTATTTCATAACTCGCGCCCTGGCTGGCGGCTGACCAAGTGAATGTCGGCCGGGTTGGCTGGTTAATAGCTCCATTTATGGGTGTTTGTAAGGCGATCGTTCCAGGAGACGTTGAGGACACGCCCAACCCGACAGTCGTCGTATGGGTGCTGGTCGGGGCTAGGCCGAAGATCTCAATATTATAACTTCCGGCTGCTACTGCTCCTGTATTACCTACGGTTAGGAGCGAGCTGCCAGGGGGAGTGACCGGATTGTTACTGAAACTCGCCGTGGTTCCAGCCGGGTTACCACTGGCGGAGAGGCTGACAGAATCGTTATAATCCGACACTGAACCGATAATAACATCATATTGCGCATCCGTACCGACACAAATCTCCAGGGTATATGGTTCGGCGGACAAGGTGAAGTCTGGCGTACCGCAAGCGTCGAATTTGAACGCCCCAATTCGAGTGCTCCACTGGTTAGTGACGTTATACTCGCCGGTGAACCAGAAAGTACAGTCGTCTACCGGATCGACGCTCATAGCGGCGTAATCGCCGTATCGATTGCTCGCATTGGAAGCGCTGCCATCCACAAGGACGTGTTCGCCTTCGGGCATTGTCCCCAGGCTATCCGATGTCAGCCGGCCGGCATAGCGCAAGGATGGGTAAGTACTCGAACTGGATACGTTGTAGCCGAGAGCTATATTGCCAGCACCATCCATTGCAATGGCGCCCATCCACCGGCTGTCGCTATCAGGAGCGTAAGTGCCTTCCTGGTATAGGCTCCATGCGCCAGCGCCGCTCTTTCGCAATTCGAACCAGCGAACACCAGCATCATCATCACCCGAAACATCGGTCACAAAATTACCGACCAAGTTTTCATGAGAACCAAAGTTTCGGTACTGAAGTCGCCACATGACGACTTCCCTTAACGGATCCAGCGAAGAGGGGCTGCACTTAGCCGCATCAGGCATGGCGATGGCGGAGAAGGAGAAGAAGCCGCACAGATCTGAGTCAAACTCGGCGACAGAGATATTCGCGATCTGGGCGAAGCTAGAATTCGTCGGGGTCGACCAATCGACATGAAATGCCCAGACTTCGAGGAAATCCTCGGTTGGAAATCCGGAAGGACCATGAGCTTCAGTGTCGACATGTCTCATGAAGTAATTCGGCGCTCCGGCTGGGGGGGCTGTAGCACCATCCCAATCACCTGGCGTCAGGGTTTGGAACCCGAAACCGGAGAGGTCAGGCGCCGTGAAGCGCTGGGAGGTTGCCGGATTTCCGGCCAGCATCGCCGTTCTATCCAGGGCATAGGAAGAGGGACTGCTCTCGTTAGTGGTGGCATAGTAACCGTCAGGCCACACCGCGTATTTCGGATAATCTGGGAAATCGGGTGTTGAAAATTGATAGGAATTATAAGTTCCTAACGGATCTGGGGTGGTCGAGATGAAGATACACAGGCTGTTGACTTGGAGGTCGCTTGGCCTGATTTCACTCAAAAACCAACGATCCGCTGCGTGATCATACAGTACGATCGGATCTCCCTTGCCGGTGGAGCAGCCACCAAGACCTGTGAGGGCAAAGGATTGCATCAGAGAACCCGTGTGCTTGTTGTATACGGCCACGCCTGTCCCGCCACCGTTGATCATTTGAATATAATGATCTACACCCACATCGCCGACGGTATCAGGAGGGGTGACGAAGGTGTAACCCTGCCCGTCAAAATTGAAGATGGGAGTGCCAAACCCACTATCGGTTGGTCCTGAGGCGTTTTCCTGCAGCCCAAGCAATGGATCTGGTCCACCAATAATACGCCTATCCGGATCCGTGCGGCCGTATGGGTCCTGGCGTGGATTGATCTCCCTGTCCAACATCGGTTCGGGTGAGTATGGGGGTAAATCACGCGCCGGTCCGGTAAGCTCTGGCGCAACTGGATCGCTTACCTCCACGATTCCTGGCTCAAAAGCCGGCTGGCTTGTCAGTCCATTCTGGCTTCTTCCACTGCTCTCTTCGCCGGAGAGTGAATCACCGGGTTGGATAAACAGGATACTCGCGACCAATGCCATCATCGCGACGCCAAGAGCAATCCGCCCATATTTCATCCTAAAACCTCCGGTGTCATATTTACGAAGTCAATTCTAGAGAATTAGATCATCAGGCAGAAAAAACTGTCTGAAATATACCATGCGAAAACCGGCAGGCCCGTACTTGTCCGGCACGCTTGTTGGCGCCCGGCTCAACGTCCAACCACGCTAGGAAATGCTCGTCGTCCAGCCGGGTTGTTGGGAAAACACGCTGTATCGGGTCAAAATACTATAGTTCTAGGAAAGACGAGAAACTAGCAAATCTATTGAGTTTGGCCTTTAGATACGCGCGACAACCGGAATAGTATATCAAGTAAAAAGCAAACGAAAAGATATTGTCGCTGGGGAAAACACGTCCAGTTTTTCATGAACCTGCTCTTGGATCTGGCTACAAATAATCGAGGCTGACGACTCAGACTGTCACTCTTGAAGTAAGCTCGGGTGCGATCTATCGCAGTGAGCGCAGCTTCATAGACTGATACATCACCATAGTATGCTCTCTCAATCTCTCTACTAAGCGTTTCTTCAATGGCTATCCAAGTAGACATTATTGGAACAGTTTCTGATAGGGGAATCGTATCGATAAAGACGCGGCTGTTTTCAGTGGGTAGTATTGGATCGAGGAATACCTCTGATTCCGCCACGGCAACCAGAGATGGCACGGTCCGGCCGGAACTGGCAACGATCTTCTGACCGGTAGTCGAGTTGGCGAATTCAATAAATGTCCAGGCGAAATCCTTAATCTCGGCGGCCGCCGCCATGCAGTACCCGTCGCTGTGTAATATCCCCGCCGGCCTCCGTCCCCGGGGAAGGGGCGCCACGTCCCATTGGAATGACTCGATGGTTCGAAAGGTCGGTACACCTCGCCGGCTGTGCAGAATCATGCCCAAGGTGCCGTTTAGGAACCGCGATTGTGAGTTTTCGGCCAACTCCGCGACATCATCGGGGGCAACCTTTTCCTTCTCCTGTAAATCCACAAACCTCTGGAAAGCATCCAAACTCGACGGATCATCCATTGTGAGCCTGGTGGGATATTCCCGGTTATCGACCAGCCGTCCCCCGTTCTGCCAAATAAATGGGGCCAACCGGAAAGCGTTTGGAGTAACGCCGACCCCATAAATGTCAGGGCGACCGTCCCCATCGACGTCTTTGGTTAGCTCGCGCGCGGTGTCTAGAAATTCCGACCAACCCCATTCGTTCTCAGGGTACGAGATGCCAGCCTCATCAAACAAATCTCGATTATAGAAAACAACCAGACTAGATATGTTCTGGGGAATGCACCAGAGCTCTCCCTGCCAGCGAAATGAATCGAGGGCGAGCGGGAAGAATTCCTTATCGGAAACCACCTTGCTGCTGAGGAGATAATTTGAAAGCGGCTCCAACCCACCTTGATCGGCGAAGGTTCCAAATCTCCGGTAGTTGATTAACATGACATCAGGCGGTTCACCACCCATTCCTACCCCCTAGCAACCTGGAAGATCTGTATGCCCATGCCGATCTGAGCATGTTGCCTGAAGAGTATTATTCACTGCAGACCACCATGGATTCCAACATCTGGGAAGGCGTTCTGGGATTCATGGAGAATCATTACCGCAACTACTGCGAGACACTGGTCGGAGTTGACCGAGAACTCGGTAGGCTGCTTCAGGAGCTAGACGATCTGGGGCTGTCGGAGAATACGGCGATCATCTACGCCAGTGATAACGGATACAGCTGGGGTGAACACGTGATAACGGGCAAGCGGTGGGCATCCGAGGAGAATATGCGCATACCTTTCATCGTTCATTATCCCGGGGGAGTCCGGGGCCAAGACCGTCGACAATCGGAAATGGTGCTAAACATTGATTATGGGCCCACCATTCTGGATCTGGCCGGGTTGCCCATCCCTGAACACATCCAGGGTAGCTCGATCAGGCCTCTCCTGATGGAGGAAGAGGTTCCATGGCGCGATTCTTTCATTTACGAATACGTCAAAGATTTTCCTTACAATGTACCCGCCCACCAGGCCTTGAGAACTGATCAATATCTGTATGTAACCTATGATACGGGGCGGGAACCCGGACTCTATGACATCAAGAATGATCCCCGGACATTAAACGATATTCGCAACACAGACGAAGGAAGGAGGGTGGAGCCTTCATTGCGTCAGCGGATGGAAGAGCAAGAAACGAGCCTAATATGACCGATATAGAGAAACAGACGTTTATAAGACGGTTCGCGATCCCGGTTGGTGCTATGCTGTTGATCTGGCTGGCGTGCAGCACGTTCATCGCCGTCCTAAGCGGCAAACCGGCGACCCTTGGTGGACCAGTCGCCTACCGAACAGTGCTGAACATCCTCGCGGGAGGGCGCTTCTTGTTGTTAATTTTCGGCTCGCTTATCGTCTATCCAATCATGTTCTTTCAAGGGGCTTCATCGCTTGAACGCTTGATCGGCTCGATCGTCGTGCCAATAGCCTACATGATCTGGGCGATGGTCCAGGCAACCTCGTTTTTTCAGTAGGCGAGTCAATTTACTACGGCTTTAATTCCATCGCTTTTGGAAGCCTCTTTTTCCAATTAGCGCTGATCGCCATCGCTGATATGGGCTGCCGATGGGGATATCGCTACAAGTACCAGGAACAGGTTGAGGTTGTCAGGTGGTCTCATTTGGCGGGTATCGTCGCCGGTTTTGCTTCGATGTATTTAGCCCTGTTTTGGGACGGGGGCGTGCACTGGTTTTATCTGTACCAGGAGGGGTACAAGTTACTCTTCACCTAGGACGAATCGTTCAGACGAAATCCTCGGGGCCCAAAGCGAGAAGATAGCTCCTCGTTCTCATTGGTATTTGCGGCTAAAATTTCTCTTGTTGAGATCGCCAATATCGATCTCCCGAGAGGATCAAAGGGTAATCAATGAAGAACAACATCAAGGCCCTTACTGTCGCATCCTACCTCTCTATGCTCTTCCTAGGGGTAGCTACCACTCTGATCGGGGCAGTAGCCAGAAATATCGATCTTACCCCGTTCCAGATAGGATTATTTCTCACGATCCAAAATGTGGGATTCATGATCGCCGTCTGGATATCGGGTGCTCTCGCTGACAGCGTAGAGAAACCACGAATATTGCTCGCCGGCAGTCTGATCTTGGCCCTCTCATTCTTCACTTTCTACCTGACTGAGAGTCTCTGGCTCAATTTGTTCATCATGATGATGATCGGGGTAGGGGTGGGAACTTACGAAGGGGTGACGGATGCCATGCTGCTCGATATGCACGAGGTTCGGCAAAGCCTGCACATAAATATCAATCATTTTTTCGTGACATTTGGTGCGATACTCATAACCGTTTACCTTATTTATCTGAAGATGAATTGGCGGATTTCACTTGTGCAGTCGGCCGTAATCGTTCTGATTTTGGCGGCTTTTTACGCGATTAGCAGGTTGGCGAAGAAACAGGCGCCCAAGGAAGACTACATCCAGCGAATTCGTATCCTGTCCCGAGATAGAATGGTTGGATCCCTTTTTCTGGCTGCAGTCCTCGTAGTTGGCGTGGAGATCGGAAGCATCGGCATCTTAACCACTTACTTAATGGATCTGCGCGATTTCTCCCAGACCACATCCAAAATCGGGCTCGTCGTCTTCCTCGTCGGCATCGCGGTAGGCAGAATTGTGATCGGCTACCTAAGTCAGGATAAAAAGGTCACCAGCTACATCCTGGGGATGTTCGGCCTGGCAGCGATTACCTATACTGCACTCTACTTCCTGGGACTGGGTGAGTGGACCTATGTCAGCGTATTCCTGGCCGGGTTTTCCATCTCGGCGATATTTCCCCTAATCATCACCTTAGCGGGCCAGACTTATCCGGAAATGGCTGGAACTGTGATCGGATCGATAAAGGTTGCCATTCCAATCGGTGGAATTCTCCTTCCGTTTTTGATGTCATTGATGGCGAGTCAGACCTCACTGCAGGTCGCGCTTGCTATTTTCCCGCTGGCGCTCTTAGTTGCGTTCACGGTCCTCTTCTTGGAGTTTAGGAATCTATCTAGCCAGGTAGAGTAACCGAGATGACGCGTATTCTTAACCCAGCCGTTCCCATGTAGGAGGGTAAGTCATATGGATTGTTGCCGCGTTTCTGTGCCCGTCGTCCGACCAGGGATTGCAGAGTGTTGGAGATAATTCACCAGTGGGAGGTATCTTGATGGCCAGAATTAGACCTTCTGTCCAAGATCCAATCAGACGAGAAGGTCATATTTTCGATCGCTGCGATGAAGACCCGTCTTTGTCCTACCCGAGGATTTTAGACGGCACGGATTCACACAACTACGAGAACCAGTGAGTAGATTCGGTTATATTGCCCGCTTGATCCTCATAGCATTGTCAATCATGTTGATAACAGGCGTCGTCGTAGGTTGCAATGACGGAAGCGATCAGCCAGATCTAAAAATGATAGAAAAAGATATACAAGAACTCACATATCGATTTGGTGACGCCTCCGTTCCACCTGAGTACCACAGGAGCTATAGTGTTTCGATCACTCCTGGAGAGGCTCGTATTGTCGTTGACAGTTATGGAGACATCCTGGCTGAACGTGAAGTTGATATCAGCACTGGGTTATTCGAGGCCGTAGTCGCTTCCTTGGTCGAGAAAGATATACGAGCCTGCA
>JBARZW010000085.1:0-6793 GCA_049650305.1 Promineifilaceae bacterium (SeqCode)
AGAGGTGAGAAACGTCACGTTCGCGTCCGATAAGGGGTGTCGTCTGGGCAGGTAAGTTCGTAGGTGGAAGAAAGAGCTCAAATATCGATAAATCTTGACTGCCTCTGGCTAAATCGATGAACGCGGCGCGTTTTGATGGTTTGATGCCGAGGACGTCTGCGAGCCGCCCTGCAAACTCCGGAGAAGGTCGTCTCTTACCCGCTTCGATCTTTTGCAGCGTGGATACGGCACATCCAACTCGATGCGCTAAAGTCGCTTGAGTCAGGTCGAGCCTCTTACGTCGTAGCCCTAACCATTTGCCAAATGAGATTTCCACGTTCATCCTGGCATCGATGGTAACCCCGGCAAGAGTCAAGTCTCAATTCGTCACCTCTTCACCGGATTACGACATAGTGAGTGCAGTGATTGGCTGTGACGTGATGGATACGGATATCAGACCTACGCATTGTAACATTTTTGTGTGTGAAATTGTGTGCCTTCTTGCTTGAACTTATCGCCAGGCATATGGCTTAATTGCTTCAGGCCAATATGGAGAGTCATCCGATGAGATTCCAACAAAGAATCATGATTCCTACCTACGTGATTTTTGTAGCCGGCTTGTTCACAGCTTACGGCTCCTCTGAAGCGCCGGCGACACTAACAGGATCGACAGTTGATATACCATCCAACACCCCAAAGCAGGCTCAAGATATACCTCCTACACCTGAGGCTACCAGTCTACCGGTTCCAAACGTCGACCGGGACGGATTAATCGCCTATTTCCCTTTCGATGGCGATGCAAACGATGCCAGTGGCAACGGGCACCACGGGGAGGTCCATGGGGCGACACTCACATCCGACCGCCACGGTTCGGATGCAATGGCTTATGCTTTCGACGGTGAAGACGACTTCATCTCCGTGCCCAATTCAGAAGACTTCGACATCGGCGACGGCGACATGACCGTGCTTACATGGCTACACCAGCAGGCTGTCCCCCGATTCAAAGGTCTAATCTCGCATACGAATGGGGCCGAGGCAGCCGATGGTTGGTGGTGGACACTGGGTAGAGGGAGGATGTGGGCGAGCATGGATGACAACGATCACATCTACAGCGCGACGGTCCCATTAGACACATGGGTTCATCTCGCCTTCGTAAAGTCTGGCTCCGAGATTACGTTCTACGTTGATGGAACAGCCTACGGCAGTCTGGTCGATCACGGCAAGAACATCAACGATTCGGACGGGGACCTACGTATTGGGAAGGAAGGATCGACCTATGAAGAGAGACTTGGAGAGATGTTCTTCCTTGGAGAGATCGATGACCTTATGTTCTGCGTTCGAGCCCTCACGGCCGATCAGATCATCTCTGCAGCCGGTGGTGAAGAGTTTATTGATTACCTGACCATCGTACCCGAAACAACGCCAACAATAGCTCCCGGATCTATGGCGTCTCCCATCCCAACGCCTTTGCTGGCAAGATCTATAGCAGACATCGTCGCTACCTGGCATGGCAAAGAAGCTGATGGTGTATACCAACGCTTCAACGAGGACGGAAGCTGCCAGGTTGCTTTTACCCTTGAGAACCTGGAAACCCCACCAAATGTTGAGTGTTCTTTTCATTTCGAAGAAACTCAACTTGCCATCACTGAAACCCAAAATAATGGATTGCCACCACGCAGCAGCACGACCGGCATCGACGAGGTTCAGCTGCTGGCGGACGATAGTCTTGAGTTTATTCGGATCCAGGATTCATGCGGACCGCGGGCTCGTAGCACAGCCCAGGAGCATGAGAGAATTCGCTAAAAAGGAGAGTTATTAATGTTCAAAAAAATGAGTAAAACGCACAAGTTATCTCGACACATGGTTTTAGTTTTCGCCGTACTGGTTCTGGCACTGCTTTTCGCTCACAACGCAATGGCCAATGTACGTTTTGAAAACGATGGACAGGTCCCATTCTACGCTCGCCTGGAGAGAGGTGATGTTCTTCATGATGATGATTGGGCCGTGATCGTCTTCTACCGACCACCAGATTGCATACCGGATGATTTCAACCTCCTTGACTTCTTCGATGTCCCGGCCGTTTTTGATTGCCAGCCGGCAACAACGGATGGATTTGAGATATGGAAAAACGGCCCACCTCCTATCGATGAGGCACCCATACATACGAGGTTACAGGGACGCGGTGCGGTACCGGTGTGGTTTGTGGACTGGGCTGAGCTCCATTCCGCGATGAGCGATGATGCCGTAACGATTACCGACCTAATTGGGATGTCACGACTGACCGGCTCAGCCGCTTATTTTAGCGAAACGCTACACCCAACCGGTGGGGCGAATAACAGCGTGCTTAACTATGTCGCCAGCGGTTCGCTAGATGGTGGTGGTTTTTTCTGGGTGCACGCAATATCCAATATCGCTTCCGGTCACTCCAATACGCAGATTAATTTCGGCGACTAGACAACCGGCATACGCAGGCGTTTCGCATTTTAATTTTAGTCTGCAGACCGGCAGATACAGCCAGCCTTCATCTAACCTGTGCTGTTGGCTGATGCTGTAAACTGGTTAGATATTTGTCGATACTCCGGCGGACGCTCGGGGTCGATATCGTCTACCGGCGTCCGTTAATTATGGGCCATGGCGCCAACAGGGCCGCGCGTCGTGGCCGTCTGCTCATCCATGACGTCAAATTGCTTCACATCGAAGTCGCTCAGCGCTGGATGGCTGGTGATTGTTTCAACCAGCGAGCTCGCTAGATAATTGTTACAGGTTGCTTCATCCTCGAACAGGTGAATGCCCCCCGCCTCGCTCTCCGCTTCGTTGAGTATCCAGATCTTCCACTGTAACCCTGGCACGTGGGATACATCCTCTGCCAGAGGCGATACCGCCTCCACGTACTCCTCACCAGAAACACTAAACTTGAATAGCACATTCAATATTCTGCCAGACATCTTGATGACCTCCCTGTGGATGTTGGATAACCGGTTGATGGTTATCTCAAAACTCTATAGTGACTTATATCTGCTCTTGGCAATGATAACCTCCTTGTCTTGCTGCTAGATATCCAGCTTGCTGGTTATCCAGCCTGCTGGTCTTCCAGCCTGCTGCTTTACCAGCCACATTAGGGCGCCAGCCCGTCGTGCCCTCAGCGATGTACAACGCTAATCGATGTGCGGTCGTATGGATGATGGCCCGGTAGGCTCAGAGATGGAGTGCGTAGGTTGACCGCCATTCAGCTTTGCGCGGTGATGGTTTGGCGTAACTGATAGTCTAGATCCCGGGAAGTCCTTTGTCAATGCAGAGGGCAATGTCCTCCGGTTTATAGCCATATGGATAATGTAAAATGCCCCAACTGCCCGATGGATTTGGGCGACTTCTCATGTAACCTGTTCAGCATGGCCTATTTAGTGTCTGTGTGGGATGAGAGATGTTCGTTGATCAGATTACTCTACCTCCACTAGCCTTAAATGACTTAAGGGGTCGACGGATAAATATTGATCAGTGTACACTCGCATAGTTCCATATGGGGATACCAGAAGGTTTTAGTGAGAGTTCAGTAGATGGAGAGTGATTATGCCTGATGGATCAGATAATTTAGCTATCGACACTCATGGACTGAGCAAGAGTTATAAGGAGGTTGCAGCACTTAGATCGCTAGATCTGAAGGTTGCCAGGCACTCCATCTTCGGTTTCTTAGGACCGAATGGAGCCGGCAAGACCACTACCATCAAGCTGTTACTTGGTCTCACCCGTCCCACGGCCGGAAGCGGCAGCGTATTTGGCAAGGATATCGCCAGCGAGAGTGTCGAGATACGAGGAAAGACTGGCTACTTGGCCCAAAATCCACGCTATTACGAATACATGACCGCGCGAGAGACTTTGCGATTCCGGGCTCGATTCTTTTACAAAGGGCCGAAGAATCTGATCGAAGATCGGATTGCCGAAACGCTCGATCTGGTAGGGCTCTCCGATAAGGCCGACCGCCCCATAAAAGGTTTTTCGGGTGGCGAACTACAACGGCTTGGTATCGCCCAAGCCCAGGTGAATTATCCTGACCTACTTATCCTAGATGAGCCGGCCGCCAACCTGGACCCGCAAGGAAGGCGAGACGTGCTAGAGGTGATGGAACGGCTCCGAGCGTACACCACCATCTTCTATTCCACGCACATTCTAGACGACGTCCAACAGGTTAGTGACACCGTCGCCATTCTGAATCATGGCCAGCTTATCGCCCAGGAATCCCTCGATACGCTGCTTGCCGGGAGCGATGGAGCGGTTTATACGATGATGATCAAAGGCGATGCCAGCCTAGCTCAGGCCGAGATTGCTGGCCAGGAGTGGGTGTCAGGCATGGATGTGGACATCGAAAACGGCCAGACCCAATGGCAGGTGCGGGTCGTCGACGAGGAGGCGGCCGAAGCGCAATTGCTTCGCCTGGTACTCGCCGACGAAGGACTCGTGGTGACGGAATTCGGCCGCAAGAAGTATGAGCTCGAAGAGATCTTTATAGGCTTGATCGAAGGAGGTAAAGATGGCGACTATTGAAGGACTTAAGCCTGTAAGTAAATCTCGGTGGCTTCACGGCTTTAACAACATGCTTCGTAAAGAAAACTACTCCTGGTGGGGTACACGAAAATGGTGGATAAATATCCTCATCTGGACGGCAATGATCAACGGCTTCATCGCCCTGATCCTTTGGGTGATACCTTTGAGTGAGCCCGAAGAGATCATTCCCCTCCCTGAAGCACTACAACTTTTCCTGACTCTTTTCGGCGCTTTTGCCACTATCGGCGTCATCGTCATTGCCCAGGGGGCTATCGTCCGCGAGAAACAGACAGGAACCGCAGAATGGGTGATGTCTAGTCCGGTTTCTCACGGTGCTTTTATTCTTGCTAAGCTGATTGCCAATGCGCTAGCCATTCTGGTGATCATAGTCCTATTACAGAGTCTACTGTTCTATGCTCAGATCTCCCTCAGAGAAGGCGCGCTTTTACCTTTCGCTCCATTTGCTGCAGCGACAGCCCTGGTATCCCTTTCTCTTGTCTTCTTTCTCACGCTAACTCTCATGTTAGGTACGATATTCAGCTCCCGCGGTCCGGTCATCGGCATCGCTATCGCGGTTTCTATTGGCCAGGATATTGCGGCTCAACTGCTGGCTAAACCCATCCCCTGGCTTCCAAATGTTGTGCCCCAACGCCTGCTTGAGTTCGCCCAATTAGCTATCAATGAACAGCCCATACCCTCCAATACCGCACTGATCGTCGCCTCATCTCTTTCGGTGCTCTTTATACTGGTGGCTATATGGCGTTTTGGACGAGAGGAGTTTTGAGTCAAGTCCTGGACAGTTAACGGGCACAGTGGTGCTATTCTTGGATTGGCGACGAACGGTTATTATTTATTCCAGGGAGACGGATCAACTGAAGTTGCTCCTCATTGTCGGCCTAATAGTTCTTGCTTCGGCCGGATGCGATAGTGGCGGAAAATCGTCAGATATTGATGCTGCCCCCAACGACGAGAGCCCGGGAGTGGCGACCGTTCAAACCGTTCCCGAACTAGCCTTAGGTGATTCGCGGACGCGGCCGGTTGATGGCATGGTTATGGTCTATGTTCCCGGCGGCGAGTTCGTAATGGGGAGCGACGAAGATGAAGTTGACTACGCGCTTCAGCTGTGCCTGGCCTACGACACGAATTGCAGCCTTAGATATTTCTCCATAGAGCAGCCGCAGCATACCGTGCAACTGAGTAATTTTTGGCTCGACCGGACAGAGGTCACCAATGACCAATACCAGCGATGCCTGGATGCAGAAGTTTGTGGAGAATTATCATGCCAGGACACTGATGAGCTGCGAGACTCCGATTTGCCGGCGGTGTGCGTGAGCTGGAATCAGGCAGAAACCTATTGCGCTTGGTACGGAGCTCGACTTCCAACTGAAGCGGAGTGGGAATATAGCGCCCGGGGGACGGATGGTAGGCGGTATCCGTGGGGCGACGAGATCGATGGCCATTTGCTGAACTACTGTGACGCCAATTGCGAATTGAACAAACGGGATGATGAGGTCGACGATGGCTATGCTCGCACTTCTCCCGTAGGTAGCTATCCTGACGGGGCCAGTTGGGTTGGGGCGTTGGATTTGGCTGGCAATGTTTGGGAGTGGACGGCCGACTGGTACGGCCCCTATTCCTCAGAGCAACAGGTCAATCCATTAGGACCCGATTCAGGAGGGCGTCGGGTGGCTCGCGGCGGATCCTGGCATACCAGCGCAGATCACGTCCGCAGCGCCTTGCGAACCTACAGCGAACCTGACCGGTCCCTAAATCATGTGGGATTTCGGTGCGCTGCATCTGAACCGCCGATCGATCTCTCGCCCTAGTCCTCATCACGCCACAACAACTTTGATCCCCAGAACACAGAAAACCCATTTTCATTGTCCCGATCCGGCATCTTCGGGCGATTACCGGCGCATAGTCACCGGATATGTTCCATATGATCTTTTCACAGCCTATCTGGTCCGATCAACAACTACTTGTAGATGGCGATGAGTCCAATATCCGGTAGTATCTAGCATCTCACCAGTCTATTGCCGTCCACTCAGAGTAAGAGCGGATGATTTACTGGTCTCATTCTTACAGGTTCAACGTGTTATTGTCAGGAGGTAGTTCATGGCTTCGTCCTCTGCATTGGGCTTATTAGGACTTGGGGTCCTTGCCGGCGCATTAATTACGGTTCAAAGTGTACTAAACGCATCGTTAGGCGATCGTGCCGGTGTGTTGGGATCGGTTATGGCTTTGACGATTGTAAGCTTTGTGGTTCTGGTGGTGC
>JBARZW010000086.1:0-2755 GCA_049650305.1 Promineifilaceae bacterium (SeqCode)
ATGGACTGCTCATCGCTGCGCTGCATCCGCCGCTCGGCCGCACTTTGCTTGTCACCAAGCTGGACGAAGAAATCAGCTACAAGGGAAACATATTCCCTTTATTCGTTAATCGATGGGCCGATGGGACGTTAGACTCGGATGGCTTCAAGCGCTTGTACAGATTCCGCAAGAATGGGACGATACCGGTTTGGACTTTCGCCCTGGACGATGCCTTGCTAGAGAAACGCATTTGGATGCAGCAAGGGACTAACACTACTTACGTGCGCTACGACTTTATTCGGGGATCAGGTGAGCTTCACCTTTCAAAAAAGGTGATGCTTAACGATCGTGACTATCACGGCGTCACCGGCAGCGGGGATGTATCGTTTCGTATCGCAAGCGTTTCGGACGGAGTTAAAGTGGAAACCTCGCACTCCAGGATACCTTACTACATCTTCAGTCAAGACATGGTCATTGATGTTCGAGACCAGTGGTATCAGAACTATTCTCTTAGTGTCGAGCGATATCGGGGATTACCAGATGTCGAGGCGCACTACTTCGGAGCTCGTGCGACGGCGATCCTAAGACCGGGTGAATCGGCCACCGTCGTTTTCAGTACCGAATCCCATCCAGAGCTGGATGGATATGTGGCCCTCAAAGATCGAGACGCCCACGAGCAAGGGCTGCTAAATCGTACCCGCTTATATTTTGGAGATTCGCTGTCGAGCGCCTTACCCAAACAGAATCGGGCACTAGAATCTCTTGCAGCTCAGCTAACCCTGGCAGCGGATCAATTCATTGTTAAGCGCTCAACAGCTGGAGATCCCGACGGTCTCACCGTCATAGCCGGATATCCTTGGTTTGGAGATTGGGGACGGGACACGATGATCGCCCTGCCGGGATTAACCTTAGCTACGGGACGGGCCGATGATGCCGCCAAGATTCTGTGTACATTTGCAAGCTACGTAGACAAGGGTATGTTGCCAAATCGCTTTCCCGATGAAGGAGAGGAACCAGAGTACAACACTGCCGATGCCACCTTGTGGTATTTTGAAGCATTGCGTGCCTACCATGATTTCACTGGAGATCTTGACCTGGTCCGAGAGCTTTATCCGGTCTTGAGAGAGATAATTGAGTGGCATGTCAGGGGGACACGCTACAACATTGGACTCGATCCGGTTGATGGGCTTTTGTACGCCGGTGAAACTGGGGTGCAGTTAACCTGGATGGATGCGAAAGTTGGCGATTGGGTTGTTACGCCGCGCATAGGCAAGCCAGTTGAGATTAATGCCCTCTGGTTCAACGCGCTGAATATTATGGCAGCTTTCGCCGGTCCCCTTGGGGAATCTGCAGGAGAGTTCTTTGATCTCGCTCAAGGAGCCAATAGAGGGTTTCAGCGATACTGGAACCACAGTGTCGGATATTGCTACGACGTATTGGATGGCCCTGAAGGTCATGATCCGGCGCTGCGCCCAAACCAGATCTTGGCGGTTTCGCTTCCCTATTCGCCTCTCGATGAATACCAAAGGAAAGAAGTTGTGGACTGCTGCGCGAAACAGCTGCTCACTTCCTATGGCCTACGTAGTTTATCGGCCGATCATCCTGAATACGCCGGTACTTACGGCGGAGATGTAACGACCAGGGATGGCGCTTATCACCAAGGGATAGTGTGGGGTTGGCTCATTGGCCCATTTGTCACTGCACACCTGCGCGTCTACGGTGATTTAGACGCAGCAACAGCTTACCTGCAGCCCTTCCTAATCCATATTCAAGAGCACGGAATAGGTAGCATAAGCGAGATATTCGACGGCGACGCTCCATTCAATCCTCGGGGCTGCCCGGCTCAAGCCTGGAGCGTAGCTGAACTATTAAGAGGCCTTCAGACTATGTCAGGTAGCAGGGCAGATTGATTTGTAAGACACGCGAAATTCAGAAATGTAGGTCGTTCTGCAATTCGATATGCATTCCGCTGACATAGTTGTTATTTAAACCAACTCGAATGCATGCTGAATGCATTCCACTATTGTCGGAGCCAATTGGTGATTTGCTATTTAAGGACTCCCCTTAAGGCCGCTTGGGCGGCAAAGTATCCACACATTCCGTGAACACCGCCGCCGGGAGGGGTAGAAGAAGAACAGATAAAGAATTCTTTGATAGGCGGTGAATAGGGAACAAGTCGGGCTGTCGGTCGGGTAAAAAGCTGCCGGAGATCCTGAATACCTCTGTTGATATCTCCGCCTATATAGCTGGGATTATATGTTTGAAGGTCTACCGCCGTTCGCAGGCTATCCTCCAGAATCAAGTCTTTGAAACCGGGAGCGAATCGCTCTATCTGGGCTTCAATGACAGAGGCCATATCTACATTCGAACCATTAGGCACGTGGCAATAGGCCCAGGCCGTATGTTTGCCAATGGGAGCACGCGAGTCATCAAATAGGTGTTACACTGAGTTGGCCTCTCTTGAGGTAGGATTAAAACTACCTCCATGCAGAGGAGGCCAATGTGGAACAGGCACTGACTCGCTTCGAGCAATACCTCAACCGTCGTTTTAGTCAAAGCAGCACACCGAAACATTACCTTAGCGACCTCAGGATATTCATATGCGTCATCGGCGACAAAGCGGCCAAAGACGTTACACCGGTAGATATCGACGCCTTTGTCGATGACCAAATCACCCAAGATCTAAGCCCCGCCACTATCAATCGCCGGCTGGCCTGCATTCATTCCTTCTTCGAGTACCTGGCTGCAGAGAGACCAGCGCGTCACTGGCCCAATC
>JBARZW010000087.1:0-16050 GCA_049650305.1 Promineifilaceae bacterium (SeqCode)
AAGCCTTGGAAGATACGATGGCCCATAACACGGAAGGCGACGGCCGGTCGCCATTTCCCAATGCCAACGACCCTGTAGTGCCAGTGCCGGGAACGCGCCCTGAATACACGCCGATCAAAGACCACTACAAGGTGTTTCTGGAAACCGAACCGACCGTCATCGACGGCTCGACCTGGGTATTACCCATCACCGGCTTGGTCGACAATCCGCTCATGTTGACCATCGATGACTTTCGCGACAATTACGAGCCGCGCGACCAGTTTGTCACCCTCACTTGCATCTCGGGCCGGGTTGGCACCGGGTTGATCGGCACCACCATGTGGACCGGCGCAAGCGCTCAGGAAGTGCTGGCTGATGCTGGCTTGCAAGACGACGCTCGCTATCTTTTCATCAGCTCAGGCGACGGCTTCTTCGAGAGCGTTGATCTCGATCTGATTAAGGATGACGAGCGAATCATGTTCTGTTACGCCTGGGATGGCAATGTCCTGCCCATCGATCATGGCCATCCCCTTCGCGTCTGGATTCCCGATCGTTACGGCATGAAACAGCCAAAATGGATCACCTCGATTGAGGTCACAGATGAATACCGGGATGGCTACTGGGTCGAGCGCAACTGGGACCAGGTCGCTCAGGTCAAGGCTACCTCAGTCATCGATACGGTCGCCGTAGACCATATCATCGAAAATGGCGACCAGAGATTGGTCCCCGTTGGGGGCATCGCCTACGCCGGAGCCCGTGGCATCTCCGCGGTTGAAGTTCGGTTTGACGGCGGCCCCTGGGAACCGGCCGAATTGCGGGCCCCACTCTCGGAGACCACCTGGGTGATATGGCGCTACGAATGGCCGTTTGCTCCCGGAGACCATACTTTCGAGGTCCGCTCCAGAGAGGCTGATGGCACGCCCCAGATAGAGGAAGCCAGCGATGCCCGTCCTGATGGTTCCTCGGGCATTCACAGTATAGAAACTACCCTTTAACCCATGAATAGAAAGCGGTGTTAGACTTGCATCCGATTTACAAGAAGCCTGTGTGGTACAAGGTAAGTTGATAGTCCCTTCCTAAATCATCAGGCTGCTCCAGCCGGCTGACATCGGCAGTTAAGATCGACGAAGTAAGTCATTGAAAAGCCGGGTTTCTTTGAGAAATCCGGCTTCTATATTGGCAATTTCACCGCCACTCCGGCCACATTGAGCCGGAAAGACATAAAAGCGCGACGTCGATTCGGTCCCTTTGTATTCGTACTCTTCCCGGAGTATGACGCGCATCCACATCTTAAATTGCCCCTAAATTCTTCTGAAGTCGAATAAACCTTGTGGCATCGAAGCAACGGCAACAGGTGCTGTTTGGCATCATAAAAGAAAGTGATAATGATCTTCTTTATCATTGGCAGTGTAGTAATTAACGCAATAGAATTGATACGTTACCGGAGGACTTAATTTGACAGTCTTTGCGGCCAGGATACAAACGAAAAGCCAACCTATACGCCTCTTGTCCATCAAAATATGGGCAGGTATCAAGGATTGGTTACGACGCGACGGTGTAGTAATTGTTTTGTTTGCCATTACTACGCTCCTGATGAGCTACCCACTGGCCTTTAAATTGGGTGGGCAATGGCTCGCCTTGCGTGACCCTGATACCTATGTGAAATTATGGGATAACTGGTGGCTGCAAGACTATGCATTCGACGGGGCCTCATTAACTTTCACTGACCTGCAGTTCCATCCAAGTGGCCTGGATCTCTCCTATCATAGTATTTCGTGGACAGTCGGTTTTTTGTCATGGGCCTTGACAAGCGTAACGGATAGTATCACGGCCTACAATTTGACCATCCTTATCGCGCTATTCGCTACTGCCTATGCAGCCTATCTGCTTGCTCGGTCGTTCATGCGTTATCGTGCAGCCGCCTGGCTAGCCGGGGCTATTTACAGCTATGCCCCGTATCACTTAGCCCATTCAGGTGGCCATCCCGATCTGGTTCACTTGGCTCCAATTCCCCTTGCCGTGCTGCTGCTGTTTACTGCTATTTCCAAGCAAAGTGTACTTGCTGCTCTAGGTGCGGCCCTAATGATTGGATTAGCCGGCTTTACAAGCCTATATATTATGGTTTTTGCATTACTGACCGTAGGGCCTGTTCTGGTGTTCCTGCTGATAGACAAGCATAGATGGTCACAAGCACGAATTTGGCGGATAGTAATTATCTTTGGTGTAGCCAGTGGGGTATTGCTGAGTATTCGGCTGGTACCGATTTTTCGTGATGGCAGCGCACTGACCGACGCAATTGAATCAAAGTACAGCGCTATTTATGACCAAACCGATCTGCTATCCTATATCCTGCCGTCTCATTTAAACCCCTACTTCGCCCCCTATACAAGCGAAATAGCCTCGCGCTTCGGCTACATGAGTAAAAAATGGCCAGCCTACCTGGGAATTGTGCCCTTGGCCTTGACCGTCATTGCTCTAACATGGAAGAAACAACGCAAAATCGTGTTGTTGTGGTTTTCGATTGGATTAATCTTTATCGTCCTCAGCCTGGGACCAATACTCCGGTTTAACGGAAACCTGTACGAAGGCATCGTATTGCCTGCGCGATACTTGTCATGGTTTCCACCGATCCGAGCCGTCGGACGACCAGATTTCTTTGTTATGGGTGTATTGCTTCCTTTAGCCGTATTGTCAGCCTTCGGATTTGATAGGTTACTAAGATCATTGGAAGGACACCGGATAAGTCAACTTGCTCTGATGATAGCTCTTCCTGGACTGCTCTTGTTTGAATATTGGAGTGGGGACTTTCCAGGCTTTTCCCCCAATGTAAGCCCATTTTACGAACAACTGTCTCATGAGCCAGGTGACTTTGCAATCATTCAATTGCCCATGGGGCGACAAACATCGAAAAAATACTTATTCCTCCAGACCATTCACCACAAACCAATCGTTGAAGGATTAAGTGCGCGCACGCCGATTGAATCATATCAGTATATTCAAAGCAATCCTTTACTTCAAAATTGGTCTGTGGGCGAACCATTAAATTGCGACCTCCCAAAAAATGATCGATTCAGTTCTGCACTTGACGAATTAATTGATGATGATTTTCGTTATGTGGTCGTTCATCACACAGGATCAAAAGTCCCGGATCAATATGCGAACTATTTTCCGCTGGAACCCTTCTACCAAGATGGAGATCTCACGGCTTTTAAACTGGCTGAATTGCGAGATCGGCCACTTTGCCAACCGATATATGAACGCGCGTTCGGTTTACCTTCACCAGACGTCTCGACTTCCATTGTGTGGGACCAAAAAATCAGTCTGCTTGGCTACGATCTTCCGGCCATTGATTCAGATTCTGAAGAGCTTTCGATTTCCTTGTAATGGCAAGCTCAATCTGAAATGGAAACCTCTTACGTTGCTTACCTTCACCCGATAGAATCGGAAACAGGCTTGACTATCGCCCAGGCTGATGTCATTCCAAGGGGCTGGAGTTACCCAACAAATTGGTGGGCAACAGGTGAAGTCGTCGAGGATGCTGTAAAGATATCTATGGATAACGTGCCACCAGGGCCCTATGAACTCCACATTGGTTGGTTTGATGAGGAAACAGGTGAACGATTGATTCCTAATTCTGATCAAATTCAACTTTTTTCTGACGGTAGTGCCTTGCTAAGTAGGATCGAATATTGATGTTTCCTCGGGTTGTTATGTGGCCTAAATAACGGTCTACCCACAGCACATGATATGCTTTCCTGGCTTCAATCTTCCACAATGGCCTTTAAGAGATTGTTATGTCAGAAGCTAAATCAAATTTGCCATCAGCCACAACTTTTCATGGGCGAACACGCAGCATTTCTTCACACCGACTGATAACGAATCACAGATAACGTTGCCAACTATGGTCTTTAGGCAGTTTACTTCGATTACCAAGCGATCAGTAATGATTATTGTTCTTATCCTGCTGGTTGGATGGTTCCTGCGTGTCTATAATTTGGATGTTAACAGCATGTGGGCGGACGAGCTTAGGAGCTTCAGCCGGGCATCATTAACTGATTGGAAAACGGCTCGAGCAGCTTTAATTAGTGCCAACCATGCTCCATTATATGAGTGGGTAATTCTACATAACTGGCTTGAGATAGGCACGACAGAATTTATTACTCGTTTTCTAGGAGCGTTGCTGAGCGCGTTGACCCTAAGCGTGACCTATTCGCTGGGGAAACTCGCCTTTGGTTCTCTTGCCGGTTTATGGGCTGCGTTTTTGCTGGCGATCTCACCGCTGCACGTGAGTCTTGTTAGACAGATTCGGCCATATGCGCTGATGGCTTTGTTAGTGACGCTGATGGTATATTGTTTGTTGCGTGCTATATCGTCTCAACGTCGCTGGTATTGGATCGCCTATTCGATTCTTGGAGCCGCTGTTCTATATACTCATTATTTCTCCGTCTTTTCCTTGGCTGCGCTTGGATTATATGTTACCTGGCTGGCAGCAGTTCGACGGGATTTCGCCCTATTACGTCGATGGATCATGTCGAGTGTTGCCACAGGGGTCATGTTCCTTCCCTGGATGATGACTTTCCGAGAACAGTTCGCCGATGGCGCCGTTGAATGGATACTGCCCCTATCCGTGAATACGATATTGGAATTACCAGGGTTCTTCTTCCTTTGGAATGTATTTTCAGATATGTCCTCGATTATGGTCATCGTTTCCAGCTGGATAGTGATACTCTTCGGTCTTGTGGCTTGGTTATGGGTAAAGCAGCCGGAAGCAGGGCGGAGAAATTTCTCAATCATAGCTGCGGTCACTATTGGCACGATTACCCTTGCAGCCATAGCTTCCCTTTTCAAGCCGGTATTTGTAGCCCGGTATTTTGTCGGCATTCTACCCACCCTGTGTGTCCTTTTTGCCTATGCGCTAATTCACCGCAAACTGAGACGGTGGCTAGTAGTACCGGTAATCTTGCTGCTCTTTGCTGCTCTAACATCTTCCTACCTTCTGGTAAACCGTCTAACGGTTGAAGAGTGGAAGGGGGCCGTAGCCTACATTGAAGCGAATTCTAATCCTGGCGATACGATTATATTTGTTGGTGATGAAAAATTTTGGATGGGACCCTTCCAACATTATTATTCTGGCCCAGCTCAGCCAAGATATGTGCCCGGAACGCTGAATGATCCAGCGGTGATAACCGCTGCATTAGAAAGTTTCTGCCCATGTGACCGTTTGTGGTTTATCCAGTCAGCGCGTCATTTGACCAATACACCAGCTGAAGATCCTTTCACTGATCAATCCGGATACCGTCTTGTTGAACGGGAGAGATTTGATCGGAAGCTGATCAGCAGTCATTTAGCGGTAGATGTTTGGCTTGGGGAAAAGGAAGAGAGCTGATTGAGCGTACCAGAGCGGATCCTGTGATCCAGCCGTTCAAGTTCACAAAGAAGGGCTTGATTTACCCAAGGTGATGCATGGCTGACCGAGCAGATCCCTCGATAGGTCTTGTAGCCCGTTCTGCATCACTACCAGCTATCTAGCTGGTCCTTGCCTCTTACTGCGCCACTCAGAGTACCCCGGAGGTGCTCCTGAGGTGCGGCAAAGAACAGGCTGTCTTCTTCGCTATCAGCTCTTAGCCAGGGCTGTTCTGAAGGCGGCGACGTTTTCGGCGATAGAGCGATCGCCGCGAAATATGGCGCTGCCAGCCACCAGCACATTAGCCCCTGCTCCCACGATCTCGGCCGCGTTCCCCGGAACGATCCCTCCGTCCACCTCGAGCCAGGCCTCTGAGCCTATGGCCTCTAGCTCCTGTCTAAGCCTGGCGATCCGGCCGCTGCTGGCGGGTATATACCGCTGCCCACCAAATCCTGGATCTACCGACATGACCAGGACCAAATCCACATCGTGTAGAACCGCTTCCAAGGCGCTTAAGGGGGTCGCCGGTTTGAGAGTGACCCCGGCTTTGATTCCCAGCTCCTTGATGGCCCGGACTGTGCGCTGCGGGTGGTCGGTGGCTTCGACGTGGACGGTGAGGCGATCTGCTCCGGCGGCGGCGAAGGCGGACAGGTACCGGTCTGGATCCTCGATCATCAAATGGACATCAAGAAGCGCTCCTGTCTCATCCGCCAGCGGCCGCAACCCCTTCACCACCACTGGGCCCATGCTTATATTGGGCACGAAATGGCCGTCCATGACGTCGATATGCAGCCAGTCAGCCCCGGCCGCCAACGCTTCACGCGCCTGCTGCTCCAGCCAGCCGAAATCAGCGGCTAAGATCGATGGAGCAAGTTTGATCGCCATAATAATTCCCTGTAGAAACCGGGTTTCTCCAAAAAACCCGGTTTCTTATGCTAGTAAATTCTCGGCCGCGGCCGCCATCATCTCGGCCGTGAGACCCAGATTCTGGTAGATCTCCTGGTACGGGGCTGATGCGCCAAACCGGTCGATGCCGATGGCTGTGCCTTCCACGCCCACGTAGCGTTCCCAGCCAAGGGTCACCCCCGTCTCAATCGAAACCCGGGCCCGGATGTGCGGAGGAAGGACGCTTGCCCGGTATTCGATTGGTTGGGCCTCGAAGAGTTCCCAACTGGGCATCGAAACGACTCGGGCTCCGATCCCCTTATCCGCCAGCAGCGACTGCGCTTCCAGGGCGATGTGGACCTCGGATCCTGTGGCCATTAAGATAGCCGCCGGTTCGTCGACATCGCTCAGAATGTATGCCCCAAGAGCCGCCATCCTGGCCGGCGCCAGGCGCGTGCGGTCAAAGGTCGGTAACCCCTGCCGGGTCAGGGATAGGGCTGTCGGTCCCTGATTGTTCTTCAGCGCGACCTTCCAGGCCACGGCCGTTTCGGTGGCCTCGGCCGGACGAAAAACGGTAAGTCCTGGTATGAGGCGCAGGCTCATCAATTGCTCGACCGGCTGGTGCGTCGGCCCATCCTCACCCAGGCCGATGCTGTCGTGCGTGAACACGTAAACGACTGGCAGTCCCATCATGGCCGCTAGCCGTATCGACGGCCGCATATAGTCAGAGAAGACCAGGAAAGTCCCACCAAAGGGTATCACGCCACCATGTAGGGCCATTCCGTTGAGGATGCTGCCCATACCATGTTCGCGAATGCCGAAGTGAATGTAACGTCCGGAAAAATCATTTCGAGATAGATGTTTCTCCCCCTGTAGCTTGGTTTTGTTTGAACCGGTCAGGTCGGCCGATCCACCAACCATGTTTGGAATCCGCTTGGCGAGTACGTTTAATACGGTCCCTGAGGAGGCCCGCGTGGCCATCGTCTTCCCGGTTTCAAAGAGGGAAGTCAAATCGTCATCCCAACCCTCGGGAAGTTCACCCTCCAGGGCTTGTCGGAATCCGGCCGCCAGATCGGGATGGGCTTCTTCGTAACTTGCGTAGAGCTCCTGCCACTCTTGCTGTTGCTGTGCCCCATTGGCCCCTACCCGCCCCATTACACCGGCCACCTCGTCCGGTACAAAGAACTTCGGTTCTACAGGCCAACCAAGGTTTTCTTTAGTGAGACGGATCTCTTCTTCGCCCAGTGGCTCGCCATGGACCGACGAGGTGTCTTGCTTGTTTGGGCTGCCGTAGCCGATGTGGGTGCGGCAGGCGATGAGTGATGGCCGGGTGGTCTCCCCTTGAGCCCGGTGTATGGCAGCTTCGATCGCCTCTGGATCGTGGCCATCTACGCGCTGGGCATGCCAACCGTATGCCTCGAACCGCCCTGGTACGTCGTCGCTGTAAGACAAGGAGGTTGGTCCGTCGATAGTGATTTCGTTGTCGTCGTAGAGGATTATCAGCCTGCCGAGACCCAGGTGACCGGCAAGGGCGCAGGCTTCGTGGGAAACTCCTTCCATGAGATCCCCGTCACCGGCGATCGCGTAGGTGTAATGATCGACGATCTCATAGCCGGGTCTGTTAAAATGGGCCGCTAGCCAGCGCTCGGTTAAAGCCATGCCCACCGCGTTGCCGATACCCTGCCCCAACGGTCCGGTCGTCGCCTCCACCCCGGGAGTTAAATGAGACTCGGGGTGGCCCGGGGTGATGCTGCCCCATTGCCGGAAGTTCTTAATATCCTCGAGTGACAGCTCGAAGCCGGCCAAGTAGAGAAGGCTATAGAGTAACATCGAACCATGCCCGGCCGACAGGACAAAGCGATCACGGTCCGGCCATAGGGGATCAATTGGATTGTATTTGAGGAATCTGGTCCACAGTACTGTGGCTATATCGGCCGCGCCCATTGGCATGCCGGGATGCCCACTGTTCGCTTTCTGGACGCCGTCCATTGCCAATCCTCGAATCGAATTGGCGATTAGTTCGTGGTAAGTGGAATCTTGGGCCATCTGTGTCACGGGTTAATTTCTCCTGAAAACGGTACGGGTTAGGCGGTGATTATAATCCTCTTTAGGTAAATCTACAGCCTCGGTTGTGATCAACCGACGCTATCCTGTTGAACGCTGCGGTGAATACAGTGATTCCAAAATTGTCATCGAGAACACCACGGGCTTCCGGGGCCCTAGCAGCGGTATCAATGATTACTACGGTACATCGGTCGACGCGGGTGGGAATTCGTCAACCGAAGGCCCTTTCACTCACCAAAACTAATATCTAGACTCAAAACCTTAGTGGATAGCCCTTGGGGATGCGTGCTCGAGACGCATCCCCTTTTTCTTTGTATAACAGACGGCCGATCATCGCCTGAATCGATCGAATGGTTCCAAAACAACCTTTCCTACCTGGGAGCCATCCTTAACGCCCCATCCAGGCGAATGACCTCGCCGTTGAGCATCTCGTTTTCAATGATATGCTGGGCCAGGCTGGCATATTCATCGGGCTGGCCTAATCGGGAAGGAAACGGTATCTGCTGGGCGAGGGATTGGCGAGCTTTTTCCGGTAGACCCGCCAGCATCGGCGTGTCGAACAGGCCGGGAGCGATCGTCACCACCCGGATGCCATAGCGGCCAAGCTCGCGAGCGATGGGCATGGTCATGCCGACCACGCCTCCTTTGGAGGCGGAATATGCCGCCTGGCCTATCTGGCCTTCAAAGGCCGCCACTGAGGCGGTGTTGATGATCACTCCACGCTCGCCGGCTTCGTTTGGCTCGCCTTGGGACATCGCCTCGGCCGCCAGACGGGTGACGTTAAAGGTGCCGATCAAGTTGACCTTGATCACCGTGGAGAAGGTGTCCAGGCCGTGGATACCCCGGCTGCTGAGGACCTTCATCGCGATAGCGATCCCGGCGCAGTTGATCGTTCCCTGTAAGCCGCCAAAGGTTTCTACGGCTGTGCCGACCGTACCTCTAACGCTCTCTTCGCCGGTGACGTCTGTGTAAACGAAATAGGCATTTTCGCCCAGTTCTTCAGATAGCTCTTCTCCGGCTTCGCTATTCACGTCGGCGATCACGACGTTCGCCCCATTCGCTACCAACCTGCGAACACAAGCCTCCCCTAAACCAGAGCTCCCACCAGCGACTAAAAAGGTGTTGTCTTTTATCTTCATCCGTTATTTGCTCCTTTTATGAATGAGTCGTTTTTTTACTTGTTCGAACAAGAATCAGCGGTTTTTTTTTGTTTGTTCAATATGCGTCGTATCTTGGCTTCGGTTTTCGAATATCTTAACTGTCGTCAGCTTGCATTTATTGAGACCTGCCATCTGGTCTCTGGCATCAGCTTGGATGAGAGAACTGGATGACACCCCACTTGCCGTTGGTCAGCCAGCGTGAGTCTTGTCGCGCGGTTGATTCGGGTTGGCCCTGCGATAGCCCGCTCGCGACCTCAGATTTAAGGGTCCTAAGAGCAGCCATCGGAGTGGGTAAATAGGCCAAGATATCTACGAAGGGTGTCGTAAAAGGCCAATGTCGGTCCCCTAATAGGCGGCGGTAATTGGCGTCGCCTTTGCTGATGATTAGTGTAGAGTGGGTTAGATCTTGCCTCACTTCATCCGGCATCTCCCACATCGCTAGGGGAGATGTCCAGAAGAAATGTTGCTCCAATTGCATTCGGCCCTCGTCCAGATATCGCAGCATACGAGCGCCGATAGAAGCCGTGTCCTTATGTTCTGAAGAGGCTAGAATACCCGCCGTTTTGTGAACATCTACTATGGTCGCGTCAGAGACGAAGGTGGGATGGGCCTTTAGATTCAGGCGGACAGTCTCTGCGATCTCCATCTTCAGCAAACAAACTGCCAGGCCGAGGTCCACTACCAGCTCAAAGCCAGCGTTATCGACCAGAAAATCCACCCGTCTGGCCGGAAGTTCAATATTGAAGATATATTCGACCACATTCGTCGTTTCGTCTACTAGAATATGGGCCTGCTTCTGATCCTCATCTCCATGGGCAGGATCCGACTCACTTCCCACGGGCCAAAGGCTCAGATCGGCCTGATTGCTCCACAGGTCGATGCGCAGCAGATTCGCAAGCATCTGGCCGTCGAGGGCACCATTGGCGATCGTCGCCTCGACACGTTCGCTCAAGGCGTTGATCGCCTCGCGACTCGTCGCCATGCCTTTGTCCTTCTGATAGGCAAAGGGGTCAATCGCTCGTCCAGAGCCCTGTCCAGAGCCCTGACCAAAATAACCGGTAGCTTCCATTATCCGGCGATAGAAGTAAGTCTCGGCGAAAAACCAGGGAACCTGCAACCAACTCTGATCCTTAAGGGGTTCGATGTAGTTAGACCAAGCAGCAGCATCGGGCGCCATGTCATCCGAAAGATGCCGGATTTGTTCCTCGGGAATCCCGTCTAACAAGGCCACTATTCTAGATTCTACAGGGGACGTGAAAGTGTTCTCGGCCAGCATTCGCCGGCCGATCTCCGGCAGTCTATCTACGATGCTGTGGTGGGCAAAGGTGCCAACCTCTGATCCGCGTAAGGGTTCGGGCGGAGATAGAGACGGCCGGCTACCGGACATTTGGATTCCCCGGGGATGGACACAGGGGCAGACGTTGGAAATCCCCTGGGCTGTACCCAGGTAACGGCTTGACGATCATAGGCGCTCGACGATCGTAGCCGTGGACATGCCGTGACCAATACACATTACTTGCAAACCCAAGGCGCCGCCGGTCGATTCCAATCCGGCCAGCATCTTAGCCATCAGGCCGGCGCCGGTCGCTCCCAGAGGGTGTCCGTGGGCGATGGCCCCACCCCAAGGATTAACCCTTGCCATATCTGGTTTGTACACCCGTGCCCAGGAAAGGACCACCGAGGCGAAGGCTTCATTGATCTCTATCCAGTCCAGGTCACCAATTCCCAGGCCGGCGCGATCAAGCGCCTTTCGTGTCGCCGGAATAACGCCGGAAAGTTGGAGAGTTGGATCGTCGCCTACGACAACTCTGGCTAAAAACCGGGCCCGCGGCCTGAACCCATCGGCTTCGGCCGTCACCTGGTCGGCTACCAATACGGCGGCCGCCCCGTCGGAGATCTGGCTGGCGTTCCCGGCCGTTACACCACCATTTCCGTCCGGCCGGAAAACTGTCGGCAAGGCGGCCATCTTATCCAAATCGACGACATCACGTATCCCCTCATCGCGGATGGCCTCTATCGGTTCTCCATCGCGGTCCAGACCTTGAGTAGGAATTATTTCGGCATGGCGGCCACCGTGGGTAGCCGCACTCGCCCGTCTGTGACTCTCGGCAGCAAAAGCGTCCATCTCTTCCCGACTGATTTGCCACTTATCAGCCATCCGTTCGGCGCTCTCACCCTGGTGAATCAGTGGGTACATAGACAAGAGCTCTGGATTCAGCACCTCAAAGCCGCCGCCTATATTGCTGAACATAGGCGTGCGAGTCATATTCTCCACGCCACCCGCGATCACATAACGCATATCACCGGCGATGATAGCCTGGGCGGCGAAATGAACCGCCTGCTGGCTCGAGCCACACATGCGATCCAGGGTGGTTCCCGGCACCTCCACCGGCAAGCCGGCTAACAGGGCTGCCAGACGGCCGATATTCGCTCCCTGCTCACCGGATTGGGTCACACAACCAATGATGACGTCGTCAATACGATCGGGATTAACGTGCACCCTATCGATAAGGGCGCGTATGGTGTAGGCCAGCAGGCTGTCGGGCCTGGTTTCCCTGTACATACCACCGCGCCTGCCAAATGGAACGCGCAACGCATCGATGATCACCGCTTCAGGCATGGTACCCTCCTATGATTCGTGACGAAAAACCACAGACGACTGGAGTGTATCCAGTTCGTTTTTCGTCATTCCTTTTTCACCGGACATCACGTCGCCCCTTTGACGGCAAGCAGGGGAATATCCCGTTCGGCCGCCCATTCCTCCCACTCGGCTGCGGTTCGGGCTAGAAATGCTTCTTTCATGGCATCCCTGGTCACACTCTCTAGGGCCAATTCCTGGGCTAGCTTGGCCAGGAAATGACGCTCCAGGGCGGCGATCGCGATCCATCCATCCTGGGTTTCATACAGATTGTATCCGGGTAGCAATCCACCCAAAAGACCGCCTGGTTCGGTCAGTCCACGCCGAAGCGGTTCGGCGAAGGCGGCTGCCGCATCGCTCAAAGGCGCCCAGGCAAATCGATCGCTTTCATCGAGGACGGCGCCTTTGATAGTTGCCCGTTCGCGCCTATAGAGTAGAGCTAATGCAGCGGTCACAGTCCGCTCCGCCCCGGCGAGATCGGCCAGGACGGTGAGTGGTAGATCAGGTGGTTTTAACAGGCCCAGGCTGGCCTGGTAGGTCAGGTCGTGCCCGGGTTTTTCTTCCTTCGGTGGTGAGTAGCCGACGATGGCCACCTGGCACAATCTTGGGTAGCGACCGGCGAGCGTAGGCCACTCCAGGCCAAGACGTCTTAGGGCGGATGGCCTGCTGGCGGTCAACAGCAAGTCGCTCTCGGCCAGGTATTCGTGCAGCCTCTCCATCCCACTACTCTGCTTGAGATCCAGGCCCAGGACTTCAACGCCCTTATGCAAGTCAGCGTACCACTTTGGGCTGGCGCTGGCCAGCCCATCACCGCTGGGCGGCTCCACTTTCACCAGGGTGGCGCCCATGTCTCGTAGACGCGCGGCGGCTACCGGCCCCGGTATATTTGTCGCCAGGGAGGTAACTCGAATTCCTTGCAGCACGGTCATCATCTAACCAACTCCCTCACCATGATATTACGTTGGATCTCGCTGGTGCCCTCATAGAGCTGTAATAATTTTGCGTCGCGAAATAGTTTCTCAACAGGGTACTCATCGCTGTAACCCATTCCGCCGAAGATCTGAACCGCTTCGGTGGCAGCCCACATAGCACTATCAGCCGCATAGGCCTTGGCATAAGCGGCCTTTAGGGTCGTCTGCCCTCCTTCATCTAGAAGCTGGGCAGCTTGGTAGGTCAGCAACCGGGCCGCCTCTAGCCGCATACCCATCTCGGCGATCTTATGCCCGACAGCCTGGTGTTTGAAAATGGGCTTGCCCATCGTATTTCTTTGCTTGGCATAGCTTATTGATTCGTCCAGGCAGCGCTGGATCAGGCCGACACCGAATGCAGCCACCATCGGTCGGGACCGGTCGAAGACCTGCATAGCCAGGTGAAAGCCCTTTCCTACCTCGCCCAACAAGCTCTTAGACTCAACGACAACGCCGCTCAAGAATAACTCAGCCGCGGGCGCCGCCTTCTGTCCCAGTTTGCCAAGTTCCTTGCCTATCACCAGGCCCCGGGTCTCCCGCTCCACGATGAAGGCTGTTATGCCCCCATATCCGGCTGATGGATCCGTCTTGGCGAAGATGATGAAGAAGCTTGCCTCTGTCGCGTTCGAGATCCAGGTCTTGTTCCCCTCTAAAACGAATCGATCTCCGTCCGCGACCGCCCGGGTCTTGATATTTGCCACATCGGATCCTGCCTCCGGCTCGGTGACGGCATAGGCGCCGAGCTCGCCCGCCAGCAACCGGCCGAGGTATGTCTTCTTCTGTTCCTCGTTTCCACCTAGTAGCAGGGCATCTGCGATGAGGGCATTGAGGGTGATTGCCGCTGTGATCCCCGAACAGGCCCAGGCTAACCGCTCGGCTACCAACGCCAGGACCAGGGCTCCCATTTCCGATCCACCATATTCCTGGGGAATATTGAGCCCCAACAGGCCTATGGCTCGGGCCTTCTCAAAGATCTCCCTCGGGAATCGCTGGTGTCGATCGTGATCGGCGGCTTGGGGCAGGATCTCTCGCCGGGCGAACTCTCCCGCCAGCTCATATATCTCCTTCTGATCATTTGTCAGGCTAAAGTTCATTCCGGGACAGTGAAACGCAAAAGGTGGATTGTTGCGACATGTTGCAGGATCCAGTAAGCCCTCTTTGATAATAGCATTTTACCACGGCCGTTCCCGTGTAGATAGAGCCAAACAGCGTGAATCAGGAGCCAGTGCAGCCATCTCTGGCGACTGGCTAGCCTGGCGACGATAAGTAAGCAAACCTGAAAAATGTCACGAAAATACTACCAAATTGGCATGGTATTTTTACGGCATATCCATTAAACTAATAAGCATCTAATTGAAAGAGAAAATTTATGGCGACGTTGCGCTAGTGCGCGAAACCTGGCAAGTGAAACACGCCAGGTCCAGCACCAGACTTCAAGAACCGTTCAGGAGAGCCATGAAAGTAGCTTGCACGACAAACGGAGAACAGATTATCGCCAACCCAACTGCGCCCACGCAGGCCTTTTGCCCGGTTTGTGGAGGAACACTTACCTTGCGCAGCCGGCGAACGATGGATAATGGCCAGAAAACTTACTATTGGCGCCATCGAAGCAATCGCGACACCCATTGTAGTGCACGCAATCGTCCAATTAACTAATATGAAGCTAGGCTTCATACTTTGTGCTAAGGCTTCATACTATGTGCGGACGCTTTACTCTAGTAGCCCCAGGGGAGGCCATCGCCGAACTCTTTCAACTGGTGGAGGTCCCGTCCCTGGTTCCCCGGTATAACATCGCCCCAACCCAACCAGTAGCCGCCGTCCGTCTGTCTCCATCATCGGGTGCTCGCGAATTAACCTACTTCCACTGGGGGCTGATCCCCCGGTGGGCGAAGGATCCGAAGATCGGCTCGCGAATGATCAACGCCCGGTCGGAGACGGCCGCCGAAAAACCATCCTTCCGCTCCGCGTTCAAGTACCGCCGCTGCCTGGTTCCGGCCGATGGCTTCTACGAATGGCAGAAAATAAACGGCCGCAAGCAGCCGATTCGTATTCAAATGAAGGGCGGGCGCCCATTCGCCATCGCCGGTCTGTGGGAACATTGGCTGAGTTCAGATGGATCAGAGATAGAATCGTGCACACTCCTGACCACCGAACCCAACGATCTACTCGGTCCCGTACACAATCGCATGCCGGTCCTCCTCGATCCGACGGATTTCGACCTGTGGCTGGGCGCGAAGACCTATCAGGGAGCCGACGTCCAACAGCTTATGCGCCCCTTCTCCGACGAGGAGATGACTTTCTACCCCGTCAGCACCCATGTAAACAACCCCCGCAACGAAGACCCGCACTGTATTGAGCCGCTTTCTGGTTAGTCGCCGGTGGGCAGTGTCCAGATGATGGGGCGTTCTCACCCACCCTTCCGTATTTTCTTCCTTCTTATTACTCAATCGTCAATCGTCAATCTCAAATCGCAGATCCATCGGGGTTACCATGTCTGAATCTATCCGCGACTACCTGGATTTCGCCACAGAGACGGCCTACCTGGCGGGACAACTAACACTGGGTTATTTCCAGACCGGTATACGCCCCGATTTCAAGAGCGACGACACGCCTGTAACGGTAGCAGACCAGAAGTCGGAGGCGCTGATCCGCGGCCGCATCGAGAAGCGTTTCCGAGGTCACGCCATCGTAGGCGAGGAGTATGGCCCGGCCGGCTCGGAGGGAGCCAGCCACCGGTGGTTCATCGATCCCATCGACGGCACCAAGGCCTTCGTCCGGGGCGTTCCCCTTTATGCTGTCCTCATCGGTTTGGAGGTCGAGGGCTCCATTGTGGCAGGCGTGGCCCATTTCCCGGCCATGAGGGAGACGATCGCCGCCGCATCGGGCCAAGGTTGCTGGTGGAACGGCCGGCCGGCTAGGGTCTCTGAAGTAGCGCGCCTGGAAGATGGCTTG
>JBARZW010000088.1:0-6295 GCA_049650305.1 Promineifilaceae bacterium (SeqCode)
AGTTTCCTCAAAGATACCACCGAGCTCGAACGGCCGGTCTTCGTCGGCCGTGAATCCGAACTGGATCAATTAGCAGAGTTACTAGATCCAGCCTTGAGGGACCAGGCAGCCATCGCCTTTGTCGTCGGCGATGCTGGTAGTGGCAAGACCGCCCTAATCAATGCCTTCGCCGATATGGCCCAACAGCGTGAAGCCGATCTGCTCGTCGCGGTGGGTAAATGTAACGCCTTCACCGGAAGGGGGGATCCGTATTTACCATTTCGCAGCGCCATGCGTATGCTCACAGGGGATGTCGAGTCTCGATGGGTCGGCGGAACTGTTACCCGGAACCAGGCTGTGAATCTATGGACAGGATTGCCTCTGGCTGCTAGAGCCCTGGTCGTTCACGGTAAGGATCTTTTAGACACCTTCGTGTCCAGCGACAGCCTTATTTCTAGGGTGTCGGCTGCCGTACCGGATGATTTGACTCTATTGCAGAGGCTCCGAGTGGCGGGCGAACAAGGGAAAGATGCAGCCGGAGATATAGACCAGCCGGAACTCTTCGAGCAGTATTGCGATGTACTCCGGGAGATAGCGTCGGAGCGACCAATTCTCTTGCTGTTAGACGATCTGCAGTGGGCCGACAACGGCTCCATTGACTTGCTTTTCCATCTCAGTCGCGGAATTGCCGGTACTCGTGTTTCGGTTGTAGGTGCTTACAGGCCAGAGGAGGTAGCCCTGGGACGTGGGGAAGAACGCCATCCTCTTGAACCTGTGATAGAAGAAATCAAACGTGAGTATGGCGATGTAAGGATCGATCTTAGCGGAACCGAAGGCAAGGTTTTCGTTAATGAATTCATAGATACTGAGCCAAATAGACTGGATGATGAATTCCGCCGGTTGCTATTCAGTCACACCGGGGGACAGGCGCTCTTTACCTTAGAGCTATTACGTGATCTTCAGGAGCGAGGCGATTTAATACAGGATATGGATGGATATTGGGTGGCAAGCAAAACTATGGAGTGGAAAGCCATGCCAGCCCGCGTGGAAGGTGTGATTGAAGCACGCATCGGCCGTTTGAAAGATGAGCTTCGTGACATCCTAACCGTGGCTTCGGTGGAAGGAGAGGATTTCACCGCCCAGGTTGTAGCCCGTGTCCAACAGCTTCAGGAACGGCAATTGTTGCGAACCCTTTCTCGTGAACTGGAGAAGCGGCACCAGCTTATCCACGAGAGACCTTCCCTCCAGGTTGGTGAACGGCATCTTTCGCGCTATCGCTTTAGACACTCCCTGTTCCAGCGTTATCTTTACGATGACTTGGGTATCGGCGAGAGGCGAATTCTACACGGCGAGATCGCCGCTATCCTTGAAGAGCTCTACGCCGGTCGCCTGGAGGAAATCACCTTCCAGTTAGCCAGTCATTACACAGAGGCAGGTGATGGCCAAAAGGCAGCGAATTACCTCATTAAGGCTGGAGATCAGGCTCGGACGCAGTACGCATACCAGGAGGCCATTAACCATTATCGCCGGGCATTACCCTTCCTGGAAGAACAAGATGATCACGATCTTTCTGCTCGAACGCAGATGAAGCTCGGGTTAACTTACCACAGCGCGTTTCAGTTTCGCGAAGCCCAAGAAGCTTATGAGGGAGGTTTTGCTTTATGGCAACAGGCGTCCGTGATAGCGCCTGCCTCAATTGCCCCTGCAGCACCTCATGCTCTCAGAATCGGCTGGACGCAAGTGCGGGAATTGGATCCTGCTATCTCAAACGATTCAGCTGCTCTAGCGGTAGTTGGCAATCTTTTCAGCGGGCTAGTGAAGTTTACGGCCAGTATGGACGTGGTGCCCGATATGGCCCATCGCTGGGAAGTAATGGATGGCGGCAGGAAGTACGTTTTCCACCTGCGTCGCGATGTGTGTTGGAGCGACGAGACTCCAATAACAGCAGCGGATTGTGAGTTTGCCTGGAGAAGAATTCTCGATCCGGGCATTGGTTCTCCTCATGCAGGTCTATTATCCATTATTAAGGGCGCGAGAGCCTTGAATGAAGGTGACTCAACCGATCCTACTGCTGTGGGGATACAGGCGATTGATGAGCATAGTTTGTCGTTTGAACTGGAAAGACCTGCTGGCTATTTCCTCCAGCTGCTAGCGCACGACGGGATTTGTCCTCTACCCCGCCATGTGGTGACAAGATATGGCCAGGAGTGGACACGACCAGAAAACATCTCTACATACGGGCCCTTCCTTCTCAAGGCTTTCTCACCGGAAGAAGGTATCGTTCTGTCAAGGAACCCGAGCTATCATGATCCCTTCGGCGGCAATGTGCGGCAAGTGACCATCTCCATGATCGATCATTGGTCTGACCGGTTAGCAATGTACCAGGATGACATGCTAGACGTAGTGGAACTCTACGATATCACCCCACGTGAACACGATCAAATTAAGAAAAGATACGCGGGTGAGTATCTATTACCGCATGAACTGTCAGTTGGCTACGTTGGATTCGACTCAAGCCGCCCCCCGTTTGACGACGCTCGAGTGCGCCAGGCTTTTGTTCACGCTATTGATAGGCAGGAGCTCGCAAATTCGGTTATGCGAGGTAACGTTTCAGCTGCTACCGATGGATTTGTACCCCCTGGGATGCCGGGACACTCAAGCGGGATCGGTCTACCATATGATCCCGAGCGGGCACGACGTTTGATGAGAGAAGCCGGTTATGCCCAAGATAAGCTCGAAGAGCCTATCAGCACCTTCCCTCACGTGGACTTGTTTTCACCGGAAGCAGAATCGGTCGCCGAGACTAGTGCTTACCTGGTAAAAAGCTGGCGAGAGAATCTTGGTTTAGATCTATCGGTTCAGTCTTTTGAATGGGCCAATTATATGGACGCGATGCTAGAGAACCGGCCTCATTTCTATGTCTCGGCCTGGGTGGCCGACTATCCTGATCCACACTCCTTCCTCAAGGTGGCTGTCCGAGCGAGTGCGACTATAGGCTGGCAGCACGATGCGTATGACCGTCTGTTGGAGAAAGCAGAACAGGTGGCAGACCAGGGAGAGAGAATGCGACTTTATTCTCAGGCAGACCGGATCTTAATTGAGGAAGCTGCTGTCATGCCCCTTACGTATTGGCGAAGACCAATGCTAATAAAACCCTGGGTACGAAAATATCACATACCCTCATTCGGAAACCTTCAGTGGAAAGACGTCGTCATCGATGCGCATTGAGAGACGAAAGAGTGACGACGGACGACCGACGATGGACGAAAGGTCACGGTTAACAGAGTTGCGAGCACGATAGGACATTCCCAATACATAATAGCGGAACGGTCGCCTGGTGACAAAAGCGTACGGTTATCGCTGTAGACCGAACGTCCCTGTTCGGTCAAACCAACCACCGGTTGGTCCGAGCTGGGAAGCTCGTTCTACAATTCATTTTCAACGGCCGGAAACCAAAAACGCCCCCTCTCAGAGGCGTTTGTTAACTACAAACTTGAATGCTATTGATATCGGTATGCCTTCTAGCGTACGCAGGTTAAGCGCATCGGTTCGTCACTATTGATCGGAGGGCGATCACCTAAGCACCTAGCCTGGGACTAACGACTTGGCCACGTTGGCCGCCAGCCCCGACGCCCTGGAAGAGGACCGGCGCCAGTAGCGAGCGGACTCCTTTACCGCCAGAGACGTTAAACTCATTAGCGCAGCCTTTGCCGGTCCCGTGACCTCCGTAGCGAGCCAATTCTTTAGGCGCTTCCCGTTATCAACCCTTAGATGAAGAGGTACCTGCCTGCTTGCGGCCGTCGACAATCGTTCTGACCTCTCATGTTCTGCCTGGAGTATGTCCCTATTGAAGTTATACATGATCGTCCTCCGCTCATAACCTTGACTATTCTGATGCCACTGTTTTCATAGTAACAGAAGTCTTTAACCGATGCCGAATAATCGAGTACAGATCGACTGTAAAAGCGTCGACATTGTACATGTAGGATCCTTTCTCTGTTGCACTGGCTGCTGACCACCCCATTCACAGCCGGATAGAAACATCGACCGGCTTACAAAGGAACACCAGCATCTATCGTTAATTCTCTGCTTGACGTCGGGGAATGAGTCCTACAAGGCACTACCTCAAGATGGTATAATGCGGCAGGCTGCGAGTTAGGCCGCGGTTCTTGCACATCCTGCCATTCTGATAGAAAACAATTTCAAAGTCGGTTTATGGTTTATGACCGCTGGTTTTCGCGGTTGTGCTGAACGAAAAATAGAAGTTGGTTATTCTCATCTTATTCCCGCTGCGATTACACTGACTGGGCATTGATCGGATGGACATAGAATCTGTAAAAAGTCACGGGTACGAGCTAATTGAGGAGATTGGCGCCGGAGGATTTGGCGTCGTTTTTCGGGCGCACCAACCTTCCGTCGGCCGGGACGTAGCCATCAAGATAGTCTTGCCGGAAATAGCCCGCGATCCGCTTTTCATCCATCGCTTTGAACAGGAGGCCCGCTTAGCCGCCCAGCTAGAACACCCCAATATCGTCCCCTTATACGATTATTGGCAGGATGACGAACGGGCCTATCTGGTGATGCGATGGCTGCGCGGTGGCAGCCTGAAAACCGCCTTATCCGGCGGGCCGTACGATCAGGGCGCAACGGTCCGGATTGTTGAACAGATTGCCGGCGCGTTGGAGACCGCGCACAAGAACGGCGTGGTTCACCGTGATCTGAAACCATCCAATATCCTGCTGGACGAAGCTGGCAACGGATACCTGAGTGATTTCGGCATCGCCAAACACCTGATGGGGACGACCGTAGGAACACCAACGGGCGCTATCATCGGCTCGCCGGCCTATATGTCTCCAGAGCAAATCACCGCCGGCGAAGTGACCCCTCGCAGCGATCTCTACAGCCTGGCCATGGTGATATATGAACTTTTGACCGGGGAAACGCCATTTGGAGATATAGAACCGGCGGCGATGTTATACAAGCAGGTCCATGAACCCATCCCACTGGCTACCCAGGTTAACCCATCTCTACCGGCCGATATCGACACAGTGCTCCAGCGAGCCACATCCAAGAATCCAACAAACCGCTTCGCCACAGCAGATGATCTCTCAACTGCCGTTCAAGATGCCCTCACACCAAGCTACCAGCGACCCAAGTTCAGTGAAGCTGAACAGGCTGGCGACCAAGAACCCCTCCCTGCCCTCCCCATGTTTCTACAAGAGGAACAAACTGAGCCGCGTCAGACCGCTTTTGTTGCCCGTGAACACCAGTTGAGTCAACTTGAGCGTCAGCTTGAATTCGCTCTTCAAGGTCAAGGTCGGGTCGCCCTGGTGACTGGCGAGGCCGGCAGTGGTAAATCTGCCTTGATGGGTGCGTTCACCGACTATGCTCAGCAAAACCAGGCCGATCTCCTGGTGGCTTGGGGCAACTGTGACGCATTCAGTGGAGGAGGAGATCCTTATCTTCCATTCCGTGATGTGATGGGCGTACTAACCGGTGACGTCGAAAGCAGTCTGCGGATGGGCACCGTCACCAAGCAGCAGGCACGATACTTATGGGATGCGATGCCGCTGACCATCAATATCCTGGTGGATCACGGTTCAGACCTGCTAAATGTGTTGGTTCCTGCATCGTCGATGCTCTCGCGGGCAGAGTCGACGGGTCTGGTGGACACCGGTCAGTTAAAACAACTTCAGTGGATTAATAAGCGCGAGGTCCCTGGGCCTGGCGATCGCGAACAAGAACATCTTTTTGAGACCGTTACCGGCGTCTTGCGAGCGCTCGCGGCCGAACGACCTCTGCTGCTCGTACTCGACGACCTGCAATGGGCCGACCAGGCCTCGGTCAATATGTTATTTCATCTTGGACGTCGCCTGGCGGACAGTCGCATTCTCATCCTCGGGGGTTACAGATCAGGCGAGGTGTCCCTGGGCGAGAATGGCCATCGACAGCATCTGGCCAGGGTGCTCAACGAATTCAAGCGCATTTTCGGGGACAATACGATCGATCTGGACCATACCGAGGCGGCCGAGGACCGAGCCCTGGTTGGTGCCCTGGTCAATGCCGAGCCTAATCGCCTGGACACAGCTTTCCATGACTCGCTCTACAGCCATACAGGTGGACAAGCCTTATTCACAGTCGAGCTGGTGCGAGAGCTGAAAGAACGAGGTCAGCTGGCCCAGGATGAAGACGGCCGGTGGTGCGTTACGCCTCATCTAAACTGGGACGTTTTACCGGCCCGCGTCGAAGGCGTGATCGAGGAGCAGATCAGCCGGCTGGAGCCCGAAGTTCGCGAGATCCTTTCAATTGCCAGCGT
>JBARZW010000089.1:0-12892 GCA_049650305.1 Promineifilaceae bacterium (SeqCode)
TGCCGCTGGCCGAGATCGACGGCTGATGCCATTCCACTCTCAGCCAACAACCTATCATAGGCCTGGTGGAATCCTGGCTGGCCTTGTTTGTAAAGTTGGTAGAGACCCAGACTGAACAAAAAGCCAAACGTGTAAGGGTAGTTGTAGAAGGATAGTTCGGCCGAATAGTAGTGGGGGAGTATGGCCCAATCATATGGCCGATAAACACCATTAATTATCGTGTCGCCAAGGGTCTGATGATAGACCTGGTTGGTAAGCTCACAAAAATCATCGGCCGAAAGCTCTGCTTTTTCCCGTCGCCCAAAGATCTCGGATTCGAATAGATAACGCGAGTATATCTCCAGGGTCAAGAATGAGGCCGTGAGCAAGAAAGAATCCAAGACGGCCAATTCTTCATCCGGATCACCTGCTTGGGCCAGGATCGCGTCCGTGACGATGTTTTCGCAAAAAATAGAAGCGGTTTCAGCCAGGGTCATTGGCAACAAGGCCTGCAGATTGGTTTTTCCACGCAGACATTCGTTGTGCTAGGCATGGCCTAATTCGTGGGCCAGGGTGGTCAAGCGACCAAGTCTTCCGTCATAGCTGAGCAAAACCCGAGATTCCTCGACCGCCGGCACCCGGATGCAGAAGGCGCCGACCTGTTTGCCATCTCGTGGTTCAGCATCGATCCATTCCTGGACAAAGGCTTTGGAAGCCAATGCCTTTAACCTTGGCGAATAGGTGGCGAAGTTGGTCAAAATAAAGGCTTTCGCTTCATCCCAGTCGTACTGAAGATCGGCGTCGCCGACAGGAGCCGGCAAGTCCCACTGCTCCAGCCGCTCCTTTCCGAGGAGTTTGGCCTTGGCCCTACGATAGCGATGCATCATGGGGAAAGCCGATTCCATGGCTGCGATCATGGTTTCGAGCACGCGGCGGGCAATGCGGGATTTATCTAAGGAATCATCTAAAGCGTCCTGCCGGCCGCGATGGCCGTTCAACGTATTCACGGTGCCTTTCACACCGTTCAGGCAGGCCGCCAAGGGCTCGCGGGCGCTCGATAAGGCTTGCTCCATTGCTTTATAAGCTTGCTCTCGAATCTTCTCATCTGGATCCGACAAATAGGTGTTCAACAGAGAAAGCGGCAATTCCTTCTCCTCACCATCGACTTCCATTTGGGCCTTCAATTGGGAAATCACTACGCCATGCAACTTCGTCCAGGCGTTGGCCCCACTCAGCGATAATTCGGCGGCCAATGATTCTTCGGCATCGGACATCAAAAAACGGCTCTGCCTAGCCGACTCTTCTAAGGTGAAGGCATGAGCAGCGGCCGTCTCATCTCCAGCGATCACATCTTCGAGAATCCCGCCTTTCGCAGCCAATGCGCCAAGCCATCCTTGGAAAAGCGTTTCCACCTTCTCGAGGCGGACCTTCTGTGGATCGAGCAGGGACATGAGCCGTGCGGCCGGCTGGTTATAAGAATCGGTCGAAATGAATCCGTACAGATAGGCTTCCAAGGTCTCGAAGAGATCCCCAGCCGCATTTACGCGATCCAGGTACCCACTTATTATCCGGGCACCTTCGGCTGGATCTTCAGGAAGACGGCCGTTGCGAGATATCTCGTTACCAGAGATAAAGGTTTCCAAGTCTGCCAGATGCTGGTCCAGATTCTGGCGATCTAGAGCCAGGGCATCCGATTCCAGCCCGGGATAAATATTGCTGAGATCCCAGTGCGGTAAATTATCCAGCTTTCGAGAGGTCATGTTGTTTCCTTCAAGGTTAGGTCACGATGGAAAGATCAGCTTAGCAAATATGCTATCAGAGGCGACCGAAATCATCCAATTCCGGTAGTTTCCATGGACTTATTCATGGTGCATTCGATCTAACTAATCGAACAAAAAAATGGTACGATGATAAGGAATCCAAGGAATGGCCATAAGCACCCATGGCTGAACGCGTAATGATGATTGATGAATCGGCGTATGCCAGGCGAGAGATATCGATTGTTCAATTGCTTTACGGCAGAATTACCTGGTGAGAGCCGGATTGCACCAATCACTCGCCTCAGGATAAAGGAGGTCTGATCATGAAACTTACGGAAATGTGGAAAAACCGTACCGAGCCGACGCTATCATTCGAGTTATTTCCCGCCAGAACCGAGAAGGCGGCCGCCAATCTCGAAATAACAATTGATATGTTATCCGAACTGATGCCTGATTTTGTTTCGGTTACGTTCGGAGCGGGCGGATCGACACGAGAAGGATCGCGGCAGCTTATCCAGAAACTGAAGCATATAAAAGGTTTGGACGTCGTGGCCTATTTCGCTTGCTATGGCTTGGACCCCGAAGACATCGTCTCCGTTCTGAACGATTACCAGGATATCGGTGTACAGACCATCCTGGCGGTACGGGGGGATGAACCACGAGAGGAAGGCTTTGTTCCCCATCCAGAAAGCCTGCCGCACGCTTCCGACCTGGTGTCCTTCATCCGGCCGCGATATGAGTTTTGCATCGGCGTCGCCGGATACCCCGAAGGACATATTGAAGCCGCTAGCAATGCGAAGGATCTCGATTACCTGAAATTGAAAGTTGACCAGGGGGCGGAGTTTATCATCGCCAATTATTTCTATGACAACAACTATTTCTTCGATTACGTCGACCGGTGCCGGAACGCCGGCATTAATGTACCGATCCTGCCAGGGATTATGCCTGTATACAGCGTCAAGATGATGGGGATATTGGCCGGTTTGTGTGGAGCGACGATCACGGACGAACTAAGCCAGGGTATCGATGCGCTACCGCAAGGGGATACCGAAGCGCTGCTTGCCTTCGGAATTGATTTTGCGTATCGACAATGTGCCGAACTCCTCAAAGCGGATGTGCCGGGGCTGCACATCTACACCATGGATCGCTGGAAATCCCCAGCAGGCGTCGTCACCAGACTGCGGGCTGAAGGATTGATGTAATCCGGTAGAGGGGAGGTCTTCTGGTCCGGATACCATTCCGATCTGAGCCCGAGACGGCCTAATCGCAATCGCTCGATTCCACCTGGTTTGCCTATTTCCCCGAAATGGGCTTTCATTTGCGCCGGTCCAGGCATTCAACGAAAATCAGGTGAAGGTGTTGAGGACGATTATCCACCTGTATAAACGATTCACTGGTATAAAGGAATTAGATCGAGCTACTCGAGTTTACATAATCCCTTAATCCACCAATCCCCGCAGAAAATAGGAGAATGTTTAAATGAGTACACAGGCAGATTACACAGCTGAGGAATGGAACCTAATTACCAGTGGCCCGGTCATCGCCGGAACGACGATTGTCGTAGCCGATCCAGCCTTCTTTGGGGCTATGAAAGAATCGGCCGCCATAGCCCAAGCCATCATCGCCTCGGGACAAACATCTCAGGTCGAGCTCATCCAGGCCATCGCCGCGGCCGGGACAGGTGGTCAGAAATATAAAACGCCGGATTTGCCGAAAGACCAGGGCACGGATGGGGCGATGAAAGTGCTCATCGCCGAATGCCGGCGTGCCGTAAAACTTGTTAAGGAGAAATCACCTGATGAGGCGAAGGATTACGCCCAGTATCTGGTGTATATCGCCCGGATAACGGCCGAATCGTCAAAGGAGGGTGGTTTCCTGGGCATCGGCGCGACGCGAGTGAGCGAGCAGGAAACGGCCGCGATCGATCGCCTTGCCGATGCACTGGGTGTAAGCGTGGAATAAGCCTGATAAGTTGTCTCCCGGTAAATCGACTGAATAAGGTAACCGATGCGAGCTGTCGCCGGATGCCGGCATCGCCTCAACTTATCAATGCCATTTAGACTTGGGGTTTGTCGATGGTCAGAGGTTCACCTATAAACGCCAGCACCATTTGGTTAAACTGAGCTGGTGAATCCCAGTTCGGCATGTGCCCACCATTGTCGATTACCTCAAATAAAGATCCCTCGAGAATGCGATGCATCTCCTGACCAATCTCAAGGGGAATGGAGGCATCGTGTCTTCCCCAGATGATCAATGTGGGTATTTCCAGGAGACTTAACTGGTTGATCTCTTCACTGAGGGTGTGAAAGAAATCCTTGCGGAGAATCTGTAGAAGAATCTCGCTGGAACCTTCGACTTTCTGGAACTGGGTGAGATCGTCGAAGACTTCATCTGTAAGCCGGTTCTTTTCATGGAACCAGATGTCCTTGAGATTCTTTCTCCGAAAGTAATTGTTGTTAATGCTCAAAAGAAATTCGCCAACGCCCGGGAGGGTGAAGAATTTTGATCTCAACGGCAGCGGATTTGGAATTCCTGTTGGATCGACCAGAACGAGCTTGTCAACTCGGTTCGGATATTGAACGGCAAAATAGATGGCCGTGCCACCGCCTATCGAGTGACCGACCAGGGTTGCCTTTTCAATACCCAGAGCATCCATGAACAGGCAAAGCTGTTCCGAGAAGAGGGGGTAGCCTGGATCCAATGGTTCTCGCGTGCTGTATCCCAATCCCCAGAGATCGATGGCGTATACCGAATGATTCGAGGCCAGAGCCTCGATGTTGCGGGCCCAGGTATTCATATCCATGTTAAAACCATGGATCAAGATGATAGGTTCCCCCTCTCCCCGTTGCACATAATGGGTTGAGCGGCCGTTTAAATCTATAAACTTCCCCTGTGCATGCTTCTGACTCCATTTAGAGAGTGACTGGCTGTTCCAAGGTACAAAACCGTTCATGACGCGTCTCCTCGTACGTAATCGCTCCGTTCAGGATGCTGGCTCATGCCAGACCATTCAGGTGATATCGTATTATTTGTTAATTAGAATAACTATCTGGTGTTTGTCACCGTTTAATCATCGTTTAGAATTCGCATCTCAGTGAAACCGGGAGGTGATGGCCGGATAGCGTCTGCAAGTGAGATTCTCAGCGCCCCATGAATTGTTAATGTTAGTGATGGATGGGAGGAATCCAAGCCGGTTTAGGATCATCAAAACCAGCAATGGTATAATGAGGGTCACTGCACAGGAAAATCATCCACCCGCTCGGAATCAAAACATATCCTGTTCCTCAGGATAACGGCGCAAAATGTTGAGGATTCAGCTTTTAGGCCAATTTAAGCTACAAGTAGACGGCGACCCGTTAAAGTTGCCATCGCGACAAGCCCAATCTTTGTTGGCTTACCTGTTACTCCACCGGGGCAGAAGCCTTAGACGTGAACTGGTTGCTGGATTACTGTGGCCTGATATTGAGGAAGACAAGGCCCGCAGCCGGCTCCGCTACGCTATCTGGCAGTTACGAAAAGCATTCGGGGATGAGTATCTGCTTGCCGATAAGATCGAGCTGGCCTTCAATACTGAGTCCGACTACTGGCTTGATGTAGATGCGATCCTCGGATCAGTTCTCGAGGATCGACCTTTGCTCGAGTTGCAAAACGCACTGGGCGTATACGGCGGCGATCTTCTACCGGGCTTTTACGACGATTGGATCGCCCTTGAACGGGATCGTTTACAAGCATCTTATGGAAGCGGCATGGAGCTCCTGCTCGTCCGCTTGGTTGACGAAGGACGATGGTGGGAGGTTGTCGACTGGGCGGAACGATGGATTTCAAGAGGACATTCGCCAGAGGTGGCCTACCGGGCCTTAATGGTCGCCCACAACCAAATGGGTGACGTTTCGAGCGCGCTGATGGCTTACAAACGTTGCCAAGAAGCACTAGAAGATCAGCTAGCTGTCGAACCATCGGCCGAGACGAAACAGATTTTTGAATTGATCTCCGCAGGAGAGAAGCCAGACCAGTGGTTGGCTCAGGCAGGCGTCGTACTCCAGCGTCTCCGCGTTGAGGCTCCTGCATTAGTAACGTTTTCCTCGTTCGAAGAGGAGCTACCAGAAGAAGATGCAGGCATTTTTGTCGAGCGCGTGAGCGAACTCGGTAAGTTGAAAAACGAGCTAGCTCAATCTATCGGCGGTCAAGGTCGAGTACTATTCGTGCGAGGCGATGCCGGTAGAGGAAAGACGTCATTGCTGAAGCAGTTTAGCAGGCAGGCTATCGAACAGTATGAGAAGTTGATTGTCCTATGGGGAGGTGGTGAGGCATATACCGGTCTGGGAGATCCGTATCTACCTTTTCGCGATGCTCTTGCCCTTCTGACCTGCGATTTCGAAAGTCAAGCGACTGGAGGATGGATCGATCGAGAAGGGGCCAGACGATTGTGGGCATCTTTTCCCGAATCGCTGGAAGTCCTGCTCGAAGGCGGTCCCGACCTGATTGACAGTTTTCTTTCCGGCGAAGTGCTTCTGCGAAGAGCGGCCGCTTATAGTGCTGGGCGCTCTGGTGGGCTAAAGAGACTCGAGGAAATGGTAACATCCAACCAAGAACGGCCGAGGCCGATAAACATCCAGCACAGAGATATCCAGCAGGATCTTTTCGAGCAGTACACACGTGTAATGCAAAGGGTAGCAAAGCGGCATCCGTTGATAATCGTTCTGGATGATCTCCAGTGGGTCGATTTAGGCAGCGTAAATCTTCTTTTTCACCTCGGCCGCCGGATTCGAGGACACCCGATTCTTGTCGTAGGAAGTTATCGCTCAATCGAAGCCACTCAGGCTATAGATGGTGAAAAAAGCCCACTGGTGAGAGTGGTAACCGAGCTCAAGCGCGTCTACGGTGAAATCGAGATCGATCTTGAACAAATTGATGAGATCGCCAGCCGGCAATTCGTCGATGCTTTTCTTGATACCGAACCCAACCTATTCGATGAAGCGTTTCGCCGGGCCTTTTTCCTGCATACCGACGGCCATCCCCTTTTCACGGTTGAGTTGCTCCGGCAAATGCAGGTCAAAGGCGAGATCCAGAAAGACGGTGCAGGTAGTTGGATTGTGGGCACGGAAGTCGATTGGGAAGCGCTGCCTGCCAAGGTAGATGCTGTTATCGCTGGGCGAATCGACCAGATACCTCCTCTGCTAAGAAATATCCTGAGAATCGCCAGCGTCGAAGGAGAAGAATTTACAGCCCAAGTGATCGCCAGGGTGACAGGGCTCGACGAGTCGGAGATCCTCGACCATCTGAGCCTTGAATTAGCCCGCCGGCACAATCTGGTTGAAGCACAAGGTATTCAGCGAGTAAACGAATACCGGCTATCACGCTATCGTTTTCGTCACTATCTGTTTCTTACGTATGTCTACAATTCGATGGACGAGGTGGAGCGATCCTTCCTACATGCAGAGGTGGGCGAAGCGATCGAGGCTTTATATGGGGAAGCGACAGAAGAAATCGCCGTCCGTCTGGCGAGGCACTTCGAAGCTGCAGGGATCCCAGAGAAAGCGGTCGATTACCTCTTGATGGCCGGTAATGAGGCGAAGCGACTGTCCAACAACCAGGAGGCAATCACCCACCTTACGAGGGCACTGGATCTAGTTCGAACGCTGCCGGAAAGTCAAGTTCGGGCTCGGAAAGAACTCGCCTTGAATATTTCCTTAGGAGCTCCACTGGTCGCTACCAAGGGATACACGGCCCCGGAGGCCGAAAAAACCTACGAGAGAGCAAGAGAGTTGTGCAAGCAAATCGATGATCCCTCTCAACTCGCCACTGCTCTCTGGGGATTATGGAGTTTCTATCTGGTGCGGGCCAGGCACCAGACTGCCGAGCAACTGGCGGAGCAGATATTCGACCTCGCCCAGGCCGGCTCAGATCCTGATCTGTTGCTCGTCGCAGATTGGACCCTTGGGATCACGTCCGTACATTTGGGAGAATTTGAGCGGGCCCGTGAACATCTGGATCGGGTAATATCTGAATACGATGCGGATCGTCATAGGGATCTGACCTATCTCTACGGTCAGAATCCGGGCGTGACCTGCCTCATCTATTCGGCTTTCACAATGTGGTTCCTCGGCTTTCCCGACCAAGCCAACGAAAGAAGCCAGATGGCGCTCCAACTAGGAGCGGAAGCCGACCATGAATATAGTCTGGCATTCGCCCACAGTATGGCGGCCGTCTACTATGCGCTTAGGAAAGAGCCGGCGAAGTCTCTCCACCACGCGGAGGAAACAATCTCGCTTGCCAGGAAGGCGGGATTTCCCTTCTTGTTAGCAGCAGGGTTTACAGTCCGGGGATGGGCACGAGCTTGCATGGGCAAAGAGTCTATGACGATCCGATCGATGCGCAGGGGGCTAGAAACGATGCGAATCATGGGAGCGAACCTGGGTCGCCCCATCTTCCTCGCACTCCTCTCCGAAACATATGGGAGGACCGGACAGATAGATGAAGGGCTGACGCTTCTTGGAGAGGCTCTGGAAGTTACAAACGCCAATAGGGAGCTGTTGTATGAATCAGAGCTGTATCGCCTTCATGGTGATCTTCTCGCTAGGCAAGGCGAAGCGGAATCCAGAGTAATCTCGAGTTTCCAACAGGCTATTGAAGTCGCGCGAAAGCAAAAGGCCAGGATCCTGGAACTCAGGGCGACGACGAGTATGGCTCAATACCAGTTGGGACGAGGCCTGGATCCCGCTTTGATCGTGGAGCTGTCAACGATCTACGGGTGGTTCAGCGAAGGTATTGAAACTGTCGACCTCGGTGAAGCACTGGAACTTCTCGAAGCCTAACTCCGGCAGAATGGGACATACAGGATAAAACCCTGCCCTAATGAAGCGTAGGATAGCCGGGCTGGAGTGTGCGGGATGATTGAATCAAGTCAGAATGATTCTCAATCACAGTTAGCGAAGGAGCGAAAACGCCTGGTTGGATTGGCTGATATATTTGAACCACTGCTAACCGATCCAGGCCCGACCTCGAACCAGATTCAAGACGCTATCGAGGAACTACGTGCTATCCGGATGAGGATTCATGAAATCGACCGGCGGCCAGCCGACAAAAGGACCACAGACTATCGATAGGCAACCAGCAGACCGCGACTATACGGATGGTGGATTGTCGGATAGCCTTCGACAGGCCCCAAAAAGAGTCGTTCGGATTTCATAGGGCGACCCGGCACATATCTGCCCTAGAACAACTGCTTTTTTTGACTTTCCCCTGAGCCGCTCAGATGTAAAATAGCTACCCTTGCGTCTCCGTCTGGAAAAACCTGAATATGCGAAGGAGTGAACATGACGGATAAGCCACATGTTTGGCATTATGGTCTCATTGCCGAAACCTGGGCTGAGTTCGGCGTGGAAACGCCTGAGCTGCCCTATTACCTGAAACAGATCCAGCGTTTCGGCCAACCCGTGCTGGATTTGGCTTGCGGGACGGGGCGTTTGCTCTTGCCCTTGCTCCAGGCGGGGATCGACATCGATGGCTGCGACATCTCGCCCGATATGCTTCGCCTCTGCCGGGAAAAGGCGAAGCCTGACGGTCTCAATCCACGATTATTCCAACAGCCCATGCACGAGCTCGATCTACCTCGCAGTTACAGGATGATCTATATCTGTGGTTCCTTCGGGCTAGCGGGGAGTAGGCAGTTTGACCAGGCAACTTTGGAGCAGTGCCACGAGCACCTAGAAGAAGGCGGAGCGCTGGTGCTCAACATCGAAGCCGAGTACGCTTTTCCCGTGGCCTGGCAGAAGTGGCTGAAGGACCAACGGCAGGAGATGCCGGAACCATGGCCTGAGGAAGGAAAACGTAGGCGGACCGCCGCTGGAGCCGAATATGTGAGCCGGTCCAGAATGCTTCACCTCGACCCCCTGGAGCAGAGCTACACACGCCAGATGCGGGTGGAGAAGTGGCTGGAAAGGCAACTCATTGCCCAGGAGGAGCGCACCCTTCAGGGGCAGATGTACTTCATGCATGAGGTTGTTTTGATGCTTGAGAAGGCAGGCTTTGGTGATATTTTGGTCCAGGGCGATTATCGTGAAGAGACGATCTCGGCCGATCACAGCGAACTGGTCTTTGTGGCCAGGACGTGAGGTCGTAATACGCTGACCGACGACGCAGACAATCTCTACACGGGTAAGTTTATGCTGAACTTGTATAATATAAGATGTGGGACCAATCTCTGATAAGGTCTGATCGATACGCCAAACGCTCGGTAACACGTGTTGGCATTCGAGTACCGTGTCTAGTTAGTGTTATGGGCCAGAGTGGACACCATTTAGTGTGACCTGTCGCAAACTCTTCTCCGCCGTTCCAGGCAATGACTACAGTTGATTCAGTGACAATATATTCCTAGGGTATCTGTACGATTCGTGCTGTTTTATAACAAGGGGCGGAGAAACAGTTCAGACGTGATATAATCTGACTCGTATCATTAGTCTGCTAACCAAGTTTTAATCCATTCGTCTCCGTCGTATAGTAGTCATACCTTTGTCGACACATTGTGGGAATTGATATGAATCGTCTTGGAGCCATCTTCGCCAAATGCGCTAACCTAGCGAATAGTGACGCGACATTTTCGGGAGGTGAATGCCATTATCCCAGGGTACATCCCAAGTAGTTAACTGGTAAGCAGATTCTAGGTCATTGGGCGAGCAGCAGGGAGAAGGGATCTACGGGTGGTTTCGTATTTAAGGGGATTTACGGGAGCCAGCAGCCTACGAAAGTGAATAAAGCTGGACGCTAGCTCTCCATTCAGAATGAAAGATATATCCAATCTAACGTATAAAGATATTTGGAACTTCACCAATCAGTAAATGTGCACGCTTCGATAGAGGACAAAAGGCCAGTCGTGTAGCGTATTCAAATTAGTCGCATGAATTCAAATAACACGAGAAACAGAGATGCGGTTGTAAGAGACGAACTTGCCTGGCACGAGCAAAAAGCCCATCGGCGGTACTTTCTTGACGGTTTACTATACGATCCGCCAGCTTTCGATGCCGTTGTTCATCCAGCTTTTGAGTTCTTGAAAGGTAATAAGGGGGAATTGCTATTGGATATCGGGTGTGGTGAAGGTAAGCATACATTGGAACTGGCAATAAATGGTTTGTGCGTCATTGCCACAGATCTGTCGTCCACACAGTTAATACGGACAGTTAATACGGGCGAGAGAGTTGTTACAATTAAGAGGTCAAAGCGCGCATGTTCACTTTGTACAAGCAAGTGCTGAAGAGATGCCTTTCGCAGCCAACACATTTCGAATCATCTATGGTAAAGCCATTCTTCACCATCTTGATCTAGACGTTTCGTCCCGAGAAATCGGCCGCCTCCTAAAACCCGGTGGGCGAGCGACTTTCGCCGAACCACTTGCCTATCATCCTCTGATCTGGCTGGGAAGATGTTTAACACCTGGACTTCGAACCCAAAATGAGCATCCTTTGGCATTGAGCGAACTTGAGGAATTTGCAGGAAACTACCGATCTGGAGAGATAGAAACCCATTTTCTAATATCACCATTCGCCTACTTCATAAGGGTCGTGCCCGCCTGGGAGAGAGCTTTCCAAAAAGTTCATTCGCTTCTGGTCAAACTCGATCAGATCCTGTTTCAGCGCTTTCCTTTAACGCGAAAGTATGCCTGGTATGGTGTAGCACACTTTCGTCACCAGCAATCAAATGAGGGACATGATCCTTAAAGGATAACAGGATAATGTCTCACAAATAGGCGTAAAAACGTCTCAAAAAAAGGGGATCTTCGCGTGGCGCCATCACCCAGTATTTGGGAACGGATGATACGGCCAACATGACCACGCCCGGTGGCGAAGATCTATAAGGTGATCTCCCGGCAAAGATCGCCAATATCAAGAAACTGAACCGTCACCCCTTCGAGTTCTACCGGAAGCTCGAAAAGGCGATCGTCAGCGTAATTCCTGATGCGAATGGTCTAGGAAAGCTCGATATCTATATGGCCAAACGCCTAGCACCCTAAACGCTCACCCCTGATGTGACAGTCGCTTCGGAAGTGACTGTCACATAGGCGATCAAAAAAGAAACTTTCAAGAGCATTTGTCTAACGACCGTGAGCTATCATGATATAATTGAAGTGAGATGAGAACAGACATTATCGAACGATGGGGAAAGATTGAAGATCTCGATAGGTCCTTCGACCTGGAGTTTTGGCAGTCCCAATCCGCCCATGTTAGATTTGCGGCCGCATGGGAGCTCATAGTCTTTGCAAACCAGGTTAAGGGAAACGATGTTCGTCAACTCCGACTTCAGCGAACTGTTGCGACTTTTCAGCGACAACGACGTTAGATACCTGGTCATAGGCGGTTATGCGTTCATCCAGTATGCTGAACCGCACTATACAGGCGGTCTTGATATTTGAATAAGCACAGACGCGGATAATGCGAAAGCTATCTACAAGTCTTTAGTCGATTTCGGGGCGCCTCTTGCCGATCTCGCGGAAGAAGATTTCTCTGAAGATAGCTATTTCTACCAGATGGGTATTCCACCGGTAAGAATAGATATTCTGATGGGTATGCCTGGTCCAGTTGAAAGCAGGTATTCAGTCTCCCGCGCCAACACTATTTGACCTTAACTATCCCATCTCCCATCAAGTTTGCTCTCTTTTCGTCATCCATCGCGATAGAGATCGCTGCACTCTGAATCAATCTTCTATCTAAAAGAGTTTGAGCTGGCTCATTAAAGTCAGGACATCCTAGGACCATTGGCGGAATCGGTTTCAGTGAATCACCGCCAGATGTCCATAACAGCGGAGTTGCAGGCAGGCCCCTGGTTGCTACCGGGAATCTTACCAACTGGCGGTTTCTTGGGCCTAGATAATCCCGGCAACGGCCGCCTCCTGATATAATATGCACTTGTGCAATTGCCAATCCATTTGCCATTGAGGAATCAATTCTGTGACTGAGCAGAATGAATTTACCTACATAGCAGGCGTCGAGGAGATCGGCCGGGCGTTCCGCAACGGCCTTAAGGGGATATTGGGCGGCAAGCTGGTTGGGGCTTATCTATATGGCGCCACCGTATTTCCAGAGACAAGATACACGGGAGACATTGATTTTCACATCATCCTTGGTGGGTCGCTTACAGATAACGAACGCGAGCAATTGAAC
>JBARZW010000090.1:0-72495 GCA_049650305.1 Promineifilaceae bacterium (SeqCode)
ATGATGGCAACCTGAGTGGTGAGTGGCCGGTGATAGTCGGCGACCAGCCATTTACCATCACTACCAGGTACACTGACAGCGGAGAGCCGATCGAAAAGGCGACAGAATACGTCGCAGAGCACATGGGAAACCTGGATCTAGACGTTGAGTATCATGTTTGGAACGTAAGCCGTCCCCCCAATGTCATCGGCGAAATGACAGGCGAGACTGATCCCGATGATATCTTCCTAATCACCGCCCATCTCGACGACGTTGTAAGGATCAATCCCCTAGAATCAATCATCCCAGGGGCGGATGATAACGCCAGCGGGTCGACCGCGGTGATGATCGCCGCGGATATATTTAGTCAGTATCGGTGGGGATGCACCTTGCGATTTGCTTTCTTTACGGGAGAGGAACAAGGTCTATTGGGCAGCAACGCCTACGCTAACCGATCATTTCAGAATGGGGAAAATATCGTCGGCGTCCTCAACCTGGACATGATCGGCTGGAATACACCTGGGAGTAGCAGGGATATTGACCTCCATGCAAAATCAGCCGTGCCGGGTAGTGTTGCCATCGCCCAGTTGTTTGCCGACGTTGTGGACACATACAACATAGATCTTATTCCCCAGATCAGCACCTACGGCAGTGGAGGCAGCGACCATGTCCCCTTCTGGAATAATGGTTACGCTGCGATTCTGGGAATTGAGGACCTTGGCGACTTTAACGACTACTACCACACGACGAACGATTTGCTCAGAAATATGGACATAGATTACTTTACCGAATTCGTCAGAGCCTCAATTGGTACTTTCGCATACATGACAAGTTGCATGATTCCAACCGAATCCGGAGAGGACCACCTTTTCTATTTGCCGATCTTGCTTTTAGATAGCTGACACTGCCGGGCTTTGAACTTGAGATATCACGAGGAACAGAATAAACCTGATCAATCGGCCAACTAGCAATCCCCTATTAACTATCGACGAGCTCGGAGATTGATTTAATAACCAAAAAAGCGGGTCGATACTCTATCCGCCCCGCTTTTCGCTCATTAGATCCTCGGATTCTCTCTATTGTTTATTGTATGCAACGCTCCGTCATCGGTCGCCACTGCTTAGGAATTACAGATTTAGGCGATCGCATTCGTAGATTTGCGACGCCATAGCAGGGCCGCGCCAGCAACCAACAGCAGGGCTCCAGGTATCAGAGCTACTACATTCAAACTGCTGCTCGTCTCACCACCAAAACCGGTAAGGCTGACCCCGGTTGGCGTCATGCTGATACGGACGACCTGACCATTAGGTTGGCCACTACCAGGGAAAACACCGAAGTTAGAGACGTAAATCGAGCCATCTGGACCCACGGTCATACCCGTTGGGGCGACCAGACCGTCGGAGGCGATAGTTGTTCGAGTACCATCTGGAGCGACCTTGATCAAAGCCCCTGTCGGGTCGCCGGATAAAAGTCCGTTAGTAAACATCTCCAGGACAAATAGGCTTCCGTCCGGGCCGAAATCGATGTCCAGGACATTGGTGAAACCAGACGCAAAGACAGCGGGATCAGAGCCTTCAAGGCCGCGATAGACATTAGCCCCTCCTACCGGGAATGGAAAGCCCGTCAACTGGCTGCCATAAAAGGCATTATCTGGTCCGACAACGACCGTAGTTGGAACCGCTTGCATTGGGATCATAGTGCCGCTACCGGGGGGGAATTCGACCAATGTCGCCGTGAAGACAGCTCCAGTGGTAATGGTATCGCTGGGATCGATATAGAGCACGTCGTTCGCCCCGGCATCAACCACGATGTGGCCAATCGATGAGCTCAACAGTGCAAAAGGATTACTGTCAACATCGTCACCATCGGGATTGTGTATGCTCTCAAATCCGGCCACGTCAACTTCGTTTTGCCATGTCCAGTCCGAGTTGACTTGTACTAGCTGGCCGAAATTTATACCAGCCGGTCCCAGAGGGCCATCCGGCGCCCGAATTGCAGGATCAGCCCCAAGGCCGACGATTACGAACAGGTTGTCACTTTCATCGAAGGCGACGTCGTGGGGTCCAATGGCGTTGTGCCCTTCCTCGCCTAGTGCGGACAGTGCGAATGACGCCATATCGGACACCAGGGTTTCCTGGACACCGCTTAAGACACGGGATACACCACCCGACGGTCCGTAACATACCTCGCCTTCTGGACCTTCAAAACAGGGGCCATCCCCACCGTAGCCAGCCTCGGCGATGTATAGACCGCCGTCACTGCCGAATGCAAGGCCACGCGGATTATTTAGTCCACTGGCAACCACAGTCATTGGCGATGCGCTTTCAGCAGCTCCTACAGGGGCCATCAAGGCAGCCACGACAAGGAATACGGCCAGAATGCCGAATAATCCGGCGGCAACATAACGTTTGTTTAACATTGTTTCCTCCTCTCTGCTCTAATTCAAGGGTTTTGTGATTCGACGGCATTCACAATGAAGTCGCTAATGTTCACCGCCGACAAGAGACCAGACGCTTAGTCCGGACGCTCGAGCTGTAATGGATTGGTAAAGGGTTCAAGTTCTAGGCATGATGAAAAATATCGCTTCTAATAACAATCACCTCCTGCTTAGCGAGATACCTCAATTAAGTCCAACGAGCTTTGTTGAAACCAAAAACGCGCGCATTGTCGCGCTCGCAATATATTGTCACTTTCTATGAGGTTGTAGTTGTTTTTACCCATGGATTGGCGAAGGGAAAAATAGGCTAGCTAGAGTATAGAGAAATTCACGAATTAAACAAGTCGAGCGGACCGATTGAACAAGCGGACCGATTGATGATTGACGATTTCCGTCTGACGATCTACGATTCGGACGATCTATGATTGGTTGGTAGGATCCTACGGTCCGTTCGTGATTTATACAGAATGAGAACGCAGCCGCGTTATTCATCCTGCGAAAACTAAAAACCAGGAGGCTAGATGTGCTTCGCGGATTGATTAAGACAATGCGACCTCGCCAATGGCTGAAGAATGGTTTGGTTTATGCCGCCTTGTTTTTCGATCGGAAGGCTATTGATCTGGAAAGCCTGGCGCGGACGACAGCCGCCTTCGTCCTCCTATGCATGGTGTCAAGCGCCGTCTACATCATGAATGACCTAGTGGACATTGAGAACGACCGGCAACACCCGACGAAAAAGACAAGGCCCCTGGCTGCTGGCGAGCTGAGTCCAACAATTGCCATCATAGTGGCGATCGTTCTGGCAATTGGTGGGCTCGCCGCGGGATTCATTCTATCAGTGCCACTAGGTTGGATCTTGTTGACCTACCTTCTGATTCAGGTGGCCTATACTTTTTACTTCAAACATGTCGTTCTGCTAGATGTCATCTTTGTGGCCTCGGGTTTTATACTGAGGGTCGCCGCCGGTGTGGCGGTCATAAACGTAGAGCGGTTCTCGCCATGGCTCTACGTTTGCACCGGTTTGCTAGCCTTGCTCATTGCTTTCGGAAGGCGCCGTCACGAACTATCCATTTTGGGAATCGAGGCTGGCAACCATCGCGCGATTCTGGATGAGTACAATATAGATCTCATCGATCGCCTCATCGGCATCGTAGCGGCCGCCGCCCTGGTCGCCTATAGTCTTTACACGTTCATGGCCGAGGGTTTGCCTGAGAATAACCTCATGATGTTGACCATCCCCTTTGTTCTGTACGGGATATTCCGCTATCTATTTCTACTCCACGTTCGACACGAGGGTGGTGCCCCTGAAGAGATCTTTATTCGCGACCGGCCGATGCAGTTGACATTGTTCTTCTGGGCTGTTGTTGTCTTTTTCGCTCTTTACATTATTGAATGAAGGAAAACTGCTGAAAACGAGTAGTGATTTCTCATGCCGATGACCAGAGCTAGCGCCCCGGGTAAGATCATCCTCTTTGGCGAGCACGCCGTTGTTTACGGCCGGCCGGCCATTGCAGCTCCTTTAACGCATGTACGGGCCGAGGCGACTGTCGAGAGCAAGGTCGATTCAGGCATCTTCTTAATCGCGCCAGATCTTGGCCGCCACTATTGGCTGAAGGATGCAAAGAGCAGGGATCCATTCGCCAAGGCGGTGCGTTTAGCTTTAGAAGCCCTTGCTCTTCCTAACGAACCTGCTCTGACCATCACCGTTCGCAGCGGAATCCCAATCGCCAGCGGTCTTGGCAGTGGTGCGGCGATGGCGGCAGCCGTGATCCGGGCCACCTACAATCACCTGAGCTTGGATGGACCGGCGTCTAATGAATTGGTTTCATCGTTGACCTATCAGGTAGAGGAGATTTTACACGGCACGCCTAGCGGGATAGATAATAGTGTCGTCGCAACCGAAAAACCCATCTATTTTGTTCGCCATCAGTCAGAAAATCAGATCGAAACTCTCGACGTGGCAACACCATTACACATTTTAGTAGCCGATACAGGTGTTGTGAGCAAGACAAAGATCGTCGTCGGCGATGTGAGGCGACTGTGGCAAAAGAATACCGAGGAATTCGATCGGCTTTTTGATGGATGCGGGTACGTAACCCGTTCGGCTCGGAAGGCTATTGAAAAGGGCGAGACAAAACGATTAGGCCAGCTTATGACGGCGAACCAGATCTATCTACGCCATCTCACGGTCTCATCGTCTGAACTCGAAATGTTAATAACCGCTGCCGAAAACGCGGGAGCCCTTGGCGCTAAACTGAGTGGCGCTGGACGGGGGGGGAATATGATCACCTTGGTTGATAGGGGAAAGGCGAGTAAAGTTCGGGAAGCACTCTTGGCCGCTGGCGCGAAAGGAGTTCTCGCGAGCGAAGTCGGTTGATCCGTTCGACCAATTCGAGCGGAGAGAATAGTAAATCAAAGGTCATTTTGGCAGCAAAAAAGCCAGCCGTAAGAGGCTGGCTTCCCATTAATCTAGACTTTGATAGCTGGTAGTCTCTTAAGTTTTGACGCTCTTGGCATATGTCTTAAGGCATCGGGTGCAGATGTGCTTTCGCACTTTCCGCCCGTCCTCGTAGAAAGTGGCATTCTGAATATTTGGCTTAAACTGTCGTTTAGTACGCTTCAAAGAGAAGCTAACGTTATGCCCAAACTGGGGTCCCTTGCCACATACGTCGCATTTAGCCATAATCACACCTCAAATCAACAAATTAAAAGCGACCGTAGGAAGGTCGCCCGTATTTCAAACGATCAAGTTAGGCTATTATAAGAAAGTAGCCCATATTACGCAAGGGTTAGGAGTCTGACATGCCCGTTAGAGAAGATTCAATCGGAGAGATCGACATATCGAAAGCGGCTGTGGCCACGATCGCCAACCGGGCCGTAAATCAATGTTACGGCGTGGTAGGGATGGCTAACAAGAGCCTGGTGACCGGGATATCAAGCTTGCTATCACGTGATAGCCGCCGGGGAATCGACGTCATGATCGAAGATGAACAGATAGTTATCGATGTATACGTCATCGTGGAATATGGCACGCGTATTCGAGTGGTTGCCGAGAGTATTCAGAATACCGTCAAATTTCACGTCGAGAAGGCTATTGGAATTCCGGTGAGGGCGGTAAACGTCTACGTTCATGGACTGCGGCTGAGCGACAGCCAGGCCTAACCGAGTAGGATAGTTCGCGTGACTCAAACGAGCGTTCAAAGCACGATGCCGCCACCGGCTGAAGATCCGAAATGGCTAACCTGTAACGGCCGGCAGCTAAGCAAGTTGGCCAAAGCAGGTCTGGAAATCCTGGAAAGGAATCGCCAGGCTGTCAACGATCTTAACGTATTTCCAGTCCCGGATGGCGACACCGGCACCAATATGGTGCTAACGATGCGGGCTGCCATGAAACGGCTGCAAGACATCGATGAAGAGCATGTTGGTGAGGTAGCCAACGAGCTATCGCAAGGCGCTCTCATGGGAGCACGAGGCAATTCAGGCGTGATTCTTAGCCAGATCTGGCGAGGGTTAGCCAGGGGCCTAAAGGATAAGGAAGTCTTCAGTGCAGTCGAATTAGCGGAGGCTTTGCAGGAAGCGAGCGACACGGCGTACAAGGGAGTTATGCGCCCGGTCGAGGGAACGATCCTCACCGTCATCCGTGAAGGAGCAGAAGAAGCAGCCGATGCCGTCACCAAGAGCAATGATCTGCAGTTCATCCTGGCTCGAGTCGTCGAACGCTGCCAACAAACATTAGAGCGTACGCCTGATTTATTACCGGTACTCAAGCAGGCCGGAGTTGTCGACGCTGGCGGGCAGGGATTGGTTCATATTCTTGAGGGAATGTTGGGCTACGTTCACGGCGAAGTGGTCTTGAGCACCGCTGAACTAGAGATATCCCAAATACCTCCTCAGGCCCTTGCGGCGCCGGCCGCAGGATTAGAGTATCCCTATGACGTGCAGTACATCCTGTTTGGCGACGACCTCGACCTGCTTTCGGTTCGCGCTGCTATCGATGACATGGGTGACTCTACCGTGGTTGTAGGAGACGAAAGCACTATCAAAGTTCACGTTCATGTGAAAGATCCTGGTGTGCCGCTGAGTTACGGTATCAAGGTGGGCAAGATCGCCGATGTGGTGGTCGAGAATATGCAGCTGCAGATGGACGTTATAATCGGCGCCGCAGATGGACCTACATTGACGCCGGTCGAAAGTATCGCCTCTGAATTTGAATTGGAGCCTGGGCAGATCGGCGTGGTTGCGGTAGCTTCTGGTGATGGCCTGGCCAGTATTTATCGAAGTCTCGGAGCCGATGGCATCGTAAACGGCGGTCAGAGCAACAATCCCAGCACCCAGGAGATCTATGAAGTAGTTCAGGGCTTGCCGACAGAACGTGTGATAATCCTTCCAAACAATAAGAATATCATTCTGGCCGCCGAAGCGGCGCGTGATTTAAGCTCGAAACAAGTTTCTGTTGTGCCGACAAAAAGCGTACCGCACGCCGTCAGCGCCTTACTTTGTCTTGATCGAGACGGTGATCTTGATGCGATTGCCGAGGCGATGGAGGAAGCCTGCGATAAGGTGAGCAGCGGTGAGATAGCGCTGGCCACACGCTCGGCCCAATTACACGGCGTCACTGTCGCTGAAGGAGAAGTAATTGGTGTAGCTAACGGCCGCCTCTGTGCTTCCAGCCCTGAAATCAGCGATGTGCTTCAGTGTGTCCTGGATGAGATGGACATGGACGATCGCGAGCTCTTAACAATCTACTATGGCGACGAAGTCTCCGAGGCCGAGGCGGAAAAGATGGCTGACGAGATTTCAATTCTTTATCCAGATGCTGAGATTGAAGTGCTTCGCGGCGGTCAGTCTATCTATCAATTCATTTTAGGCGCCGAATAGCTATGACTATACGTGTCGTCACCGACAGTACATGTGACATACCCGAGGAGATGCAAGCGGAATATGGCATAACGGTCATCCCCGCTTACGTCAATATTGGCAATAAGAGCTATCTGGATGGCGTCGACTTATCTCGAGCGGACCTATACGAAGGACTACCGCACTTTGAAGATCATCCGACAACTGCTGCTCCAGGTCCCGGGGCTTTTACCGAGGCCTATAACCATCTTGCGCGCGATGGAACGACGGAAATATTATCCATCCATATAGCTTCTCGTCTGAGCGGGATGCTTAACACCGCCCGTGTCGGTGCCGAAGAAGCCAGTAATGTACAAGTCACTTTGTTTGACTCAGAGCAATTGACTATGGGGCTTGGCCTCATGGCAATCGCCGCAGCAAAGGCGGCTATTGACGGCCATTCGATGCAGGATATTGTCGCCATGTTAGAAAGCCGGTCGAAGAGGACCTACGTTTTTGGTCTGCTCGATACCTTAGAATACCTTCGTCGTAGCGGTAGGGTAAATTGGGCCATCTTCGGGATTGGAACACTGCTGCGAATCAAACCTTTACTGAAAGTACACAGAGCTGACATAGAGATGTTAGATAAGGTGCGTACCAGCAAAAAGGCTCTCAATCGATTCGTTGAGTTAGTTTCCGAATACGCCCCGTTTGAAGACATAGCTTTACTTCATACCCATTCTTTGGATAAGTTGGATTCCTTCAGAGAACGCGTCCGATTCTTAATTCCAGAGGGCCAAACAGCCCCCGCCGTCGAGCTAACACCTGCTCTGGGAGTGCACATCGGTCCCGGAGGATTGGGCATTGCCTTCACTGTGGCTGATTAATCGTATTGCACAGGATTGGTTTGGGTGCCATCCTGAGTGCCTTCGAAATGGAAAGAACGCAGATAGAAAGTGAAGTCCAAACCGACAATAGATAGTAATATGCAAGAACTCGTTTGAAGACAAGTAACTTATGGATAAAGCATTAAACAGCCTGAACCGCGTGCTCGAGCTTGAAATAAACCAAGGTTATCACGACAAAGCGGTTGTAGGTGGCATCCGCCAGTTTGCCGCCTTTTGGATTAGTCAAGCCAGGGAACAAGCGGTCGATGAAGCAGATAAGGCTCTTGTAGAGCAAATCGCCGAGTCGTTAATGGGCTACTCCAGATTGCCGGGCGTTGAAGCGCGAGCCGACACTGTAGCGAGCCTTAAGGAGAAGCTTCGCTGGCGAGAGGAGAGGTTGAAGATACGAGAACCGATTATTGCGCCGGCACCCCAACCTGAGCAACCTCCTGCGACAGCTCCGGCGACAACTGCACCACGAGCCTTGCCACCGATCGAGGCCGCATCCTTTGATGAAGAGGAGTTTCTACCAGAGGCTACCACGGTCATCCAAGTGGAGGTTGATCAGCCCGATCCCGAAGGTCTGCTCCAACCAGTTTCCGCGCTTAGGGGTGTGGGACAACGTACCGCAGAGCAATTAGCCAATATGGGTGTAGATACAATTGCAGAGCTATTATACATCTTCCCCCGGAGGTACGATGATTACACCTTGCTTAAACCGATCAGCAAGCTCTCACTCGGCGAGACAGTGACCATAATCGGAACTGTCTGGGAAACCCGGCTTCGAAGAACGCGTGGCAAGCCGCTCGTCCAATCCGTCGTCAATGATGGAACGGGCAATGTCGATGTTACCTGGTTTAACCAACCCTGGCTGGCCGACAAGATCTTAGCTGGATCGCAGATCGTCTTAAGTGGTAAGGTGGATCAGTTTCTTGGCCGGTTGGTATTTCAAAACCCCGACTGGGAACCTCTTGCCATGGAACCGCTTCGAACACGCCGGATTGTGCCTGTATATCCGCTAACAGAAGGACTGGCAGCGCACCGGATGCGCGAGATCATGAAACAGGCATCGGACATTTGGGCGCCTCGACTTTCAGAACCGTTGCCCGAGATGATCAGAGACCGTCGCAATCTCTATAGGTTGCCCTTCGCCGTCCGGCAAGCCCATTTTCCCGAATCTCAGGAATCGATGCATAAGGCTCGCAGACGGCTCATCTTCGATGAGCTATTCTTATTACAACTGGGAATGCTTGGCCTTCGTCGTGATTGGCAGGGTGCACCGGGAGTCGATGTACCAACGGACATCGAGGCATTGAAGGATTTCATACGCACATTGCCCTTCCAACTAACCGCAGCCCAAAAAAGGGTAATTCGCGAGATTGCAGCGGATATCGCCGAGCCTCTGCCAATGAACAGACTACTGCAGGGAGATGTCGGCTCAGGAAAGACAGTCATTGCCGCTGCGGCGATCGTCTTAGTGGTCCGGGCCGGTTTTCAGGCTGCTTTAATGGCGCCAACAGAGATCCTCGCCGAACAGCACTATCGTGGATTGAGTCAGTTGTTTGGGGAAATGGGCATTTCGGTGAGCATTTTGACTGGAAGTACACCCGCGGATGAGAAGCGAGAGATTAATGCAGACCTTATTGAGGGCACTATCGATGTCGTGATCGGAACGCATGCTCTGATTCAAGAAGGCGTCCGGTTCAAGGGTCTTGGCCTCGCCGTAATCGATGAGCAACATCGTTTTGGTGTGGATCAACGCAAAGCGTTGAGGGACAAAGGCATTGCATCTCCGGATGGCACCAAACAGCCCAATCCCCATTTATTGGTGATGAGTGCTACGCCGATTCCACGGACGCTGGCCCTATCGTTATTTGGCGATCTTGATCTCTCCCTTTTAGATGAAATGCCTCCTGGCCGTGAGGAGATCAAGACACGCTGGCTACGTCCTGGCGAAAGACAAAGGGCTTACGCCTTTGTCGAAAGTCAGGTTAAGCAGGGTCGCCAGGCATTTATCATTTGTCCCCTGGTAGAAGAATCCGACAAGATCGAGGCCAAGGCCGCGGTCGAGGAGTTTGAGAGACTTCAGGAGCAGATTTTTCCCGATCTTAAGCTCGGCTTGCTCCATGGCCGGCTCAAGAGCAGCGAGAAAGAAGCGGTCATGCAGGCATTCTATGAGGGCCAAACCGACATTCTGGTGGCGACTTCGGTAATTGAGGTAGGGATCGACGTACCAAACAGTACGATAATGCTCATCGAGGGAGCTAACCGGTTTGGTTTAGCTCAACTACACCAGTTTCGCGGACGAGTCGGGCGTGGCGAGCACCAGTCCTATTGTCTCCTTCTCGCAGACGAGATCTCGGGAGATGCAGAGGAGAGGCTCTCGGCTATGGAAAAGACCAATGATGGCTTTATTTTGGCCGAAAAGGACCTAGCGCTACGCGGACCAGGCGAATTTTTCGGCCGCCGGCAAAGTGGCATCCCAGAACTTCGGATTGCCTCGCTTATGGATCTTGAGATGTTAGAAATTGCCCGTGAAGAAGCGAAGGCGATTTTTGAAGTAGATCCGAACCTGGAAAATCCCGAGCACCAACTGCTGCAGACAAAGGTAATGGATTTCTGGCAGAAAGCAGGCGATGTGAGTTGATATTCTGGTGAATGGTGTCTTATCGCAGATTGTTTTACATATAAGTCGACCGAGGATCGTCATTCGCCATTAGTTTACAAGGAGAGAGACATTGGCAAAACGAGCCGTATATCCCGGCACGTTCGATCCAGTACATTACGGACATCTTGATCTGATGTATCGTGCATGTGCCATATTTGATGAGGTTATTGTTGGTGTCTTCGATCACGGCCGGCCAACGAAGGCGCTGCTCTTTCCTGTCGACGAGCGCGTCAACATGATAGTGGAGTCTCTTGAAGACCTTGGCAATATCCAGGTCATGCCCTACGGCAGTCTGACGGTCGATTTTGCCAAATCAGTTGGCGCTCAGGTCATCATACGGGGCCTGCGTGTATTCTCAGATTTCGAATTCGAGTTCCGGATGGCGCTGGCGAATCAACGCCTGGCGCCAGAGATCGAGGTTGTCAACTTGATTACCCGGGAAGAGCATACCTTCCTCAGCAGCACCATAATTCGTGAGATCGCTTCTTTTAAGGGAGACGTTCACAGCATGGTGCCCCCAAATGTAGCGATTGCCCTAGAGACGCGCTTCGATGGACACGAACCCGGTTATCTCATCGAGGCTCAATCATTGCGCGACTGAGTCATTCCGTTATTCAGTCATAGAGTGACTTGGTCGTTGCGTGACTAGGACCGAAATCGCTATAATAGGCTGAGGAGGATTGGCTCATATATAGTATCGGGGCGGCAAGATGGACATTCAACATCTCATAGATAGATTGGAACAGGTACTTGCTGAAAGCAGGCGTATTCCTCTTTCGGCGAACCTGGTTGTTGATGAAGATCGTTTATTTAACATCATCGATCAGATGCGAGTGTCTATACCAGAAGAGGTAAAACGCGCTAACCGCATCGAAGCCGAGAAGGATCGGATCATGGCTCAAGCCCAAGAAGAGGCAGAGCGGATCCGCGAACTGGCGAAACATGAGGCGACTGATCTGGTGCGGCGCGATACGGTCATGGTATCCGCCCAGCAAAGAGCTGACACTATCCTGGAACGGGCACGAAGGGATGCCGAAATGATCCGGCAGGAATCGGATGTTTATGCGCTGGATGTCTTGGGAAAGTTGGAGGAGGATCTCTTGCGTTCGTTGTCGGTGATTCGAAACGGGATGCGGAAATTGGAGGGCGAACAGGAATTAGAATCAGAGGAACCGGAACCGTCCACTGATTGATTTTGGGCCCACATCGGCCAGAAATTGTTTGAGGATCGGTCTACGAAACGATTCAGATTAAATCGAATTCCGACATGATTCCTTGATCTGCTTGACACAGGAGTAGGCCTGATTATAATTGTGGTTCGCGGCATTCAGGCCGCTTTTTTTTGCTAAAGTAAGGATTAATTATTATGGGTGCTGTACCAAAAAGAAGAATCTCCCATACGCGTCGCGCCAAGCGTCGAACGCATGACAATCTCACCGCGCCACATCTTGTACCTTGTTCGAACTGTGGTGAATTGAAAAGAGCGCATTACATGTGTCCGAAATGCAGGACGTATAGTGGTCGCCAAATTCTCCCGGAATTTGAGGAGTAAGATCACTCCGAATAGGTTTTTCGGGTAACCATTGTGGAGCCTTAACAAGTGAACGTTGCGCTTTTACTTCCCGGACAGGGATCGCAGCACGTGGGCATGGGGCATGATTTGTATCATGCTGAACCCGCTTCACGTGCTGTTTTTGATCTTGCAGACCAGAAGCTTGGTTTCGCTTTGTCAGCGCTATGTTTTACTGGTCCGGAAGATGACCTCACCGACACCCTGAACCAGCAGCCGGCATTGTTTGTGACCAGTATCGCCACCTGGAGAGCGGCAGAGATGAAGGGATGGTCTTCACCGGCTTTTGTCGCCGGACATAGCCTGGGTGAATTTTCAGCATTGGTTATCGCTGGTAGCATGGACTTCTCCGATGGTCTCTTGTTGGTGCGTCGTCGTGCCGAATTAATGAAAGCAGCGGGAGAAAGAGATCCTGGCGCCATGGCGGCGATCCTCGCTCTAGATGTGAGCCAGGTTGAAGATGTCTGCAACAGGGCCCAGGATGAAACGAGTAAGCCCGTTCAAGTCGCCAACGATAATTGCCCTGGTCAGATTGTAATCTCGGGAGATAGAATCGCCTTAGAAAGGGCCACAACTCTGGCCATAGAGGCCGGTGCAAGAAAGGTGGTCATCCTACCCATCACCATCGCGGCCCATTCCGCCTTAATGGCATCTTCGGTTGCTGATTTTGCAAAGGCCGTTGATAGCACGGTCTTCACAGATCCCGTGATTCCTATCATCGGAAATGTCAGCGGCCGCCCATTGGCCTCGCCTGAGGCGATCCGGACCGAGCTGAAGGCCCAATTAACTGCTCCTGTCCAGTGGACCCGATCGATGCGATATTTGCTGAACGAGGGAGTCGATACCTTTATTGAAACGGGTCCGGGCGAGGTCCTACTTGGGTTAATTAAACGGATCGACCGCAAAGTGAATCGTGTGAAATTGATGGAGTCAATAATAACTTGACAGACTCCCATAGCGAACTAAGTAGACTGGATTTGGTTTAGAGAAACCGGGAAATACATATGAGTAGCCAGAAAACGCTGGAAGGTAAAGTCGCCATAGTAACTGGAGCGTCCAGAGGGATAGGGCGCGCCATTGCCGAGGAAATCGGCGCCCAAGGGGCTAGCGTGGTGGTGAATTATTTCAGCAGCGAGGACGCTGCTGCGGAAGTTGTTGGCGGAATCAAAGCCAAAGGTGGCCAAGCGTTTGCCATTCAAGCGGACGTCGGCAACTTTGACGCGGCCCAGTCCATGGTCAAGAAGACGCTTGACACTTATGGTCAAATTGATATCTTAGTCAATAATGCTGGAACGACCCGGGATACCCTCTTACTCATGATGAAAGAAGAGGACTGGGACGTGGTGATTGACACAAACCTGAAAAGCATATTTAACTGCTGTAAGGCGGTGGCCCGGCCGATGATACGGCGTAAGCAAGGAGGTCGGATTATCAACATTTCCTCGGTAAGTGGTCTGGTTGGGCAGGGTGGTCAGACAAACTATGCGGCATCTAAGGCCGGAATCATTGGATTCACCAAGTCGCTGGCTAAGGAGCTTGGTTCGCGTCAGATAACCGTCAACGCCATTGCCCCTGGATTCTTTCCGACCGCTTTGACGGAAGTTCTGTCTCAGGATATGGTCAACAAAGCGCTAGAGTTTATTCCTCTCAGCCGCCTTGGCGAGCTTGAAGAGGTAGCCCACCTGGCAGCATTTCTGGCGTCGGACAAAGCATCCTACATTACAGGCGATGTTATTCGCATAGATGGCGGTCTAGCAATGTGATAGACTGCATGACGGCAGTGACTATGTCACCAGTTTTCTCTTTTGAATGAGGAATCGACATTATGAGGTCGTTGGTCAAGTGTAGTTATGAGTGAACAGGAAGTTCCAGAGAGCATTGGACGTATAGAAGTAGCTCCCGAGGTCTTGACAACCATCGTGCACTACACGACTCTGGATGTGGAAGGCGTCAATAAGATGGCGACGGTGCCGGCCGACGTGGGTCGGCTATTTCGAAGAACCTCCGGACGGGATGGAATAATCTTAGATTTCGCCGACGGAACCATCTGCTTCGACATCTATGTCTTGATGGATCCCCATGTCAACGTCTTAGAAACGAGCCAGAGAATTCAAGAGGCCGTGATCGAAGCCATAGATAAGATGGTTGGCCTGTCCGTGGAAACGGTAAATGTGCATGTCGAGGACGTCGTATATACTATCGACGAAACAGCATGAGCCGATGAAGACAAGACGGCGCGCAAGACGCGCAACCCTAGAAGCCCTTTATGAAGTAGATATCGCTGACCACTCGCCATCCGATGTTCTAAAACGCCGGCTACTTGACCAGTCCTTGGATGAGCCAGGAGAGGAGTTCGCCAACAAGCTCATGGATGGCGTTTTGGAACATCAAGGTGGAATGGATCTAGTTATCGCCCGCTACGCACCCGAGTGGCCCTTAGATCAGATGGCCGTCATTGACCGAAATATCTTGCGTATCGCGATTTATGAGTTTCTGATCGATGACGAGACCCCTGTAAAGGTGGCTATCAACGAAGCTGTAGAGCTGGCAAAGCTCTACGGATCAGACAGTGCCCCCCGTTTTATCAACGGTGTATTGGGCACGCTTGCCGATCTAGTCCCTCAATTGCACCAGGAACTGTTGGCAGCTTACGAGCCGAGCTAGCTTGAAGGCCTCATGCGTCGCTTTGAGTACCGGATTGAATACCTCCTCCTATGCCCATCATCCGCCCATACCACCGAACACCGTCAGCAGTAAATAAGTTATCGTTTGTTGCTCTGAAAATGGTCTCATCACCATGAACAGAATACATTATTGTTAGCAGATTATGGATAGTTTTTTTGGCATTGGTCTGCCCGAGTTGGTTCTCATTCTGCTATTAGCTGGCCTGGTCATGGGACCGCATCGCATTCGCCAGATCGCCAGGATGCTGGGGCGAATCACAGCACAAATGCAGAGAATATCCCGCGAATTTGCCCGCCAACTTAACGCCGAGCTGGATGCTGTCGATTCGGGTGAGATGAAAGGCGCCATAAGGGACGTAAGATCATTACAGGAAGAGGTTGAGGCTCTTCGCCGAGAGTTATCTCAGGTGCCCAGAACATTGCGCAAGCAGGGAGAATCTGTGATCGCTGAGGGGAAGGAGATCGTGACCGAAGGTGAAGCGGCACTTAAGGGCACCTCAGCTGAGAAGAAAGCAAAAACTGTTCCGCCAGATACAGTTGATGCCCAACCTGAACAGGGATCACCTGCTGAGAGTGAGAGGAAGCCACAATTGCCCAGGGCCGTGGAAGTTCCCGAGGATCCGGTTTCGTGAGTGACGATGCATCTCCGATCGACGGTCAAACCGTTCTTGAGCATCTGAATGAGTTCAGGGTTCGACTAACCTGGGCTGTAGGCGGTCTGGTTGTGGCTACGGTCATTAGCTTTGCCTTCACCCAGAAACTTCTTGAGTTCCTCATAGAACCGTACGGCGAACAGCTCCAGACGCTAAGTCCCACCGAAGGTATCGAAACCTACTTTAAAGTAGCCTTGATGTCCGGGGCCATCCTATCCATGCCCTGGATGCTCTACCAGTTATGGTTATTCATTTCTCCGGGATTACACGAGCACGAAAGGCATTTTGTTTACATCTTCATCCCGAGTGCGACCTTCCTTTTCCTATTAGGTGTAGCCTTCTGCTGGCTCGTATTGCTGCCAGCGGCCATCCTCTTTCTATCCGACTTCATGCCGGAGATCTTCTGGGCTCAATGGACGAGTAATGAATACATCGGCTTTGCCACCACCTTCCTATTATGGATTGGTCTGAGCTTTGAGCTGCCTCTGATATTCTACTTCCTGGCCAGAGTAGGGGTGGTCACCTCGCAGACGCTGCGCGAACACTGGAGAGTGGCAATAGTAGGCATTGCTGTCCTGGCCGCGGCCGTTACCCCATCGGTTGATCCGGTAACCATGATGCTGACTATGATCCCTTTGGTCATCCTATATGGCCTAAGCATTGTATTAGCCTCTGTTGGCCAGAAGCAGTTTCAGCGAAGCATGGCTTTAGAGAGCGAGAAGCAGGAAGATTTGGCAGGCGAGCCAGAAGCGACTGAGGAAGACGGCACTGAAACGAGTGCGGAAGGTGGCATGGAAGCGAATGAGGACTCCGGCATAGAAGCGAAACAAAAAGCTGGTACGGAAATGAACGAAGAAGCCGGCACGGAAGCGAACGAAGTAGCCGGCACGGAAGCGAACGAAGAAGCCGGAAACGAAGAATAGGTGATTATTTACAGTGTATTCTTGAGCCGGCAGACGCATTTGACCAGAGATTCCCTAACTGCTATGATGTCGCTTCAATGAAAGAAAAATCATCCGTCTATAGCTTCTTATTTACGGGCACTCACGATGCCGCATCTGCGTGGGAGGATCGTTTGACCTGAGGGTTACGGACGACGTCACGGAAATCTGAAAGGCGCGGCATCAAACCCGCGCCTTTTTTATTGTCGTTGATGGTAGGCTATGTTATGCTTTTTGGTCGCTGGGGTTCGAGATGTACGCATTACCAGATGAAAGCTTGCGAACTGCAGGATCCTAAGACCTTAACAAGATTATTAATCGCCAATATCGCAACGCAATGACTGCATCGCGTTGCGACCGCTTCGCGAACGGAAATAATCCAATGGATCAACAATTAGAAGAAACCTACAGAGAATCGTCTGATGCACTTCAGCGAGCCGGCTCCACAGCCGAACTCGATACATGGTACAAGGAGACGCTAGGCCGCAAGGGTAGTGTGACCCTGCTTACTAGAGAGGTGGGCCAGCTGGATCCGGATAAGCGGCCGGTCTTCGGCCGGCGAGTTAACGAGGTGAAGCGAACCCTCGAAGAAGCGTACCAGAACCGGTTGGCTCAAATACGATCGTCGGAGATGGATACGTCCGTGGCGGATGAACCTCTGGACGTAACCTTACCCGGACGTCGACAGTGGCGTGGCAGGCTTCACCCCGTCACCCAGATCCTGCGGGAGATAAACCGGATATGGGGAGACATGGGATTTCAGGTTTATCGTTCCCGGGAGGTCGAGACCGACGAATACAATTTCGAATTATTGAATATTCCGGCCCATCATCCGGCACGCGACTTATGGGACACTTTTCATACGAATTCGCCAGGAGTTCTCTTAAGGACCCATACAAGCCCGGGTCAGATACATGCCATGCGTGAATATTACCCTGAGCCTATCCGGGTGATACTGCCGGGTATGTGCTACCGATATGAGCAAATCACGGCCCGGAGCGAGATCCAATTTACCCAGGTAGAAGGCTTAGCGGTCGGGAGATCCATCACTATGGCCGACCTCAAGGGTACGCTGGTAGATTTCGCACGACGCATGTTTGGAGCGCAGCGCAAGACCCGGTTCAGGGCCAATTATTTCCCTTTCACTGAGCCTAGCGCTGAAATGGACGTGGAGTGCATTCTTTGCGACGGGGAAGGATGCCAAGTCTGTCGTCATAGTGGATGGCTCGAGATCCTAGGCTGCGGCATGGTCCATCCCACAGTGCTCCGAAACGGAGGTTATGATCCCGATGCTTACTCTGGCTTCGCGTTTGGAATGGGCCCGGAACGGATCGCGATGCTCAAGTACGCAATCGATGATATTCGGGCTTTCTGGGGTAATGATATGAGATTCCTGGAGCAGTTCTAATTGGTCTGGTAAAAGATAGATTGAGGTAATCTTACGCATTCCAATAGTGGAGTGCGTTGGTCCGTGATCCCGACATTTAGCGGAGTAAAGCAATGCGCGTTCCCATTTCATGGTTATCAGACTACGTAGATATCACCCTTCCTTTGGAACAACTGGCGGAAAAACTGACCATCGCCGGTCTAGAAGTTAACCATATTGAGTACTACGGTATACCGGGTGGGAAAGACAATGATAGATTGGTCTGGGATCCGGACAAGCTTGTAATTGGCCGAATATTGGAGGTCAAACCTCATCCCGATGCTGATCGTCTGGTGCTTGCTACCGTAGACTATGGGGGCGATGAGCCCGAAGTGACAGTCACCGGCGCGCCTAATCTGTTTCCATATCTGAACCAGGGGGATCTGAGCGAGTTACAACTCGCCTCGCCCTTCGCAATAGAGGGGGTGACTCTCTACGACGGCCATAAACCGGGCCAGGTGAAGATGAAACTCAAGGGACGGGCGGTAAGAGGCATTCACAATCGCTGTATGTTGTGCTCGGAAAAGGAGTTAGGTCTCAGCGATGACCACGAAGGTATAATCATCATCCCGGGTAATGACTCGCCAGGGGATTATACGCCTGGAACACCGGTAACGAAGGTTCTTGGCGACGCCGTATTGGATATCGAGATCATCCCCAATATCGCCCGCTGCACATCGATAGTCGGGGTGGCTCGTGAAGTGGCAGCCTTGACCGGTCAGACGCTCCGCGAACCGGATTATCGTCTCGTCATGGAAGGACCACCGGTGGAGGGCCTGGTCAAGCTCACCACTGATCGACCGGATCTTAATCCGCGTTTTGTGGCCCTGGTAATTGAGGGTGTCGAGCAGAAACCTAGCCCATTTTGGATGCAACAGCGATTACGTTTAGCCGGGCAGCGGCCGATCAATGTGGTAGTAGACATCAGCAACTATGTGATGTTGGAGATGGGTCAGCCAAACCACACCTTTGACTACGATTTCCTTCGGAGTCGAGCTGATGGGTATGATCCTGAGGGTCCCGTTCACATTCACACCCGACTGCCCCATAAAGATGAAACACTGACCACCCTGGATGGTCTAAAGCACGAACTCCAACCCTTTAATATTCTGGTTACCGATCCGGCTGGCAACCTGAGCCTTGGCGGAATCATGGGTGGCCTGGATAGCGAGATCAGCGACCACACAACAAACGTGTTGCTCGAAGCCGCAGCCTGGAACTTCATCAATATCCGGCGCAGCTCAACTGCCTTGAAGATCAACTCAGAAGCGGGATTTCGATTTAGCCGTGGCGTACACCCTAGCCAGGCTCTGCTTGGGGCAAAAAGGGCAGCTGAATTATTACGACTTTACGCAGGCGGTACCATCGCCAAGGGCATCGTCGACTATTATCCCAGCCCACCACAAATCAAGCCCATCTCCCTGACAGTGGCCGAGGTCAAGAGAATCGGGGGAATCGACCTCAACAAGTCAGAGATTAAGCAAATCCTCGAGTCTCTTGAATTTGTTGTAGATGTGGATGGCGACCGTCTTATAGTTACCGCTCCGGACCACCGGATGGATATCGAATTTAGCCAGGATCTGATCGAAGAGGTATGCCGCGTCTATGGCTACGATCGAATCCCGACCAAAGAAATGGCTGATTCACTTCCCCCACAGCGAAATAATCCGGATCTGGAAGCCGAGGAAATGATCAAAGACCTCATGGTCCAACAGGGCTATCAAGAGGTTATCACCTACCGCTTAACATCAGAGGAGCAAGAAGGCCAACTTCTGCCCCAGTCAAGGAGCCGGTCGGACGACAGACCCTATCTCACCATCACGAATCCCATCTCCATTGATCGGGTGGTTATGCGCCACAGCTTGCTGGCCTCGGTGTTGGAGATCGTAGCAACCAACAGCCGGTTCCGGGATCGCCTCACCCTGTTTGAAGTGGGTCAAATCTATCTTTCCAGTGAAGAGGGGATACTACCAGATGAACTGCGGAAGCTGGTCATCGTCTCCCGCGGACCAAGGCATCGTGGATTTTGGAGTGAAGGCGACGACGTGGAACCCCTTGACTATTTTGATTTAAAAGGTGTCGTCGAGGATCTATTCCAGAGCCTGCATCTACCCGACCTCAGGTTTGAGGTGGGAGAACACCCAACCTACCGTCCCGGCCGGACAGCCAAGTTGCTGTTGGGCGAGCACCAGATTGGCTGGATGGGTGAATTAGTCCCTCAGATCATCGCCGCATTTGACATGAGAGGGGAATGGCCCGTTATAGCGGCCCAGATCGACCTGGAGTCCGTCATTCCTAGGATTCCAGAGGGACGCTCCCTGGTACCGGTTTCAGCTTTCCCGGCAATTCACGAGGATATAGCCGTCATTGTCGACAAAGACCTGGCGGCGGCCGGGGTAGCCGAGACAATTCAGAGATCGGGGGGCTTTCTCCTTCGGGACGTCACTCTTTTCGATGTCTTTGAAGGCGGCTCAATACCAGCCGGGAAGAAAAGCCTGGCCTACCATTTGATTTTCCAGTCACCGGATAAAACCCTGACCGATAAAACCGTTCGCAAACAACGGGAACGAATAGTCAAGCAACTGGCCCACCAGTTTGGAGCCAAGTTGCGAGATGCATAGAGTGTGTAAAATAGTGAGATAACTCTATGCATCGGCGGATAGCTTCGATCGCTATTTGTCTGAGTGACACCTCTATCATTTAAGTAATGCCTCTAACACTTGAGAGCTTTCTTCAGCAACGATGGGAACGCCGTTGAAGGATTTCTAGAATCTTCATTGATGTGTTTTTTATACCAGCGTCTTTCGAATATATTGGTTTAATCACGTACATTATCTGTACTTTTCCCAGTAATTCAGAGACCCTCCTTTCGACTCCTCTAACTTCTATCGTATATCGTCATTTTAGCCCTAAAAATCACCTCCAAACCTCTTGACATGGCTCTCGTTTCATGATATCGTTGACATGTCAACAGTTGACATGTCAACTACTTTAGTTTCTCTCATTTTATATAGACTTTGGGGCGATGGTAAAGGAAAAATGTCGATGAGTGACGGGCAGGAAATCTATACGCTACTCAACGAGATTTACCTGATCCTCGATGACGGAGATCGCCGCCTCCTAAGCCAATTCAAACTAACCCCACCTCGATATTATGTCCTGGTTCACCTCGGAAACCGCCCGGGCATGTCTCTCAGCGAATTGAGCAACCTGATGCTTTGCGACAAATCCAACGCCACGCGCATCATTAAAGGTCTCGAGGCGGAAGGGTTGGTTTATCGTCTTCCCCATGAAACGGACGGCCGGTCGATTCGATTGTACTTGAGCCAGCCTGGGCAAGAGGTCCGGCGGAAGGCTTTAGTGGCTCACGCGAACTACAATCAGCAGCGTTTCAACGAGGCAATTCCGGTCAAAGAAGATGAACTGCTGTGGGAGTTAGTCCAATTGAAGAAACGCCTTAGAGAGCGTCTGGAATTGGCGGTCTAGATCTAGATGAATGCGGCAAATTCCTGGCGCTCTAATGAGATAATGCCCGTAATCTGCCGCTCAAAGAACGAATAGCTGAAACTGGAATTAACAGACCATTGACTAAATTGTGTTTTCGGATGCTGGCGCTATACTATTCTACAATTCGCCGTGCGTCCTGCGCACGTTGTAAACAGAGCCAGATAGGAGGTGATGCCCTTTAATAAGCGAGCCGTTTAACTAACCCTATTGACCGTATTGGATCTTGTATACAAACATTTATTCATTCGGAGGAGAATGACAGATGAAGACGAAATTAGCGATATTTCTATCCTTAATGCTTGTTGGCGTATTGGTTCTGGCTGCCTGCGGCGGTGAAGACCCGACCGCGACTCCTGTGCCTCAAGCCGAAGCACCAACCGAAGAACCCGCCGTAGAACCCACTGAGGCACCGGTGGAAGAGCCCACTGAGGCTCCGACCGAAGAGCCGGCACCCGAACCAACTGAGGTTCCGACCGAAGAGCCCATGGCAGAGCCCGAGATATTCCTGACCATATGGGCCGACGATACACGAGCTCCAGTCCTTCAGGCGTTGGCTGCCGATTTCGAGGCAACCTACGGCGTAGGCTTGATCGTCGAGCAAGTTATGGACCTCAACGACCAGCTACCTATCGCGGCCCCGGCCGGCGAAGGTCCCGACATCTTCATTGGCCCGCATGATAGGCTTGGTGGCTGGGTAGACAGTGGACTCGTAGCCCCATTTGACCTGAGCGGTTCGGAAGGGGACTTCACCCAGGTAGGGTTGGACGCATTTACCCTTGACGGCACGCTCTATGGCCTTCCCTATGCCATTGAGAACATGGCTCTATTACGAAACGCCGACCTGGTTCCGGATGCTCCCGAGACCTGGGAGGAACTGCTTGAAGTTGGCCAGGCCTTGATGGATTCTGGGGATGTGACCTACGCCCTAGTCCTGGAAGACAATGGATACAAGGTCTACCCCATCATGACCTCCTTTGGCGGCTACGTCTTTGGACGGGATGAGGCCGGTAACTGGAATCCCAGTGACCTGGGGATAGACAGCGAGGGCATGATCGCCTCCGGTGATTGGATTGCCGAGAACGTGGCCGCTGGCCTGATTAGCCCCAGCGCCAACACCGCAGACACGGCCGAAACCCTCTTTGAGACTGGCGAAAGCCCCTTCATCATGACGGGTCCGTGGGCGCTGGATCGCTTCCGCGATGCCGGCGTGAACTATGCTGTGAGCCCAATCCCCAGCGACGGCCAGCCCTTCGCCGGTGTCCAGGGCTTCATGATTAGCGCCTTCAGCGAGAACCCGCTGCTGGCCCAAGCCTTCCTGACTGAGTTTGTCGCTTCGGATGAGACCATGACCGAGCTCTACCTGGCGGGCAACCGTCCCCCGGTCTACGTGCCGACCCTGGACCACATTGATGATCCGGATATCGCCGGCTTCGGTGAGGCGGGCGTCAACGCGGTAGAGATGCCCAACATTCCCGAGATGGGCGCCGTTTGGGGTTCCTGGAACAACGCCGTGATCTTGGTCATAACCGGTGAGGACGCGCCGGCGAGCGCTTACGCCACGGCTGCCCAGCAGATCAAAGTCACACTTGGCACCGATCTGACAGGCATGGTCAACGTGCCGGGTTCGTACCAAGCAGCCGCCGGATGTGATGGAGACTGGTTACCTGAATGTGCGGTAACAGCCATGACAATGGGCGACGACGGGTTGTACATGTCATCCCACGCCCTCCCGGCCGGTGATTACGAAGGCAAGGTGGCCCTCGATGGCGCCTGGACCGTCAACTATGGCGTCGACGGTGAAGCGGACGGCCCTAATTACACCTTCAGCTTAGCATCGGATGGGACGGTCACCTTTACTTACGATCCAGAGTCACACATCCTGACCATCACCATCGAATAAACTAGTTTCTTCTAGAAAGAAGGCCGGGATTATTGCCCGGCCTTCTTTTCAACAATTTATCGGCGACTTCATGCCCGGCCGGTGAATAGTCTCCGGGCATAGTACAACTGTTTGGGGGCATCTTATGGGCACTGCACAACCGGCACTCAATCAGAAAAGGGGAGCAACGGGATCGACGTCTATTACCGGACTAATTGTCCGCCTGGTCCTCCTGGCCCTTATCGACGGCTTCGCCGTCTGGTTCATCATCCAACAGATCGCCAACAACTCCCCGGTGTTAGCCATCGCCGTTGGTTTGATCACCCTTTTCGCCAACGTCGTCGTCATGCGCGACCAGCTGTTCCCCATCCGCTGGATGCTCCTGGGCCTGGCCCTGATGGCCATGTTTTCTGTTTACCCCATTTTGTTCACCGCCAACATATCCCTAACTAACTTTGGATTCGGGCATCTACAGACCAAAGAGCAAGCCATAGAACAATATGAAAAGGTGAAGTACCTGCCGGAAGGGGCTGGAGCATACTCTTTTACGGCCTACGTCTCTGGCGATGGACAGTACGCCTTGTGGCTGCAAGGGGAAGATGGGGAAGCTCTGCTGGCGCTACCCGGAAAAGCACTCGTCGCCGTCCAACCTGGTGAAGAGGGGGTTGGCGCGTTGGACGGGGAGGGGATTCCGACGAACATCGAGGGCTACGAACGGCTGAACAATATCACCATCTTCCGGCATCTCCCCTCTCTTCAGGAGGCGACATTCGGAGAAGGCGAGCGGGTGGTCCGGATTCCAAACGTGGAAAGCGCGGCCGAACTAGAGCCAAAGTATGTCTATGACTCGGAAGCGGACACGCTCACCGACCAGGAAACAGGGATCGTCTATCGGCCGGTCGAAGGCAGCTTTACATCAGATACCGGGGAAGCGCTGCCGGGCGGTTACCAGGTTTATGTCGGACTGGAGAATTTCAAGGAATTTTTCGCCAGCCCGGCCATCAGCGGTCCACTTATTCGCATCATCATATGGAACTTCGCTTTCGCCTTTCTCAGCGTCGGCCTCACCTTTGCCCTGGGATTGGCCGTTGCTCTTATATTCAGCGACCACGAGTTGCGGGGACGCAAACTCATCTTGACCCTGCTTCTCATCCCATACACCATTCCCAGCCTGATTAGCATTCTGGTCTGGCGCGGTCTACTGGACCCTGAATTGGGTATCGTGAACAAGATACTCGAATCGATCTTTCATTGGTCACCGGCCTGGTTCACCGATCCTGGGTGGGCGAAGGCGGCAATTCTGCTGGTGAACTTGTGGTTGGGATACCCCTACTTCATGCTCGTATGCAGCGGCGCTCTACAAGCCATTCCCCACGATATCTACGGCGCGGCCGAGGTTGATGGGGCCGGAATGTGGCAACGTTTCTGGCGCATCACACTGCCTCTTCTTCTTGTCGCCATCGGTCCTCTGTTGGTGGCATCCTTCATCTTTAACTTCAACAACTTTAACGTTATTTACCTGTTAAATGCTGGACGGCCGGTGATGGTAGGTGCGGCAACCGACGCGGGCCACACCGACATTCTCATTAGCTATGTCTATAAGCTGGCCTTCGCCGGTGGACGGGGAGCCCAATACGGCTTCGCGGCGGCCATCACCTTGGTGATATTCGCAGTTGTGGCCGTTATGACTTTGCTTCAATTCCGCTATACAAAGATGTGGGAGGAGGTGGGCGAGAATGTCTAGTCAAGGATTTGTCGATAACTTTTTCACATCACAGAGAAGACGAAAGCAGGCGGGAAATCTGGTGAAGTACATCATCGCCTTGATCCTCATCTTCTTCGCCCTGTTTCCAGTAGTATGGATCATTTCAGCCTCGTTAAACCCCCTAGATACTCTAGGGACGCAGACCCTGATTCCTGCGAACGCCAACTTGGAAAATTACGAGAAACTACTGACGGATAATCCTTTCTCGCAAATCTTTCCCTATAAGAGCTGGCTGCTTAATTCTCTAAAAATCGCCTCGATCACGACGATTTTCTCCGTCTCAATCACTACTCTGGCAGCTTACTCCTTCTCTCGTTTTCGTTTTCGTCAGCGAGAGAATATGCTACGGGGCATTTTGCTAGTCCAGGTTTTCCCCAGCTTGCTGGCCATGGTGGCCCTATTCCTGCTGATTCAACAAATCGGAGACGTGATGCCGGTGGCCAATAGAGATCTGCCCCTGTTGGGTGTACAGGCAGGCGACCCGATCATCGGATTGAATACCCACACGGGCCTGATCCTGGTCTACCTGGGTGGCGCAATGGGCATCAACATCTGGCTGATGAAGGGATTTTTCGACTCGATCCCCAGGGAAATCGACGAGTCGGCCATGGTCGATGGGGCCACACACTGGCAGATCTTCTCCCGCTTATTGCTGCCCCTCATGCGGCCGATCATCGTCGTCGTGGCCATATTGACCTTCATCTTCGTCTACAGCGATTTTGTCCTGGCTAATGTCTTGTTGCAGACGACGTCCCAATACCCGTTGACGGTCGGTCTTTGGATCTTCACCAGCGGCCAGTTTTCACAACAGTGGGGCGTATTCGCAGCCGGAGCGCTCATCGGCGCTCTGCCAATCGTCATCGTCTACATCCTGTTGCAGGACCAGATAGTCGGCGGCCTGACCCAAGGCTCCGTGAAAGGATAAATTGAGAGATGAGCTACGAATTAATCTTAGGGAAGTTTCCGGGCGATATAGAAAAAGGGCCGGCTCAACTTGAGCGTTATGAGGTGGCCCAACACGATCTGAGCATCGCCGAGGCGGCGGCTTTCGTCAAGACAGAAGATGGCGAAGATGAAGTGAAGATCATGGGAGAGGATAAGAAAAAGGCCCGGCGTATCGGCGCCATCACCGGCGCCGTGTTGGGCATCGTAGGCGGTCCGCCAGCGATGGCCCTCTTCGGTCTCGGCGGCGCCGCGGCCGGCAATCTCATCGCCAACTTGGGCCATGCCGGCATCTCCAAAGACATGATTGATGCCATCGAAGAGGGTCTGGAACCAGGTAGTTCGGCCGTCTTGGTGATCGTCGAGCATGGCAAGCATCATGTGATATTGAATGACCTGAAGGAGATCGGCTGTGTCATCCAAAATGAGACGGTCGAGTCCCACCAGGCGGAGAAGAGATATCTGATGTCTCCAAGCTCGGGGATATCAGAGACCTGATAAGCGCCTATCATACTGGCGTAGCGAAGCAGGTTAAAGAATCGCTCTGTCACCTTTTTAGTCTAGCGTCTAAATAGAGGGGTATACATTTAAGTATGCCCCTGTTTCTTTTCATATGAGAGTGAATCAGACAAGACGGAACATCCTCTTATATTTGGTGGTTCTCCTCCTGTTGGCCGCCTGCAGCGGTGAGGATGAGGCAGAGCTTATTCCGGACGAAGATGGAGCTGCATCGGAAGAGGCAGTCGTTCCTTCCGACATGGTCGCTTCGGAGGCGACGGCTTTACCGGTGGAGGTTATTGAGACGGCCGCACCATCCTTGACGGATGTTGCTCCTGGCGATCTATATACCGGGACTGGCGACATGCCCTGGTGGAATGACACGGTATTTTATGAAATCTTCGTTCGGAGTTTTCAGGACAGTGATGGCGACGGTAAGGGTGATATCAGCGGCCTGATCGAACGGCTCGATTATCTCAACGATGGCGATTCCGCGACGATGGATGATCTCGGCGTCACTGGCCTCTGGCTTATGCCCATCATGGAATCCCCCAGCTACCACGGGTATGACGTGGTTGACTACCTCATGGTGGACAGCGAGTACGGGACAACAGAAGATTTCAAGCGCCTGATTGATGAAGCTCATGATCGGGGCATTCGCGTGATTGTTGATCTGGTGCTTAACCATACAAGCAACCAGCATCCCTGGTTTCAAGAAGCCCGGGATCCGGATTCCGATCTGCGTGATTGGTATATTTGGTCAGAAGACAACCCGGGTTTCCGTGGTCCGTGGGGACAGCAAGTGTGGCATGCTTCCGGAAGTGATTATTACTACGGCGTATTCTGGGAAGGGATGCCCGACCTAAACTACGAGAACCCTGAAGTCACGAATTCGATGTTGAATGCCGCGCGATTTTGGCTGGAGGACATGGGAGCTGACGGCTTTCGGTTGGATGCCATCAAACATATGGTCGAAGATGGCTCAACCCAAGAGAACACGTCTGAAACCCATGACTGGCTCAGTGGATTCTACACCTTCTACAAGGATGTAAACCCCGATGCCTTCTCCGTCGGCGAAGCTTGGACGTCGACAGACGAGGTTCTGGACTATACGGGAGATGAGGTCGATATAGCCTTTCAGTTTGACCTGGCCCGAGCGATCCTAAACAGCAGCCAAGAGGGAAGGGGAAGTGTCTATTCAAGCGAGATGGCGGCAATAACCGGCTCTTATCCCGCCGGACAATATGCCATCTTCATTACCAATCATGATCAAGATCGGGTTCTATCTCAATTGGATGGCGACGAAAGCGCAGCGAAAGTGGCTGCTTCGTTATTGCTAACTTCGCCGGGAGTTCCATTCATTTATTATGGGGAAGAGATAGGCATGACCGGTATGAAACCAGACGAGAATATCCGGCGGCCAATGCAATGGTCGGGCGATAACCTCCGGGTGGATTTCACAGACGGATCGCCATGGCGACGGCCGGCAAAGGACTATGAAGAGCGAAACGTCGCTGTCCAGTCAGACGACCCGGATTCACTGCTCAGCCATTACAGGTCCCTTATTCATCTCCGGAACGAAAGCCAGGCCCTTCGAGTGGGCGAATGGACGCCGGTGGATACCGGAAATGATGGGCTTGTAGCGTTCTTACGACATACAGAGGATGAGGCGATTCTTGTTCTGGTTAATGCGACCCGCCAGACGGTGAACGACTACGACCTTACGCTGGTGACCGGGCCACTAGACAGCCCGATTCGAGCTATGCTTTTACTTGGCGATGGTCCTGCCGTAGATCCGGAGGTGAATGATGCCGGTGGCTTTGCTGGCTACAAGCCAATAGACAGGTTAGAACCACAAAGCACTTATATTATCGATCTTAAATAAGCCAGATTTCTATTGGTAGAAACGACCTGAATGATCGTTCTGCCAGGAGACTATCCAATGAGACGAACAACCACCTTTCTAACCTTATTCGTACTGCTGATTACGCTGTTGGCGGCCTGCGCTGACGATGAGCCATCGCCAACCCTGGCGCCGCCAAGACCAGAGCCACCGACTGAGTCACCGGCGGCCGTTGACGAGGAGACGCTGCCTCCAACGACAGAGCCTGAAGAAGTAGAATCTCCGGCAGCTGAGGCGACGGCCGAGACAGTCGCTCCGGTGGTCGAACCGGTCGACGAAGAAGAACCGATCCATCTTTCGATCATCTGGCACCAGCACCAACCGGTCTACTTCAAGGATCCGGAAAGTGGTATCTATGTCCGTCCTTGGGTGCGGCTTCATGCGGCCAAGGACTACGTAGACATGGCTGCTATTCTGGAGGAGTACCCGGATGTTAATGTCACTTTCAACCTGACGCCGAGCCTTATTCGCCAACTTGACGACCTGGCGGCTGGGGCTAAAGACCTATACTGGACCCACACAGAGATCCCGGCCGGCGAATTGACCGATGACCAGAAACAATTCATCCTCGATCAGTTCTTTGACACCAATCGGGGGATCATCGCTCGTTTTCCCCGTTACCAGGAGCTACTCCAGCTTCGTGACGGTAGCGACGATCCAATAACAGCCTATTCCACGCAGGATTACCTCGACCTGCAAGTCCTTTTCAACCTAGCTTGGACAGATCCAGATTGGTTGGCGGAAGAGCCGCTAGCCAGCCTGGTAAGCAAAGGAAGGGACTATGAGGAAGCAGACAAAGAAATTGTTCTTTCGGAGCACGAGCGATTGATTCAGGAGGTCGTTCCAATTCATAAGAGACTGCAGGATGAGGGCCGGATCGAAGTGACGATGACGCCTTTCGCCCATCCCATCCTGCCTCTTCTTGTAAACACGGATCTCGCCCGAGAAGCGCTCCCGGACGTCGAATTGCCTGGAACCCGCTTCGCCTACGGACTGGATGCGGTGGCCCAAGTGGAGAGAGGCGTGGCGTTGTACGAGGATCATTTTGGACAGCCCCCAAGAGGGATGTGGCCCGCTGAGGGCTCTGTCGCCCAAGATATAATAACCATGGTTGCTCAGAATGGCATCGAATGGATGGCCTCTGACGAGGGGGTCCTCGCGAATAGCTTGGGTTTTGATAACTTCACTCGTAACAGCAACGAAGTTGTCGTAGAAGCTGACCAGCTATATCGGCCCTATTATGTGGAAGGACGCCGTGGCGGACCGGTGGCTATGGTTTTCCGGGACGTGGTCATATCAGATCTGGTCGGATTCATTTATTCTGGAATGGAGGGCGAAGCTGCAGCTCAGGATTTTGTAGACCGGATCCATGATATTAGAATCGAGCTTCAAGAGAGCGGAGCCGAGGGACCCCACCTCGTTTCGGTGATCCTCGATGGGGAGAACGCCTGGGAGTACTACGATAACGATGGCAAGGAGTTCTTGCATGCGCTATACCAAAAACTAAGCGACGATCCGCTTATCGAGACGGTGACGCCCAGCGAATTCTTGACGATAGCCCCTGACCAACCTGAAATTGACGATCTTTGGGCCGGTTCCTGGATCAGCCACGACTACTCCACCTGGATTGGTGAAGAGGAAGAAAATCGCGGCTGGGAACTCCTGGCTGAGACCCGTGAATATCTGCAACAATATATAACCGGCAATCGCCAGGGCAGGGTCAGTGAAGCAGTGCTTGAAGAGGCTCTGATCCAGATGTATATCGCCGAAGGCTCGGATTGGTTCTGGTGGTATGGTTCGGATCAGAACTCCGGAAATGATGAGTCGTTCGACCAGCAATATAGGAATACACTCAAACAGGTCTATCTGGCGCTGGGCGAGGAACCTCCCACTCATTTGGACGTGCCTATTATTCCTGAGCGGGCAGTGACAGCGGACCTGGCTTCTAGCGGCCTGATATCGCCTACGATTGATGGTGTCGCCGGAGAAGGGGAATGGGAGGCGGCCGGTGTGTATGGCGCCTCAGGTGGCGCGATGGCCGCTGCCCAACCGTACTTCGACAGCCTTGCCTACGGCTTTGACAGCAAGAACCTTTACATGATGACGACAACAAATCCGGATTACGCGACGCCAGAAGGTGAATCTATGGTTGAGATCTACATGCAGACTCCGGGTTCCGCTTCAGTAAACAGCTTCAGCCGAAACGGTAGTTTGCTTGGATTTCCCTCTAACCACATGGTTGCTATATCTCTTGCAGAGGGTGTTCCTACCGGTTCCAATTTGTACGGCGCTACCGGTGACGAAGAGTGGACGGTAGTGCCCGATGTCGCCGTCGAGTTTGCCGGTGACAGGGAGCTTATCGAAATGGCTATACCCTTAACCGCTCTCGGCAGCGCGGATACCGGCGATCGCCTCACGATTCGAGCTTTCTATCAGGAACCGATCGAAGCGGGTGGGTCTGATCAGAGTGTTGATCTGGACCGGCTACCTGGGTCGGGTCCGGCCGTGGTGGCCGTGCCTGACTTGGGGACGACGATTATTCTCGTCGATATCGCCGATCCGCTGAATGATGATTACGGACCGGGTACTTATACCTATCCCTCGGATCCAGTATTCAGCCCGGGTAATTTCGACATCACGAATTTCCAAGTCGGTATTGACGACGAAAATGTTGTCTTCCGCTTCCTGATGCGAGGTCCGGTAGACAACTCCTGGGACTCGCCGAATGGCCTTTCGCTCCAGACATTCGACGTTTATATCGATGCCGATAGTGACGGTCAGGGTGGAGTCGCCATGCTACCCGGCCGGAACCTCTCTTTCGAAAACGGAACTGCCTGGGACTATGCGCTAACCGTGGAAGGCTGGTTCCCAGGTGTTTTCATTCCGGGAGAGGAAGGACCTCAACGGATAGCCGAGGCCAGCGAATTCCAGGTCCTGGCGGATCCAGGTCAGCAAAAGGTGACCATTCGAGTACCCAAGGCAATCCTGGGCGAAGATCCAGAGAATTGGCGATACGCGGCCGTGGTCCTGAGCCAGGAGGGCTTTCCAAGCGGAGGCGTCATGCGCGTCCGCGATGTGACGCCAGTCGGCGAAAACTGGCGGTTGGGAGGCGCCCCACCTGGAGCGACCAACCATACTCGGGTCGTCGACTTCGTTTGGTTAATTCCAGGTGAACAAGAAGCCTGGTTGGGCGATGTCGAACCAGTTGCGGCCTCTCAGGGCGACTTGACGGCCGCTGATTTCGCCAGGGTACCGATGTTTGGTGTGGAATAGGGAATTGCCGGGATTAGGAGATTTGGGGATTTTTTCGATGAGGAAGATAATTGTTAGCTTGTCTATTGTAATGGTGATGTTGATTCTATTATTGGCAGCCTGTGCCGACGATGAACCTACACCAACGACGGTGCCGGCAACTCAGCCAGCATCCGAAATAGATACCGCTTCCGAGTTGCCCGATACTCCCGAACCGTCGGCGACAGCGGTGGGGACCACGATCGAGATTCAGGGTTGGTGGGATGATGATTAGGGGCAGTTTTCGATGAAAGAGTTCATATTCGGCACGTTATCTACAACAGAAAAGCGGCTAGACTACTTAAGAGAACAGCGGCGTGGTTTGCGGCACCAACATTTGCTAGATCCACTCGCACCTCGCGCCGGCGACTCACCGACGATAACAGTAACCGCCGGACAGGATACATTTATCGACGAACTGTTTTGCATCCTGTCAGAGCCGGAACAGCTTACGGTACCTATGAGGCTGATCAAGACTGAATGGGACCTCCTAAACTGGGGCTATCTTCAATACTGGCAGTGTGCACTCCCACCGAGGACTAATGGAACGATCGTGCGCTACACAATCGAGGCGTTACCGGTTGGCGTTGGAGCGCCGATTAGGGCTGTCAACGGAGCCGTGTTCTCTTATTACGTCGAAGATCCTGCCCCTCCCTCATGGGCGTCTGAAGCCATTATTTACCAGATATTTCCCGATCGCTTTCATCCAGGCGGAGGAAATCAGTGGAATGATCCCACGGATCTCCGGCGCGTATTGGGTGGAACAATAAAGGGCATAATCGAAAATCTGGACCACGTTGCCGGGCTAGGATTCAATTGCATCTGGCTCAATCCATTTTTCCCGGACGATACCTATCATGGCTATCACGCGAGCGATTATTTCAATGTGAATCCGCGCCTTGGAACCGATGAAGATCTCCTGGAGCTCGTTAATCAATCTCATGCACGGGGAATAAAAATCGTCCTGGATTTCGTGGCCAATCATTGGGGCAGCCAACACTCGACGTTTCAAGCCGCTTTAGCAGACCAATCGAGTGAATATTATGATTGGTACATATGGAACCAGTGGCCTCACGATTATGAGACGTTTTTTTCAGTGAAGGAGCTACCGACAGTCAACCTAGACAACCCCGATGCCAGAAGTCATATGCTGGAGGCGGTGCGGTATTGGCTGATGGAATATGACTTTGACGGTTACCGGCTCGACTATGCCCTAGGTCCCAGCCATGATTTCTGGACCGATTTCAGGGCGACAGTTCACAAGACAAAACCGGAGGCCTGGATCTTCGGCGAAGTGGTAGAAACCCCGGAGACGCAATTGCGATACTGGGGCAGGTTACACGGGTGTCTGGATTTTGTTCTTCAACAGGCGATCAGGCAAACCTTCGCCTTTCAAGAGATGAGCGTCTCCGCGTTTGACGCTTTCCTTGATAAGCACGAGGCTTTCTTTCCGGCCGAATTCAGCCGTCCAAGTTTTCTTGATAATCACGACGTCAACCGTTTCCTTTGGTTGGTTGGGGGCGACCGGCAAAAACTGAAGCTAGCCGCATTGTGTCAGTTCACCCTCTCAGGTCCTCCGATCGTTTATTACGGCACGGAGGTCGGATTATCTCAAAATCGCGACATTGTCTCGCCAATGGGCATGCACGAGATGGCCGAAGCCCGATTGCCCATGTTGTGGGGTGATGACCAAGAAGACGAATTGCTCGACTTTTATCGCTGGCTGATCCATTTTCGCCGCCAACATCCCGTCCTCTGGCGAGGAAGCCGGCACACTGTCCATCTCGATGAAGCCGCCGGAACCTATGCCTACGTGAGATCAGATGGTCAGGAATCTATCATCGTGGCTATGAACCTGAGCGACAACGAGAAGCATTTCGAGGCGGCGGGCCGCGACTTCGATCTTGCTCCTTGGGCCGGCGCTGTGCAGGTGATTTGAGTGATCTGGGCGTATGTCAACCAACGTTGAGGGCGGCGAGTCCAGCCCATCTCTAGCCGAAGACGGCCGTCCTGGGCGATTTCATTTAGAAGGGCGCTACCGCGATCTTCTGATCCTTTTCCTTCTGGCAATCCTGGCCCTGATACCCCGTCTGTACCGGATAAGCAGTGTTCCCCAGGGTCTCAATGGCGATGAGCTGTTCAACGCCATTGATGCTCTGCGTCTGGGCCCTGGCAATTGGCAAATTTACTTCGAAGGCAATTTCGGGCGCGAGGCGTTATTCCTCTACCTCATGGCCATCCCTTTGAATCTCTTCGGTGAAGAGGTATGGGCACTACGACTACCGGCCGTTCTTCTAGGCACAGGAAGCGTTCTTCTGGCCTATCTCATCGGGAAGCAGGCGTTTAATCGTCGTATCGGACTGGTCGGTGGGGCATTTATGGCCGTCTCTCTTTGGCCGATGATGCAAGCGCGATGGGGATTGCGAGCGGTAAGTCTCACCTTCTTCACAGCCCTTACCGTCTATCTCTACGGACGCGTCATGAATCGTGGAGATAGAGCCCTTGGTGGCTGGCTGGCTGCGGGATTTTCGCTGGGTTTGACCATGTATACATATATCCCAGCCCGTTTATTTCCGCTGGTTGTTGCTGGATGGCTCGGTTGGTATGGGATACTAAAAAGAGATTGGTTACGCGACCGGTGGCGGCAAATTCTGTTCAGTTTTGCCGTAGCCCTTATCGTCTTCGCCCCTTTCGGTGCATACATCCTCAAATACCCAGACAAGTTTGATCAGCGAGTTAGCGGCCTCCTGAATGCAGTGGAAAACAAGGGAGATGAAAACCCGGTAAGTTTAATAGATAATATCTTATCAGTGCCTTTGATGTTCGCCTTCCGGGGTGACCCTGCCGGTCGCTATCATGTCGCGGAACGACCGGTTTTCGATCCGGTCACCGGGTTGTTCTTCTTCATAGGAATCGCGACTTCAATATGGCTGGCCTTTCGAAAAGGAGCTGATCATTTACGTCGCGCCAACCATGGTTTGTTACTTCTTTGGACAGCCGCCATGCTTGCCTCAATGATCGTAACTGGCCTGCATACTTCGTTCCTAAGAGGGGCAGGGGCCATCGTTCCTGTTTATCTAACCATGGCTATCGGCGTTGAATTTGTTTATTCATGGCTCTGTAACCATTGGCCTGAAAGGAGCACACTCTGGCGATGGTCGCTGATTGGCCTCGTCAGCGTAGGTGTGCTGCTGACGATGGTTGATAGTTGGCGCGCTTACTTCGTGACATGGATCAACGATCCCAACGCCCGGTCCGCCTGGCATGCCGATTTAGGATCAATTGGCCGGTATCTTAACGAGAATCCGCCACCCAGCGGCACACAGCTTTTCATCGCCTACGACTTTGTGCTGGACATGGCGCCAAAGAACTTCGGCTACAACAGTGACAAGGTAGCTGTCTGGTTTGATTACCGAAACAGTTTCGCCTGGCATCCCGATGGTGGGGAGAGTTGGTATATTGCCAGTGCAACGAAACCGCTGAACCGAGATATCTCTGACCTACTGAACGAACACGCGGAACTTGAGCAGGTGGAATATGAGAACGATGAGATCGCTTTTACCATCTATCGCCTGCCAGAGAACGAAATTGAATGGAATCCCGGCAACGAGTTCGAGCTCGGATTCGGAGATGGTCCCCGACTTATTGGATTTGACTTGCCCGACGAAATCTACCGAGGCGATACGGTTCGTTTGGCTTCACATTGGCAGGTGCCGGAAGAGTTGCCTCATCTTCCCAACCAACTCACCTACATACAGGCTCATCTGGAAGATGCGAGCGGCAATGTATGGAGCCAGGCCGATAGTCTACTAGGTTATCCTCAATCCAATTGGAAGACAGGGGATCGATTCGTGCAGTTCATAGATCTCGAGATTCCCGCTGGAATGCCCCCCGGACCGGCATATCTCCGCTTTGGTATTCGCGATTGGGAGGGGTTCCAATACACTGTTCTACTCAGTTCGACAGGAGAATCAGCGGTCGCATCAAACCTGGCTGGGCCATTGCCGGTACGAAGTCGACCCGTATCCGAAATCGTCATCGAGCCCGACACCCCAGTCTATGAAGACGTGCTGGCCTTGCAGGATTCTACCTTTAGCACCCTGATCGCACCGGGCCTTTCCCTAGACCTATCTCTAGATTGGCTGGCATTGAAACAACCACAGAAAGACTATGAGGTGCAGTTACAGCTGACGTTGCCAGGAGCTATCGAGCCTTTCCTGGAGCAGCGCTTTTTACTATGGCCTGAGGCCTACCCACCAACTCAGTGGCAGGCTGGCGAACAAGTAACGACATTCCACCGCCTGGAAATACCGCTCGACATACCGACCTCGGGCGCCCCCCTGCTACAAATATATGTGTGGGCGCCAGATGAGACCAGTCCACTATCCCCGACACAAGGCGAGAGCGCTCTGGTCCAATTGGAGCTGAGCCTTCGCGATCACGTATTCGAAAAGCCCGCGATAGAGGAGCCACTGGAAGTCAGATTCGGGAATGATATAGAATTACTCGGCTATGATCTCGATCCCTCGGACAGTGGGCCAGGTGGTGAACTGCAACTGACATTATACTGGCGAGCGCTGAGAACGCCGGACGAGGCATATACCGTCTTCAATCACCTCGTCGGACCTGATGGTCAGTTTCAGGGGCAATTCGATAGCCCGCCTGTAAACGACGCCTGGCTGACGAACACCTGGTTACCTGGTGAGGTAATCACCGACCAGCGTACAATCCCCATTCGACCGAACGCCCCTGGCGGGATTCATAAATTGGTCATCGGCCTATATACGGCCGATGATCTAGTTCGCCTGCCCGTCTACGTTTCTGGCGAGTCGCAGGATAACGATCAACTAGTGCTAACAGAGGTGATGGTCGGCCCTTGATCTCGCTGAACAGGATAAGTTTCGACGGTGTTAAGCAGTCTCTGGTCCGATTCCGATTTCGTGGACACACGTGGCTGATGAGATATGACAGCGGAAGGCCGACTTGACCGGATAGTGCAACGCACTGGTTAGCGAACTAGGTGGATCTTAACCCTGCGTCTGGTTTTTTAGCGCCATTCCATCCCGCCCACATAGCGTTCGCTCCGTTATGTACCAGATCCCCAATCCCTGATCCCCAGTCCCTGATCCCTTTCCTACCCAACTATACTAATTGGCACAACATAAGGGGTGGGGTAATTGCCGTCGTTGCGAACGATGATCAGCCGGATCATATATTCTCCGGGCGCAAGCGCTTCCGCATGAAGGGTTTCCAGGACGCCATTGACGACGGGTTGCGTATGCGTCGTGCCGAAAGTGCTCCAAGAAGATGGCGAAGCTCCCGAGCCAATCTCAATCTTGTAGTATTGGACTTCGGATGGGTTAAAACTTGCCGTACCCATGATCGAAACAACACCACTGACCTGCTGACCCGGGGCTGGCGATTGGATATTCCAGGTGGTTCCACCGGGCGCAGAGGCGTCTACGCTCCCTTGGCCGTCTATCCCATCTGATCCCGAAGCAGACGCCAGGCGAGCGGTTCCGCTAGGGCAAGCGGTAGGCGGCGCCATGCTATATCCGCGCTGTTGGGCCCAATTCCGGGCCCGAACCTCGTCAGGATAATAGGGCGGCACCGGTAGGAGAAGGCGTACCGGAACATCTCGCGGCGCCCGGACATAGTTTATGACGCACGTGGTCGGCGCCGGAGGCCGTAGACCGTTATCTAAGGCTGGCTGGCGTACCGCCTGAGCCTCGTCGGCCGATAGTGGCGCTACAGCTACCGTCCAAGCTCCAGGATTGCTGATCACGTCAGGCACATATCCCAGGCGCTGAACGGTGTGCATGGGGCCGCCTCGCATAAACAAGTCCTGTCGTGAGGCGGTGCATCCCCCGCCGCCAGTGCCCCTTGGTAGACATACCGGTCGCTCTTCTAACCCAGATGGCATTGTGAAATCCCGCGCCGGTTGAACGCCCTTAATGGCTAGATCGTTTTGAAAGCCGTCATCGGCATAGATCTTTTCCATGATGGTTCGCCAAAGGGGGGCTGCTCCGAATAAACCCGAGGAATTCTGCATTGGGTGACCATCGGTGTTTCCAACCCAAACGCCAACTACAACCCCCGGTGTGTATCCTAACGTCCAGTTGTCACGGAAATCTGTTGTTGTTCCAGTTTTAGCCGCCGCTGGGAACGGGAGGTTTAGAGCGTTGTTCCGCCCCATGGCCGGCGCCCGAGCAGCGTCGTCATCGAGAATGTCGGTGATGATGTAGGCGATACGCGGATCGAGAGCGTTGGCGGGAGGGATCCGCTCGTTGTCGTGCGAATAAATAAAACGAGTTCGGCTGTCGACGATTTCCAGGAAAGATAGGAGGCGGGGGCGCTGGCCCATATTAGCCAACGTGGCAAAAGCACGGGTCATCTCCAACAGGGGGACTTCACCCCCACCCAGGGTCAAAGCTAGGCCATAATAACCAGGGGGCTCGGTTAGCGAATCGATGCCCATTTTGCGGCCGGTGCTGATAAACGCCGGCACACCGATATCTCGAATCAACTGCACCGGTGGGATGTTATAGCTGTTGGCCAGGGCATCTCGCAATAAAAGGGGGCCATGGTATCGGCCATCGTAGTTGACCGGGGTCATCTTCTGCCCACCGCCAAGATCTAATTCGATGGGCACGTCCCAGATGACATCCCCAGTCGTCCAGCCCCGCTCCATGGCGGCCGCGTAGGTGATCGGTTTGATGGAGCTTCCAGGCTGTCGAGGTTGAAGGGCCACGTTAACCTGGCCATCATTCCCTTCATCGAAATAGTCTAAACTCCCAACCATTGCCAGAATCTCTCCTGTGCCCGGCTTGAGGACGACGATGGACGCGTTATCCACATCATGTTGCCCTGCCCGAGATGCCACCCATTCCTCAGCAGCCTGTTCGACAAATCGCTGAAGATCGAGATCCAAGGTGGTCTTGATCTGCCATCCTCCCTTGACCAAAGCCTCAGCTCCGTAGCGTCTCTCCAGCTCATCTCGAACATATAGGATGAAATGAGGCGCCTCGAGCACTCCGCTGGCGGCGTCGAAGTCAGGGGAGATCAATGGAGCCAGTTCGATCGCTTCTTCCTTGGCCGCCTGGGCGGTGGCTACATCTATCATGCCTTCATCGAACATCAGATCCAGGACGAACTCCTGCCTCTCTTTAGCCCGGTCGAAGTTACCGCCATATGGATCCAATTCGCCCGGAGCCTGGGGCAGCCCAGATAAGAAAGCCGCTTCAGCAAGGGTGAGTCTGTCAGCGCTCTTGCCAAAATAGGTTTGGGCGGCCGCTTCAATGCCGTAGGCGAGATTGCCGTAGTAGATCTCGTTCAGGTACATCGTCATGATGTCCTGTTTGCTGCGCTGGCGGGTCATGATGAAAGCTAGAAAAACCTCACGGAATTTCCGTTCATAGCTCGTAGAAATGCGTTCTTCATAGTCGAAGGCGATGTGCCGGACCAACTGCTGGGTGATAGTGCTGGCTCCAGCCGGTCTCTCATCGGGATTCCGGTAATTCCTGACAAACGCGGCTACGATAGCCTCTGGATCGAGACCATAGTTTGTCCAGAAAGTATCGTCCTCTACAGCCACAGTGGCGTCCATGACGTTTTTGGGGATCTCCTGGTATTCCAACCAGCGTCGCTTCTCGGCCGTATTGAGTTCGAACAAGAGAGTGCCATGCCGATCATAGAATCGAGGTGTCCCGCCCGGTCCCTGCCCCTGATACTGGACTACTTGCTCGATGACTTGCTCCAACTCACCGCTGAGGTAGATGTAGGTGGCGATGAACCCTGCGACCCCCAGGATGGCGACGAGTAGGCTCAATTGAATGGTGAGGAGGATAAGACGACCACAGCCCCTGGCACAACCTTGAGCGGACCGCCCCCCTTGTTTTGGGGCCGGTTCTTCCTTTGCCGCCGTCTGAAAATCAGCTACCGGCGGTGTCGTTACATCCGGTTCTGGCTCTGATTCACTCTCTGGCGCAGAGCCCAGATATCGGCTCATACCAGTATGGTAGTACGAATTGTCCCCTGGTCAAGCGGACAGATCTCCCACAATACGCCAGATCTGGGTAACGACAAAGATCGTGAGGAATCCCAATGCAAGGGGCAGTAGAGCGCCTAGGGCCGTCCACCGCTTGCTATTCGTCTCCTTGTAAATGGTGTAGATGGTCGTACTACATGGGTTATGGATCAGGCTGAAAAGCATCACGTTAATGGCTGTCAATAACGTCCAGCCGCCGGCTCGTAGAATGACCTCGGTCGCCGCCAGCGAATCCTCTTCGAATATGACACCCGCCCCCGAACCCGCATCGCTAACGCCAGCTATGAGGACGGTGAGCATCAACACAACTGGAATGACTATTTCATTGGCCGGTATGGCTACGATGTAGGCTACTAGAATGATGCCGTTCAAACCAATTAGGATTCCAAGGGGGTTCAAGAAATTGACCAGGTACTCGGCCAGGCTACTCCCTCCAACGGTGATGTTGGAAATAAGCCAAATTACGGCTCCCGCCGGCATGGCGAATAGGATGGCCCGCCAGAGGACATAAATCGTTCGATCGATGATCGACGTATAGATCGTCTGCCAAACGCGAGGAGGGCGGTATGGAGGAAGCTCCAGACTGAAGCTTGAAACCTCTCCCTGCAGGACTGTTCGAGACAGACCGGAAGAGATTATGAAAGTTAGCAGTACCCCGAGCGTGGCCACCCCTACGACGGCGAGAGCCGAGACGAACCCGGCGATATAGGCCGGCGCCAACGCGCCTAAAAAGATAGTTGCCAACAATATCTGTGTAGGCCAGCGGCCGTTACAGAGCGCGAAATTGTTTGTAAGGATGGCGATCAGCCTCTCTCGCGGACTGTCAATAACGCGCGTTGAAATGACACCGGCGGCATTACAGCCGAAACCCATCATCATGCTAAGGGCCTGCTTGCCATGGGCGCCGGAACGCTTGAATGCATTGTCCAGGTTGAATGCTACGCGAGGAAGATAACCAAAATCCTCGAGGAGGGTGAAGAGGGGGAAGAAAATAGCCATCGGCGGTAGCATCACGGCAACCACCCAAGCAGTAGTCAGGTACATCCCATCGATGACCAGCCCTTGCAGCCACCACGGCAGACCAACAGCTTCAGAAATACCAATTAATAGTGAATACACTTTGTCAAGAAGCAGCGTTGAAAGAAATGCTGAAGGAATGTTCGCGCCAGTGATGGTGATCCAGAAGATGAAGGCGAAGAGAAGGATCATCAGGGGAAATCCCCAAATACGGCTCGTAACCAACCGGTCTATGGTGCGATCGAGGTCAAACCGGGGTTCCTCCCCGGGGTGAGTAACCGCGCGGTCGGCAATCCGGGAGGCGTCGGCATAGATATCCTCCATGAGCTCCTCGTGAAAGGTCTGGCCAACTTGCCAACGCAGTTTCTCGGCTGTTCCAAGAATGCCTGTGGTAGCCGAATCAAGGGTCATTATGCGGCTTCCAGTCCTAACCTCAATTCCTGTCCCTCGCCAACCAGATCGGGCTGACTCAAGTTGCTTAGCTCGCCACTTCTAACCGCCTCCATAAGCCGTTGATCGCCGTCGAGCAAGCGCAGTGCTACCCAACGCGCGTTGGGTAATCCAGGGAAAACGTCCTGGATCATCACCGAAAGCTGCCCGATCGCCCGTTCAACATCCGGGGAATCAACCTTGATGCGATGGGGTTTACAAACCGTCTTTCCGGTCGCCACATCACTAATGGCCCCCAATAACTCCTCCAAACCCTGGCCGCGGCGAGCGGTAGTCGGAACCACGGGCACGCCTAGATCACGAGCCAGCCGGCGATGGTCTACCTGTATATTCCGCCGTTCGGCCTCGTCAATCAGGTTCAGGCATACGACCGCTCGATCGGTTATTTCCAGCACCTGAAGAGTCAGGTTGAGATTTCGCTCTAATTTGGTCGCATCAACCACGACAACGGTAACGTCGGGCTGCCCGAACAATATGAAGTCACGAGCGATCTCTTCGTCAAAGCTTGTAGAAAGCAGGGAATACGTGCCGGGTAGATCGACGAGTTTATATTGGTGTCCGCCGAAATTGAAACCCCCCTCAGCCCGGCTCACCGTCTTTCCCGGCCAATTACCTGTGTGCTGGTGGAGGCCTGTCAAGGAGTTGAATACGGTGCTCTTTCCAACATTGGGATTTCCTGCCAGGGCTACGACGTAGTCCCAATTGTCCATGCTGATGCCCAACTTAAGGAGATTCCCAGCGTTGTGAGCGGGACATGTGGCGCAGGCATCGGATGGAGGATTGGTCAGGACAGGATTGGATTGCTCATTCGTCATCGGCTACCCTTTTGATCCGAATCATATCAGCCTGTTCCTTTCTAAGAGCGATCAAGGCATCACGTACACGATACGCCGTTGGATCACCCGATGGGCTGTCTAGCTCTGCTGATACCTGGGTGCCAGGCAGTATGCCAAGGTCGAGGAACCTTCTTCGCTCGCTCCCTCTGCTGCTGCCAGATATGTTTATGACCTCCCCTTTCTCACCTGGACGCAAGGCGGATAACCGCTCGCCGGATTCCAATTGCGGTTCAACGACGCTTGGTAGGGGAACCACAGATATGTTGGCCGCCACCACCGGAGCCAAGAGATGCTCATCGCCGTCAGCCCAGAACCGTATGCGACTCGATGAGGACTCGATAATTCGCACGATCATCCCCGGGCTCAGTTCCTCCGCCACCAATTGGGCGTAACTTGCCTCGGGTTCGTCTTCAAGGTGGACGATACGCGCCGGGACGTCCACGGGCAGGACGTTTAAGGGTTGCCCGCCATGGGGAACCATGTCTCCACCGGCCGTCGGAATCGGATCTCCGTGAGGATCATGGGTTGGATTACCGAGATTAGCCGCTAGAGCATCCGCTTCTTCTGGAGTCAGACTGTGCTCAGCCAATTCAGCCCGATCGTGCCACGATTCGTGTTCGTAGCCGGTTTCGTCGGCCAGATAGCGTTCCCAAAGACGATGTGATCGGATGATATGCAGAGCATACTCGCGACCTTGGGGAGTTAGAACGAACGTCTCACCCTTGGTTTGAATGAGCTGGTTCGCCTCAAGATCCGCTAGCAGGCTGGCGGCCGAATTTCCCGTCACGTGAAGGGCGCCGGCGAGGCTCTCGACGGTAGCTGGTCGTCTATAGCGTTCGCAGCGATGAAGATGCTTGAGAGCGTCCTCCCGCATCACGCGCTGGTTTAGGATGCGTGTTTTGCGCCATTGCCAGAAAAGCCCCTTTTCTGGTCGGAATAACCAGTAGCTTAAGGCGACTATCAAGGTCAATAGGAGAAGCGCAAAAAATGGACTTGGCATATTTCGAAAACCACCGTCTTTAATTTCGGTGTATCAAAATCTAAGTTTAGATATCCAACATACTATCATACTACTGCATGCGTGGCAAGATAGTTCGTATTGGGTTGAAATCCAAAGATCATGAGACCAAAGCTCGCTTTGCGGCTGGTCAAGTATGGAAGAGGATAAGGGTATGAGTGTCGTGCAGGATTTCCTAGTGCAGAATGATGGCTCCCTGAGACTCAGCGTGCGTCAGCCCGCTGTCGACAACCAATCTATAAGCTTGCGCTACGACAGCAGAAGTAAAAAAAAGCAGCTTTGGGTGGAAGGGCCACTCGAAGCTGCCTTTAGGAAGAGGAGGGAAAGATATTCAGCAATCGGAAAACAGTTTTATCGTCATTGAGGAACCAACTTAGGGGCCTTTTCGCAACCGTTTACCGGTGCCCGACGCATAACGTGCTCTTGACTATCTCTGTCGACCATTCTGACTGACGACAGAAATCGGGCGAAGTCCCGCATACCAAGGCCTGGACAGATATGACCAGGAGTGCCGGACCGGCAGAATCGGACGATGCCTTGCGTGTCAACGAAGAGCAAAGCCCATTTGCATTCTCGTCCATCCGGGACGTCGACATGGTAGTAGCGACGGAGCGCACCATTGTCAGATATATACCGAAAAGGCAAGTTGAGCTCCTCTATTAGGCGCTGTGCGGCTTTCTTATACCTGCCATCGCCGACAAGCACTACCGTGGTGTTGTGCGCTATAAGACGGTCGTTTAGCTGAGCCAGGGCCATCGCCTGCTTCCAGCAGTGGGAGCAGGTAGAACGGCACATGAAGAAGAATACCACGTGTTGTGACTTGGCAGTGTGAGAACGACCCTCGTTTACCCGGTGCTTCGGTTGGCTGGCTTTGTTATAGCCGGTCAATCTAGTCGATTGATATCTGTTACATGTTCTCATCGTAATCCTCCTGCCAAGAAGGCTTGCGGCTTTGGTTCCGGTCAAGAACCGGCGGTCTCAGTCTCCTTCTCGGCCAGGTTTTCAAGATTGATCTTCATTCTAATGAGCAGATTCCGAAATTGGGCCTGCTCGTTTTCTTCCAGAACTTGCCAGGGTTCGAAGAAAATACGATTCGTAGTCTCTTCAGCCTCAAGGCGGAGTGTCTTCCCTTTGTCAGTTGGTTTAAATCCGTCGCCACCTTTCTGTATCAAACCACGGTCGGTGAGCTGCTCCAGCGAATTCGCATAATCATCCTCTCCGTAGCCCCTGAATGGCAGCGTCTCGACGAGCGTGGAGGCGGTTTTGGCGTCTCCTTGCCAGACGAAGCTCAGCGTTTCCCAGGTCCGTCCATCAATTCCATAAGGGCGCCAGGCCGCGATGTGGGCATCGTCGCGAAATGCCCTGAGATCGTCCACCTGCATGTCGATCTTGGCCAGCGCTGGGTACTCTGCATGTGGGTGGGCATTGTGCACAATTACAGTGGCTGGTTTTTTGGAGGGTTCAGCCGCATCGAGGCTGGCTTTGATCAGCCGGTCAAGAAAACCCGATACCTGGCTTAGTTCTTCATCGGGCAATATATTGAGCTCTCCGAGACACTTGTAGAAGGAATCGTTCACCGTATCAAGCGCCTCGTGTCCCTTCTTGGATACCCTGTACGCTCCGGATCCATTATCCATTAGACCGGCCTCGGCTGCGTCTGCAAGGGTTTTTGATAAGCGATCTGGGTCGCTATAAGGATTCAGTTCAACGTAGTGGTCGATGGAGTAGGGCTCAGGCTCTGTGCCGGTGGCAAGGAGCGTGGGATAGAAGAACCGCGGTTCCTTGAAATACTCCTCGAAGAGCGAATCAACAGCGGTTCGAGTGACTGGAATGAAACCCCTAGCCACACTCATTACGTGTTCCCAGGTAATCTCGAAACTGGACTGCTTTAAACTGGCGTTGAGTCGCGTGACGAGGTCATCTAGCAGCTCAAGCTCCTTCTCACTTAGAACAGACCAAGTGGCGAAGAACAACTTATCGGTCTTCTCTTCGGCCTCTTCGCGGATACGTTTGCCGTTAGGGGTGACCTGAAATCGATCGTCTACTTCTTCGACCCATCCTTTGATCACCAGCTTTTCAAGAGCTGCCCCGTAATCCTCTTCGGAGTAACCGCGGACAGATAAGCGCTCGGCCAATTCAGCGGCTGTGTTAGCCTCATCTCGCCAGACAGAAGTAAGCGTTTCCCATACCTGCCCGCCCACACCATAGGATTGCCAGGCTGCAATATGGGCGTCATCACGAAAGCGGTCCAGGTCAGTCACATATTGATCGATCCGTACAGGCGCCGGGGCGTCATCTCCCGGATCGGTCCACCGGCTATTGACGAACCTGAACTTATCCGCCGGTTCAGATGCGTTGGCGGCAGCTTCCACAAGTCTCCCAAGCAACTCCTGCAATTTGGTCATCTCATCGGATGGAAGCGGTTCGACGTCAGCCAATGCTTCATGGGCCGAATTGAAGAATCCTTCAATGAGCCCCCGTCCGCTATCGGAAAGGGTTAAATTGCCGCCCGCATCTTGTTTTAGAAAACCACGTTCGGTAAATTCGCTGAATCGATCCAGCGTCGACTGTCCCGTTGAATAAGGACCGACGATCTTCAACATCTCTTCGGGATTGAATGGTTCAGGTTCGTTTGCTCGCACCCAATTGAGGATAAACCAAAAGTTTGGGGCATCATACTCCTGCGTCAAGCGGATCATCTTCTCCTGGTAGTAGGGGGAAAAGGCGGTGATCGTTTGACCGGTTTTCGTCCATATCTCGTGTAACTTCTTCATGATTCGTCTCTCCTTAAACATAAAAGCAAAAAGAGAATGATTTAAGCGTCGATGAGGAATGAGGATATCGCGCCAATCAGGTCCTCTACCTTCTCTTTATTGAGTGCGTAACACTTGGCCCCTTCGCACCGTCTCTCATTGAGGTAGCCTGTGGCGCTAAGCTGCTTCAGATGGCGTGATGCGGCCGACTGGCTTAGTTCAAGCGCTCGCATGATCTCCTGCGAGCGCATTTCTCCCTCCTCCGCGACCGCCTGGAGAATGCTCAAGCGCGTATCGTCGGCTAGAGCGTTCAATAACACCAGGATCTCAGCCCGGCTTAAATCAGGGGCATAATAGTGGGTGCCCTCAGGCAGCCGTGCTCGGAACATAATCCCCACGGTTTCACCACACATGAATTTTCCCATATAGGGGCCCACGTGGGCTGAAGGTACAAACACGATCTGCTCCGCTTCTTCAACCATCGAAGTCCAGTGATCTTGCGTTAATTGGTGCCCGGTAATGAACTCGACCATCTCGATCCTGTTCATCTCTTCATAATTAACCTGCTCGAAGGCAGCCACGGCATCCAGTAGCATGGGCACGATACGTTGCCACTCAGCCTCAAGATAGGTGTCCCACATCTCCCGTAGGTGAGAGACGATGAGTCGTTTCATGGCTGGGGGATCGACTACAAGCGAGTAGGCTTCTGATTCCAGATCATCGTCGAGGTGTTCTGGTGTAAATCGCTGGCGCAAGAATTCGAGGTAATTGTCGACGCTTTCCAAAGCCGTATCCTTGTCGATAGTCACTCCGCCGCCCTCATCTACACGGGGTAGATCCGAGTAGGCATCTAGTAGCTTATTCCTAATAGCGACCGGCGAGAGTGCCTCTAGGTGATCTAAGTAGGCAGGGAAGGACGGCCAACTTTGGTTGGGCTTAGCAGCAAAGTAATATCCGATAATGACCAGTTGATGGCGCTGTCGTTCCTCATCTGACAGTGATGCATCTGTATTGGATATCCAATCGCCAAGCCCAGATATCGTCCGCGCACGGGCAAGCATGACCAGACTATGAAAAGCGTTATAAGCTGGTTCCAAGGTAACCTGAACCTGGGAAGTGGTTGGACTGGCTATAATATCTCTCACCGGTGCTGGCATTGTTTCTCCTCCTAAATCAATTTCCGTGAAACCCGATATACCGTATAACCCAATAACTTATTTAACCCACTTAAACGGGTAATACACATAATATAGCAGATGGACGGTTCGTTGTCAAGACAATTTTTTAGATGGGTAAGATATTTGGCTTGAGGAAACGGTGATTTTCAGCGGGTGGCCAAGATCCTGACCCACTCATATCAACCGCCTCCCCTCGATCCGATATCAAACCATACAGACAGTAAACCCGAAATGGCTATCGACAGCGATGGGCGCTATTAATGTATAATCCCCCTGAGCATATCCAGCGCATAAATCCGAGGAGAAGGAACATGGGCAAAATCTACCGGCACCGGACGGCCAAGTCTGATGAATTACTAGGTTATGTGGACGACGAGACAGGCGAGGTTTTCGACTCGAGATTCAAAAAGGAAATCGCTATCGGTCGAGTGGAGCTCGAGAGCGGTAAGGTGTACTTTACCCGTTACGATCTGGATGAATATTTAGGCAACGTGAACCTGGAGAACGGCAAGGTATATCGCCACCGGACAGGTCCTGACAAGTACGTCGGCCGGGTCGAACAAGAGGGTAAGTTGTACCGCCATAAACGACTCGACACCGACGACTATGAGGGCAGAGTTGAGGGAATGAACTCTTTGGCCGAGGGAGGGGCCGCCCTGCTTCTGTTTCTGCTTGACGATGAGGGTTAGATTGCTGTTGTTGGACGTTGGACGTCGGTTGCTGGTTTGCTCAGAGGACTGAGCTTGGGCCAACTTCGTTGGCCTTTGATCGCTGGTTGCTGGTCGTCGGTTGCTGGTTTGCTCAGAGGACTGAGCTTGGGCCAACTTCGTTGGCCTTTGATCGCTGGTCGCTGGTCGTTGGTTGCTGGTTTGCTCAGAGGACTGAGCTTGGGCCAACTTCGTTGGCCTTTGATCACTAGTTGCTGGTTTGCTCAGAGGACTGAGCTTGGGCCAACTTCGTTGGCCTTTGATCACTGGTTGCTGGTTTGCTCAGAGGACTGAGCTTGGGCCAACTGCGTTGGCCTTTGATCACTGGTTGCTGGTCGTCGGTCGCTGGTTGTTAGTCACCAGATGAAAGAGATCAGAAGATGGAAACGCATCCCAAACTTGTAATGGTAGACAGTCTGCTATCACAAGAATCGTCAATGTCTATTCGAGTTCCAGGTACTCCTGTCCTTGAAGGCGATCCTCTATTCGATGCATGATCTGGTCCAGATGGGCATCATATTGGACGTAATTTAAGTTATTGGTATCGACGGTTAGGACTGGGCACAATCGAAAACCGGTCGCCCAGTTGTCATATAGCTCATTTAATTGGGCCATATAGGCATCGGTGATCTCTTGTTCGTAATCACGGCCGCGCTGGGAGATACGACGGCGCAGATTCTCTACCGATGCTCGCAAGTAGACGACGAGGTGCGGGGGGCGGAGAAGGGTGGCCATCGTCTGGTAGAGATCCTGGTAACATCGCCAATCCCGTTCGCTAAGATGGCCTTGCCTGTATAGGTTGCGAGCAAACACCTCAGCATCTTCGTATACGCTCCTATCCTGGATGACCGACGTCTGTCGTTGCAGCAGGTCGTGGTGCTGTTGAAGCCGGCGAGACAGGAAGAATACCTGGGAGTGGAAACTCCAGCGGCGCATATCCTGATAGAAATCGGCCAGGTACGGATTTTCTGTGAAGGCCTCGTAGACCGGCTCCCACTCCAATCGTTCTGCCAATAATCCCACAAGGGTGGACTTCCCGACTCCGATGTTTCCTGCAACAGTGATGAAGGTGTTGGTCATTTCCCTCCCTCGCGAGTTTACGAACGAAGATTGATTCTTCACAGATTATAGACCACATGCATCGAGGATGATAGAGGCGGTCCGTTTACCATGGGCCACGAGATGTCTTTATAAAGCGAAGGCATCTCAAGTCGACCAATCCACTGTCATCCAGGCGATATTAGGGCATGCAAGAAGCCAGCCCCCCGAAAACCTGTTCTCGGAAACCTGCGGCCGTTAATTACTCTATGGTTAGTTCGACTGCATAGGGATCACCCACATAGTTTCCATCCCAGCGAACGACTATGAGACGCAACAAGTAATTTCCTGGAGGCAGGGCGTCGGCATGGAGGAGCTCAAGGGTGCCGTTCACAACCGGCGTCCTCCCGATCTCTCCTAGCGTGACCCACTGAGGATCCTCAAGATCACCCATACCCAACTCCACTTTATAGAACTGGACCTTTGCCGGATCGAAGTCGGCCGTGCCCAAGATGGGAACTACGCCGCTGATGCCTTCCCCCGCTTTGGGACTGGTTATGCGCCAAATTGCCGGGATCTCGGGATCACGGGCGGCTACCAGTAACTCCTCGGTGCAGGACATCGCCGGTAAGATCGGCAGATCATGCTCGGCCGACCATATGTGGGCCGATTTGAGGCTCTCACTATTGCGTGGTGGTGCGAGGAATAATGCTGGACCGGCGTCAGGAGGAAGAAACTCGAGAGCAGCTCCCTCTTCGAAGTAACAATAGGATTGAGGTGGAAGACGATCATCGCCCTGGACACTTTTCGCCGCAACTTGCAGCTCCTCAGATAACGGGGGTAGGGCCACGGCCGGAACGCGCCATACCCCAGGATCGAGCTCCTCCCAGGTCACGCCCTCTGATGATGTGACAGAATTCGAGGTGTTGCTCTGAGCAGACACTAGAAAATACTCTGACTGGCTAAGCGCGCAATCTTCCGACGAAGTCGAAATCGCCTCCAGATTACAGATGCCTCGTTCTTCCATCCCTTCTGGCATGGCGAATTCCGTGGGTGGCGCATTTCCATTGACTTCTAATACTTCCAACAAATGGTAATCGCTGTAGATGGCTTCTATGTAACCTGACCACAGAGGCGCCGCGCCAGTCAATCCGTTGATATTGAGCATCTCGCTGTTATCCGAGTTGCCCGTCCAGACGCCCACTACAAGACCAGGGGTGTAGCCAACCGTCCAATTATCTCGGAAATCGTTGCTGGTCCCGGTTTTAGCCGCGGCCGGGAAGGATAGTTCGAGAGGATTGTCCCGTCCCATCGCAGGAGTACGGGCAGCGTCATCGTCCAGGATATCCGAAATCAAAAATGCGACCCTCGGATCAACCGCCTGTATAGCTTCCGGTGGTTGATATTCATATAGGACGGCGCCACTGGTCTTTTCCACCCGGAGTATGCTTACGGGCGGAACTCGCTTGCCGCCGTTGGCAAAAACGGAATACGCTCCTGTGAGTTCCAGGGGGGTGACATCGCCGCCGCCCAAAGTAAGAGAAAGGCCGTAACGGCTAGAATCATCCTGCCAGGTTGTAATGCCTAGTTGGCGACCTCTTTCTACCAACATGGGCACGCCGATATCCTGGAGAAGCAGGACTGCAGGTACGTTGTAGCTGTTGGCCAGGGCTTCTCGCAACCGGACAGGGCCGTGAAATCGACGATCGTAGTTGACTGGAGAGTAAGTGGAATCGTCAAACTGCTCGTAATCGACAGGAACATCCCATAGTAGATCGGCTGCCGTCCATAGGGGCTCCCCCCCATCTTGCTGCGGCGAAAGGGCAGCTGCATATGTTAATGGTTTAATGGCGCTCCCTGGTTGCTGACCCGAAATAGCCACGTTTACATTGCCATCGATGTCATCATCGCGATAGTCCAGGCTGCCCAGCATGGCCAGAATCTCACCCGTTCCAGGCTTCATGGCCACCAGGGCGGCATTGGTCATATTATGATCGGGACCTACCTGATCGATGTGCTGACGGGCCAATAGGTCGGCAAGCCGCTGGTAATCGAGATCAAGGGTAGTTGTAACCCGGAGACCTCCGTTTGCGACCACCTCCGGCCCATACTGTTCCTCAAGGATCCGGCGGACATAAACGGCAAAATGGGGCGCTTGAAGACTAACTTCTTGGGGGGCAAATTCGAGGGGATCCAGGTAGGCAGCTTGGGCTTGTAGCCGGTTGATAAATCCTTCACTAGCCATCAGATTAAGAACAATCCACTGGCGTTCCTTCGCTCCCTCTATATTCTGGAGGGGGTCCAGGTCGACTGGGCTCTGTGGAATGCCGCTCAGGAGGCTGGCTTCAGACAGGTTGAGTTCGGAAGCCGATTTACCAAAGTAGGTCTGGGAGGCGGCCTCGACGCCATAAGCCAGGTTTCCAAAATAAATCTCGTTAAGGTACATCTCCAAGATCTCATCCTTGGAATACTTTCTGGCCATCACCCAGGCCAGAATGATCTCCTTGGTTTTTCTGTTGTAGCTTACGGCCGTGCGCTCTTCGTAATCGAACACAAGGTGCCGGACCAGTTGCTGGGTAATCGTACTGGCCCCCTGCGGCCTATCGCCTGGATTTCGCAAATTGGCGATGACGGCGGCGACCAGGGATGGGATGTCCAAGCCTGTATTCTCGTAGAATGTATCGTCCTCCGTAGCTACGATGGCGTCAATCAGGTGTTGGGGGATCCGGTCCAGTGGAATGCGCGTCCGCTTGCCTTCACCGAAAATCTCCCACAATACGCGTCCGTTCCGGTCTGTGATGATGGTGGTTTCAAAGCTCTCTCGTTCGCGGGCTGAATCGAGAGCGACGATGCCCTCCTCGATCTCGGCCGACAGGCTGCTATAGACCAGGGTACCCGTAACCACGATTCCGGTGAAGATTAGAAAAGCCAGGAGCAACAAGCTGCCCAGCAACAAACGAGCTGCGCAGCCACAGCCCGGCCGGAAACCCCTTCTGTTCGTCTTCCCTGATATCGGCTTAACTGGACGCGTCGGTTGTTCACTAATCATGGAGCCCTCTGTTCGAGATTTTTCTAATCTGGGTTCTTTGTGAAAACTGTAAATCCTCATTCGAACTTAATAGTCATCTCAGTTTTTCTACATCGCTTGGAACGCGGTCGACGGAGATCCTCTGGCTCCCCCCTAAGGTGCGGATCCCCGGGATGCCGCATTTCATAAGTACTATATGGTCAAAATTCATAGTCTGCTGGCTGATATCGTGACGCTTTGGTGACGTTTACCCAATCTTGACCATACAGAACCATGCCGCCTCGACCGGGATGTGATTGGTAATGCCTTATCTCGGGATATAGAACGACGACATATGCCTGCCGTTTTCTATACTTAATGACGTGCTTGTTAGCTCTCGAGTTCCCCTTGGAGCCTTGGAATCTCAGCGGCATGATGCAAGCGATAGCATCCGTCGCGAGGCGGCCTTATAGAACGGGCTGTTGATAAAGAATGCGGGTTGGGACTTAGCCTTGAAAAGGGGGGGACGAATTCCTTAGCGCTTAAGCGATCAGTCCCAACTGCCTGCCGGTGTCACCCATGATAGCCAGGGCGCGATCTAGCTGTTCCTCGGTATGGGTCGCCATATAGCTGGTCCGCAAGCAGGATTCGCCTTTAGGAACGGCTGGGGTGCGGATCGCGTTGGTGAACAATCCCCGTTCGAATAACAGCTTCCAGGTGAGGAAAGTGGGCTCGTCTTCACCGATGATGACCGGAATAATCGGTGTCTGGGTGCGACCGGTGTTAAAGCCTAGCTCGTTCAGGCCATTTAACATTTTCATGCCATTATCCCAGAGCTGTTCGATATACTGTGGTTCGGTTTCCATTATCTCCAGGGAAGCCATGGCAGCCATCGCGTTAGAAGCAGGCAAACTGGCGCTGAACATGAAGGAACGGGCTCGGTGCTGGACAAAGTGCATAACCTCGGCATCACCGGCGATGAAGCCACCGACTGAGGCAAAGGATTTGCTGAAAGTACCCATGATAAGATCAACGTCATCGGTTAGGCCGAAGTGAGCGGCCGTGCCCCGACCATTTCCAAGGACCCCAAGTGAATGCGCGTCGTCGACGTAAATCCGCGCTCCATACTTCTTGCACAAGGGGACCAACTCGGGCAAGTTAACAATGTCTCCCCCCATGCTGAAGACGCCATCGACAATTACCATGCGACCGGCGTCTGTTGGGAGTTTCTTGAAAATGCGTTCTAGATGGTCTAGATCGTTATGCCGGAAACGCCTCATCTTACCCTGGCCCAGGCGGCAGCCATCAACGATACTTGCGTGATTGTCCTTGTCGATGATTACGTAATCGTTGGGGCCGACCAGAGCTGAGATAGCCCCTAAATTCACCTGCATACCGGTGCTGAAGACCAGGGCGCTCTCCTTACCTACGAAAGCGGCGAGACGCTCCTCCAACTCCTCATGAAGGCGCAAGGTTCCGTTTAGAAAACGAGACCCGGTGCAACTTGTGCCATACTTCTCGACGCCTTCGATGGCTGCTGCTTTTACCTTGGGGTGCGTAGTTAGTCCCAAGTAATTATTGGAACCGATCATTATGATCCGCCGTCCGTTGAACGTTACCTCAGTTCCCTCGTTATCGGACATCGGAATAAAGTAAGGGTATAAACCCGAGGCCATCACTTCACGCGCTTCGGTGAATAGGCCACATTTTTCGAAGATATCCATTCCACTCTCCTAGCTTCGAGTGTTTAGCGGAAAGAATCAATTTTAGCAGGTTTTAGATTCAGAAATACACAACGGCAACCGGCAACTGGTATCCGGCAACACCAATAAATTGCCAGGCCGATTACCTTCATGAAACAAGAGGATTGTATGCTTTGAAAACAGCCAAGTCAAGCGGGGGGAGACTGCAGGCGGCCGTAGATTGCCTGAGCATATACGTATTGCTTGAGGATATCGCCCGTGCTATAATCTGATCGCTGATAGCTTCATCGGTTTGGGCGCGACCGACAATTAACCAAATGCGCGATTTAAAGTGGGCATTCCCCACTTTTTTGTTTTCTATGAGGAGATTTATTGGCGGGTGTTGGCTCGAGAAGAGAATATTTCCAGATTGAGAAGAGCATTCGACAACTAAGGCAGAGTGGACGAAGCATATGAAAAGTGAATTCATGTTAGCCTTCAACGAGATCTGTGAATCTCGTGGCCTTTCTGGTGATGTCGTGATCGAGGCGCTGCAAACGGCCCTAATCTCAGCATATCGGCGAGACACAAATGTAAGCAACGTCCAAGAGGTCGAGGTTGAAATAGACCGGCGATCGGGCGAAGCAACAATTTATGCCGAGAAAGAAGTCGTTGACTCGATAATAGATACGCGAACGGAGGTTCTTATTCAAGAGGCCAATAAGAACGGTTTTCCTGATGCCGAACTTGGCGAGATGGTCATGATGGAAAGTACTCCCGAGAACTTCGGCCGTATTGCTGCGCAGACGGCGAAGCAGGTAATTCTGCAACGGGTCCGAGAAGCCGAGCGTGAGAAACTCTATGAGGATTTTTCCGCACGCGAAGGCGAGATAGTGAACGGTACTGTTCAAAGCGTGTCCGGTCAGAATATCACCATCGGGCTTGGTAGAACGGAGGCCGTGCTCCCTCGAAGCCAGCAATCCAATCGCGAGAGGTACAGAGCCCACGACAAGATTCGTGTATACGTCTTGGAAGTACGCCGAACCAGTCGTGGTCCACAGATAATCGTCAGCCGTAACCACCGTAACCTTTTGCGGCGGCTTTTGGAGCTAGAAGTACCTGAGATATATAACGGACAGGTTGATATAAAGAGTATTGCTCGAGAGGCCGGTGCCCGATCCAAGGTCGCGGTTGTAGCCATGCAGCCGGGCATCGATCCGGTTGGCGCATGCGTTGGAATGCGAGGCGTCCGTATTCAGAGCATCGTCCGTGAGTTAAATGACGAGAAGATAGATGTCATTGAATGGGATCCAGATCAACGCTCGTTCATTGCCAAGGCCTTGAGCCCCGCCCGTGTATCCCAAGTATTTCTGGAGGATCACCCGGATGAGGGACGGACGGCTATTGTTATCGTACCGGATGATCAACTTTCATTGGCCATCGGTCGAGAAGGACAAAATGCACGGCTGGCAGCCAAACTAACCGGCTGGCGTATCGACATTAAGAGCCTGACTGAAGCGGCTACGGCGTCTCTGGCGACACGGAATGATCCCGCAGCGGATCCCGCGGTAGCTCAGAACAAAGCGTTAATAGGCAAGATCGAGATAGTGCTGGCGAAGAAAGAGGCCAACCGGCCTATTACCTCTGAAGATTACATGATGCTCAACCGGCTCGTAGGAGCCGTTGAAGGAAGGATCGTTGCCATCAGAGCGGTGGGATACGATAAGATCCAGAAAGAGCGCGCCGATGCACGTAAGCATATTCCTAGGGAAGCCTGGGAAATCTCTGTTGACGAATTGGAGCTTTCCACCCGTGTCCGCGGTCTTCTTGTGGCCAACAGCGTGACTAGCTATGGCGATATACTCATGAAACTTGAATCCGGTGACGATTCGTTACTGGAAATTGACGGATTTGGCCAGAAGGCATTGGATGAAATAAAGGAAGCGGTAGAGGCTTACACACTGGAAGTCGAAGCCATCGAAGAAGAAATCGAAGAAGAGGCTGAGGAGCAAGAGATCGATGCTGTCGCCGCTGTTGACGATGAAGCCGAAGCAGTTCTTGACACAGAAGTAGAAGAAGAGATTGAAGAAGACGTCGAAGAGGAACTGCCCGATAGTGATGAGGTTCTGGACGAGATTGTTGAAGAACCGATTGAGGAAGAGATCCTAGAAGAGCAGGTGCCCGCAATTGACGATCTGGATATATCTCTTGTACAGGTAGAAACTGAGAAGACGCCTGAAAAGAAGAAGGTGATCGTTGTCAAGGGCGAATCGACTGAGGGTACGGAAGAAGAAGAGAGAGACAAGTCTCGAGGCAAGGAACTTGTCTTTGATGAACAGCTGGGTCGCGTGGTAACTAAGAAAAAGAGAAAGTCGGGCCGGCGTCGTCCTCAGTGGGAAGATTACGAGGGCCTGGAAACCGATGAGGTTTTCGAGGACGAGATTTAATAATTTCAGAGAATTTGGCTAAGAAAATCGGTAGACGAAAGCACATACCACAGCGCACCTGTGTTGTGTGCCGGCTGAAGATCGACAAACGACGATTGACGAGGATTGTGCGTACAACGGACGGTGGCGTCGTAGCAGATCCATCCGGCAAGCTCAACGGCAGAGGTGCATATCTATGCGACAAATTCGATTGTTGGAAAATAGCGATGGAGAGCCAGGTTCTTGATTGCGCCCTCCAAACCGAGGTTGCTAAAGCAGACAAAATGGCCTTGGCCGTAAATCTGCCGAAATCGCCTTCGCAGAGTTAAGGGTTAACTGCTGGGCTAGGTCTTCGATTATCGGAATGAGCCAGATAAATCGGCGACAAGTAAGCAACCGCACTGGCAAAAGCGATTGGGGACCAGACCCCAATTGATAGGTAATAGGCTCACTTAATAGAACTTGAAGTAGGATTAGCTGATTATGACAGAGACAAAAACGGTCATTGAAATCCCAGACTTCTTGACTGTCCGGGAGCTGGCTGATGTTATGGAAGCCAGCCCAATCGATGTGATCAAGGAGTTGATGAACAATGGCATTATGGCCAACATCAACCAGCAAATCGACTTCGATACGGCAGCTATCGTGGCCGAAGAGATGGGTTTTGAGGCCATCCCGATCGTAGTAGCCGTGGCAGAAGGCGAAGACGAAGCCGCTGCTCAACCAGTCTGGCGACAAATATTGGCCGAAGAGGACCAGGAGAACCTACTTGCCCGTCCTCCGGTCATCACCATGCTTGGACACGTAGATCATGGCAAAACTTCACTATTGGACATCATACGCAATACAGATGTGCAATCGGGTGAGGCTGGCGGCATAACCCAGCATATTGGTGCCTACCAAGTTAGATATAACGGAAGCGTGATCACGTTCTTGGATACGCCTGGTCACGAAGCCTTTACGGCCATGCGAGCAAGGGGTGCCCAGGCCACAGATATCGCCATTCTTGTCATCGCAGCCGATGACGGCATGATGCCCCAAACTCACGAGGCGCTCGATCATGCCCGGGCGGCCGGCGTCCCGATTGTGATCGCCATGAACAAAATAGATCTGGAGTCGGCAAATCCTAATCTGGTCCTGCAACAGCTGTCTGAGGTCGGGTTGACGCCTGATCAGTGGGATGGTGACACGCTGGTCATTCCTGTGTCAGCTAAAGAGCAGGTGGGTATTGAGGATTTGTTAGAGGCGATCGTGCTAACCGCCGAGGAGATCGATCCCCGTGCCAACCCGAAGGCCGCACCTACTGGTACTGTCCTGGAAGCCCGTATGGAGCGGGGGCGGGGAGTTATGACCACGCTACTGGTTCAAAATGGAACCCTTAAGACGGGTCAAACCTTGCTCATTGGGGAGCATTACGGTCGCATAAAAGCGATGTATGACTACCGTGGAAAGCTGATAACGTCAGCCGATCCCTCGATGCCAGTCTCTGTTTCCGGACTCAACGGCATTCCTGAAGCCGGAGATCAATTCAATGTTGTAACGAGCGAGAAGATCGCCCGACGAGCCATTGAGGAATATGAAGAAAAGGGGATCCAGACTGAAGTAAAACGCGCGCCAATCAGCCTGGATGAGTTTTTCGAAAGGCTCCAGGAGGGAGATGCAAAGTCGCTTAATTTGATCGTTAAGGCAGATGTTCAGGGCTCATTAGAACCGCTAGTGAATTCGCTTGAAGGACTTGGCTCTGAAGAGGTGGAGCTGGAGATACTGCGCGCCGCAACTGGAGATATCACGGAAAACGACATTATGCTCGCGTCTGCTTCTGACGCAGTCATCTTGGGCTTTAATGTTGAGGTGGATGCGGCTGTAAGAGCGGCTGCGGCCAGCGAACAGGTTGAGATAAAAACCTACAATATCATTTACAAGCTAATTGAAGACGTAGAGAAAGCCTTGAAAGGCATGCTCGGACCGGTGTATGAGGAAGTGATCATTGGCCGAGCCGAGGTCCGCCAGGTGTTTAGGATTAGGAGCGCTGGAGTGATTGCCGGCTGTTACATGCGAACTGGTGAAGCACGGCGAAACTCCCGGATCCGCGTTATCCGTGAAACATCATTGATCCACACCGGAAAAGTTTCCAGCTTAAAACATTTACAAGAGAACGTTCGCGAAATAAAATCCGGTTTCGAGTTCGGTGTCAGCATCGATAACTGGAGCGACTACGAATCGGGTGACATTCTTGAGTTCTTCGTCAAAGAGCAGGTTAGCGGATGAGCAAGATCCGTCAAAAGCGCACGGCCGAGCGGATACGGATAATCCTCAGCACTTTGGCTCTGCGAGACATACGTGATCCCCGGCTACAAGATATCACCATCACAGCTGTCGAGATTGACCGAGAGCTTCAGTATGCAGATGTATATGTTAATGCATTAGGCGACGATTCGCGCCAAGAAGAGGTGATGGCGGCCTTAAGCAAGGCAACTAGCTATATGCGCCGCGAGCTCGCCAGCCGCCTTACGACTAGAACTACCCCTCGACTGCATTTTCACTGGGATCCATCCTTGGCCCGCGCGGAGCATATCAGCCAATTGCTTGATAACTTAGACATCCCAGAAGAGATCGAGGAAGTAGGAGACACATAGGGGTGCTTGATAGCTCTATTATAGAGTCAATAGGCCAGGCTCTGGAGAAAGCCGAAAAGATCCTGGTCATTACTCATATCGCACCGGATGGGGATGCCATTGGCTCGCTCACAGCTACCGGCGTTGCCCTAAAGCAAATAAGCAAGGACTACAGCCTGGTATGTGATGATGGCCTTCCCGGTCGCTTTAAATACCTCGCTCTTGCTGACGAGGTAGAAACGGAGCCCGACAGGTCGATTGCCTATGATCTCATAATTTCCCTTGATTGCGGTGATACCGATCGAATGGGCAAGGCCTATGCCGGGCTCCCTGATCCAGTTCCACCCGTCATTAATATCGACCATCACATCACCAACACCAACTACGGCAAGATCAACGTCGTGAGTGCCAAGGCCAACTCCACCACGGAGATCCTCTATGAGCTGTTGCCGGAGCTCGGGGCTGAGTTGACAACCGATCTGTCAACATGCTTGCTGACCGGCTTGCTGACGGACACGCTAGGTTTCCGAACAGCTAACGTTACATCCCAGACGCTTAGGGTTGCTAGCGCCCTTCTCGATACCGGTCTCAATCTTTTCTCAATCATGACCAGAGCCATGGATCTGAAGGACATCGCGACCCTGCTGATCTGGCAGAAGGGTCTATCCAATATGAGTTTGGAAGAGGGCGTTCTGTGGACGACCATCTCGAACCAGGAGCGCATGGAAGCTGGTCACAACGGCACTAGCTCATTTGGATTGGGCAACATGATGGCCAACGTCTATCAGGCAAGGATGAGCGCGGTGATTATGGAGCTTGAAGACGGTCGCGTTTCAGTAGGCTTTCGATCCCGGCCCCCATATAGCGTATCCGAACTGGCGACTGGTCTGGGGGGCGGAGGTCACCACCAGGCTTCCGGCTGTACGATCGATGGACCCTTGGAGCAGGCAGAGGCCCTTGTCGTTTCCAAAAGTAAGCAGGCGATCCGAATGCAGCGAACTGAACTGAACGCGAACAACGACTGAAGGGGATGCCGCTAATCGTTCTTGCTAGGGTGGAAATTCGAAAGTTCCTTTTTGGTCACCATGGCTGAGGGCGTTTTTAATATCGACAAGCCCGCTGGACTGACTTCCCATGACGTAGTCGATAAATTACGATGGATCGTAGAAATGAGGCGGGTTGGCCATTCCGGTACACTGGATCCTCTTGCAACGGGCGTGTTACTGATTTGTGTGGGAAGGGCTACGCGCTTAGTGGAGTACCTGGTTGGTCAAAGGAAGCGATACAAAGCAACTGTGCGTCTTGGCCGGGAGACGGATACGTTTGATGCGGAGGGCCAGGTCGTATCTGAGCGCTCCATCACAGCTACCCTCAACGAGATCAACAATGCACTAGATGGTTTCAGGGGCGAGATTACCCAGTTAGCCCCCCGCTATTCAGCGATCAAGGTTGACGGTGAACCTCTCTATAAGCGTGCCCGGCGAGGAGAGATTCCAGAGCGCCCCGAAAGACAGGTGACGGTATACGAGTTGGAGCTCTCGGACTGGATCTCGCCGTTACTGAAGATCGATCTGACGTGTTCCTCCGGCACATATGTCCGATCGATCGCTCACGATCTCGGCCAAGTATTAGGTTGCGGAGGGCACCTATCCGAATTGCGCAGGATCTCTATTGGCGATTTCTCACAAGAGGATGCTGTGTCGCTTAACACCCTAAACCACGAAAACTGGCCTGATCACATTATGCCCATGGAGATAGCCGTCCGTCATTTGCCGCGTGTCGATGTCCCAGTTGAACAGGCGATCAAACTCTATCACGGTCAGTTGCTTCCCAGCCCAACCGAATGGAAAGATGGCGATCTGTTACGCCTCTATGACGACCAGTCCCGTTTCGTGGGAATTGTCACCTTCGATACGGGCCATTATCGGGCAAAAAAGATCTTCTATAAGCCGGACCTGTAAAGAGATCCAGGATTCAGGTTTACTCGTTTGGCCAGACAGAGAAACACGAATCAAAGGGAAATCATAGCGCTTTGCACAATACCTCAAGGGTCGCTGGGTGGATAGATCGGATACACAACAAATGAAAAGATCTGCGAAGAATCAGGATGATTCTCCCGAGAATTTATTAGCTAACCAAGGGTAGTCTGATACAATCGCTGCCTTATGACGCATATGTTTAAGCGTGTTTCAGACCTGACTGCAATCCAGGAAAGAGGGCCGACTTTCCTGGCAGTTGGCGTGTTCGATGGAGTCCATCGAGGACATCAAGAATTGTTGAAACGCATGTCCGTTGCTTCTAAGAACGCCAATGCGCGAGCGGCCGCGTTGACATTTTTCCCGCATCCCAGATCCGTGGTTCCCGGCCAAATCAGCCCTTCCTACCTCTGCACACTTGATGATCGAGTCGAGCTTCTAGCGGAGCAAGGGATAGACCTGATCATTACCCACCCCTTCGACGACAAGGTTCGAAAAACAACAGCGACGGAGTTTATCGAGCGACTTTGCACCTACCTCGGCCTCAGCGAACTGTGGGGAGGAAACTTTGGTCTCGGCTATAAACGTGAGGGCGATGTGCGCTTCCTGAGCCGGCTAGGAGAGGAAAAAGGCTTCACTGTGCATCAGTTCGACGCCTTTGCCGAGTGGAAGGGACGCCCAATTAGCAGTAGTCATGTTCGTCAGGCTGTTCGCGACGGGTTGATGGAAGATGTCACCGCTTTGCTTGGCCGTTCCTACCGATTGCGCGGGACGGTGATCCATGGCGATGGCCGCGGCAGGGCCCTTGGCATCCCAACAGCCAACCTTTCTGTGTGGCATGAGCAATTGATGCCGGCTAGTGGCGTATACGCGACCTATACTTGGCTGGATGGCCGTCAATACCCGGCCGCGACCAATGTCGGAGTCCGGCCAACTGTGAACGGCCGCAGCTTAATCGTCGAAACCCATCTTATCGAATTCGAGGGCGATCTCTACGGACAAGAGTTGACCGTCGACTTCGAAGCCCGAATCCGTGACGAGAAAAAGTTCCCAGGATTAGATGCATTGGTCGCTCAGATCAGAGCCGACATCGCCCTGGTCAAAACATTGCTTCAGCCCTCGCACCCCTGAGCATATTTGACAGCTAAATTAAGAATCGGGTATACTCCTGGATATATTTTGGTGTGTCTAAAAATATTCTTATGAGATGCAAAATATGAGCGGTTTTACATCAGGGTATTTGAGAAGCGGGGGGAAAAACTGAGTTGAAAGTGTATGCTTGGTGGTTTGTATTGAAGTCAGGAAGGCAGTCATGAATGAGAATGTAATTGAGACGAAGGGGTTGACAGTCTACTATGGGCCTCATCGAGGCGTTGTCGACGTCGACCTTGAAGTACGTAAGGGGGAGATATTTGGATTCTTAGGCCCGAATGGTGCCGGAAAGACTACCACAATACGGGTGCTGATGGATATCATCCGCCCGAACCTTGGTAATGCCAGCATATTCGGGCTTGATTGTCAGAAGGATGGAGTCAAGCTTCGAGAGCGCGTTGGCTATCTGCCCGGGGAATTAAGCCTACCTCGGAATTCAACCGGACGACGATACCTGAAGATGGTCGATAGCCTGCGGGATAAGAAGGCCGATCCGGCATTTCTACGTGAGCTTTGTGCACGATTGGATCTGGACACCACTAGAAAGATCCGCGAGTATTCTTCTGGTAATAAGCAGAAGCTAGGATTAGTGTCGGCTCTCATGAACAAAGCGGATCTCATGGTGCTGGATGAACCGACGATTGGGCTAGATCCGCTGATGCAACAGAGCGTGCTGGAACTGGTCCTTGAGGCGAAAGAAGAGGGGCGGACGGTTTTCTTCTGTTCTCACATCCTCTCAGAAGTGCAGACGGTCTGCGACAGAGTTGGCATCATTCGTGAGGGTAAGCTGATAAAAGTCGAACGCATCGACGCCCTGACGGCCCAACCGTTCCAGAGACTTAAGCTAAGGTTTGACAAGATGCCGGCCGAGGATGCTTTCGCCTTCGACGGTGTCAAAGTGCTAGGCCGAGATGGAAACGCGGTTACGCTAGAGGTGAGGGAAAACCTCCCAGAAGTGATGCGGTCGGCCGCTGATAATGAGATCACGGACGTAGAAACTCAGCCCGTGACGTTGGAAGAAGTATTCATGGCCTACTATGGTCGGAATAATAGAATGAACAATCGCTCGAAAGAGCAGGCTTCAGCCGTTCAAAACGGAGGCAACGATGTTTAACTTGTTTCTTCACGAGCTGCGATCGAGACGCACCGCAATTCTGGGATGGGGCCTGGGCATCGCTGCCTTTAGCATACTTATTATCATGATATTCCCCGACTTCGCAGGCCAGCTAGAGGGATTCAATTTTGATGATATCGAGCTCTATCAGCTCATGGGAGATTTTGGCGATTTCGCCTCTTTTAAGGGCTTTGTTTCGGCCGAGATGTTCACCTTTATGCCGATCCTGCTTGCTATATACGCTATTATCAACGGGACAGGAACGCTGGCAGGTGAGGAGGATAGTGGAACCCTGGAACCCTTGATGTCCCTGCCACTCCATCGCTGGCAGCTGGTAACGACCAAAGCGTTGGCCTTGGCTATCGCACTGTTTTTGATCTTAGTGGTCATCTCCATAGGTGAAGTAATCGCTTTCAGTGCTTTACCAGCCGGCACCGAGCTGGGAGGTGTTGGGGCGGTCGATCTCGTGGTGGCGACGCTGGTTATCTGGCCGTTGATTATGGTATTCGCCACATTGAGCCTTTTGCTCGGCGCCTTTATGCCCTCCCGCCGATTGGCGGCTACTGTTGCTACTATAGTCTTGATTGCCACTTACCTCGGAAATAATCTAACTGAGATGGTGGATTGGCTTGAGGCGCTGAAGCCGATTTTTCCCTTCAATTACTTCAGCGGGCAAAGTATCCTGGAGAGTGGGGTGGATACAGGCGACCTGCTAGTCTTGCTGGGTGCATCAATTTTCTTCTTTGTCCTGACTCTGGTCAGTTTCCAACGACGCAACGTCACCGTGGGCGCCTGGCCCTGGCAGCGTGCCCAGATCCCCAGCCACAGCGAAGCATAGCAAGCCGCAGCGACCAACATTTCTGGGGCCGGTTGATGGCACCATACAGCCGGCCCCAGCCTTTTTTATACTGAAGTGAGCACCTTATCGCCCATCCGTACCTCTAACGGCGCACCTTCCCAGGCGCAATAATATCCTCGCATGCCACCGTCTAGGAACTGTAACGTTTCTTTTACTACCCCGGCCGGCGGCTTGGCGTCCGTGTTCAGCACGTATTCACTGAATGGAACGCAGGGCTTCGCAACTTTAATACCTGTCAGGTTCCCCCTGAGCGAGTCCTCGGTTTCGATGACGAGCGTGACTTCAAGGTTTTCCAGGAGCGGAGCCAATTCGACTCCGGCGACCAGTTCGATAAGTATGTTTTCGCCCCCGCAGCCCATCGATAGCTCTGAACCGAATCGACGGCGCATTCGCTCGTAATTCTGCGCGAAGTTAAAGGAGATAGCGTTGCTCTGCCGGTGCTTGGAGCGATGGTGCCAACTGTGATGGAGGTCGTGAATCTCCCGGGTGTCGATCAAACCAATGACACCTTCGGAGGTCAGACGAGCAGCCGGAACGATTGAAAGAGCGCCCAAATCGTAGGTGCGCTCTGCTCCTTCGCCCTTTTTCAAGGCGTCTTGCTGTATCTGTAGTTGTCTGATATGTCCGATCAGTCGCATGGTTTGGTCCTTTAGGGGGTGCCGCTGGGTGGAAGAAATATGATTGATTAATCGTCTTCAAGGTCGAGAAATCGAAACATGATGGCAATTAAACTTGAGCTGCATAATACAAGCTAAGGTCATTACCGTCAGGCCAGGATGATGATCATAGTTTTGGCACGATTTTTACAAGGCGATCGACGGCCTTCTCCAATTCTGCCAGTGGCGATGCGATGGAAAAGCGTATGTGTTTCTCGGCGCTAGAGCCGAAGACGATGCCGGGTGTGGCGGCGATGCCAGCCTGATTTAGCAGCGCTTCGGCCAGGGCCAAGCTATCTTTGTCTGTGCCGGTAAAACGGGGGAGCAGATAGAAGGCGCCCTCGGGCGTTGGGCAATAGATACCCGGGATCGTGTTCAAGGCTTCAACCATGAAGTCGCGACGTTCACGATAAGAGTCGCGCATCTCCTGTACAGGGTCTTGGGAGCCATTCAATGCCGCCACAGCCGCAGCCATGGTGAAGGTCGCCGCCGAAGTGACGGCCTGACTGTGCATCTTTCCTGCGAGCTTGATGATAGGAGCAGGACCGGCCAACCAACCAAGTCGCCAGCCGGTCATGGCGTAACCCTTGGAAAGGCCGTTGGTTGTCAGTGTGCGCTCGGCCATGCCGGGCTCGGCCGCCAGCGAGCGGTGAAAGTGGTCGTCGTAAACGAGTTTCTCATAAACCTCATCGGTGATGATATACAGATCATTCTCAACGGCGACCGTGACGATGGCCGCTATTTCGGACCTGGTTAATACTCGGCCGGTCGGATTACAAGGTGAGTTGACCAATAGGGCCTTCGTTTTCGTGCTTATCTGTTTCCTTAGAATGTCAGTGGTGATCGAAAAATTGTCCTCCCACGACAGGCTCACGGCAACCGGCGTGCCGCCGTTTAACCTTATCATTGGACCATAGGAAACCCAGGCTGGTTCCAGGAAGAGAATTTCATCCCCCGGATTGGATACCGCTGCCAGGGCGATAAAGAGGGCCCACTTGCTTCCCGGGGTCACGATGATCTGTGTGCCCGGATCGACCCGTACACCGTTCTCCCGTTTCATTTTCCGGCTAATGCCCTCAAGTAGATCCGTGATTCCCTTCGAAGGAGCCGGATAGTGGGTTTTTCCGGCTCTCATGGCCGCGATTCCAGCCTCGACGATGTGTGTTGGCGTATCGAAGTCTGGATCGCCACCTCCAAGGATCACAATGTCCAACCCGGCCGCCAGCATGGCATTTGCTTTATCGTTTACAGCCATCGTGGCCGATGGAGGAATGCTTTCCAGCAGCCGGGATAACTTGGACATACTAATCGAACCTCATGATCTAGCTGACTCTGTCTGATGATCGTGTCAGTGGGCAAGGGAAGCCTTCAAACGGCTCATCCATCGTGTCTATGAATCCGCACAGCGATGACCCATCTTTACGTCAAACGCCTATTCTAGCAGTCGCCATTATGTTGTCGAACAGCCGGCATGTCCTGGTTTATTTTGCCTACCTCCAGGGCCCTGCACTATACTTCACTAACGTCGGTAAGCAGATAACAAAAAATGCTTGATCACGGAAGATCGGAAATTGAATAAGAGCTGGAAAAAAGCCAGATATTGCCCAGAAACAAAACATCTAAACCAAAAGTCCCCGAATTCCGGCAGGAGATCATAAGATCATGGTCCTGAAACTCTTTGATACATTCGCACGTGAAATCCGAGAATTCGTCCCTCTCAAGCCGGATAAAGTTCGCCTTTATGCTTGTGGATTGACGGTCTACGACTATGCCCATATTGGCAACTTGCGAACCTATATCTTCGAAGACATATTGAGGCGGACACTAGAGTACAATGGCTTCGATGTCGAACACGTTATGAACATCACCGATGTAGGTCACCTCGTCTCTGACGCTGACACAGGCGAAGACAAGATGGAAAAGGGATCGAGGCGCACCGGCATGTCGGCCTGGCAGATCGCAGAACTCTACACAGAAGCTTTTAAAGATGATCTGAATCAACTGAACATCTATGAGCCGACCAAATGGTGCAAGGCGACGGATCATATCCAGGAGCAGATCGACCTGGTTCGGTGTATTGAGGAAAACGGGTACACATACCGCACTTCGGATGGCATTTACTTCGACACGTCGAAGATTGACAATTACGGATACTTGGCACGCTTAGATGTCGAAGGCCTGCAAGCCGGATCACGCATCGAGGTGGGCGAAAAGCGAAACGCGACAGACTTCGCCTTGTGGAAATTCAGCCCGACTGGCGAGCAAAGACAGATGGAGTGGGAGAGCCCCTGGGGTGTTGGATTCCCAGGCTGGCACATCGAATGCTCGGCCATGGCGGCCGTATACCTGGGCGATTTCTTCGATATTCATTGCGGCGGTGAAGATCACATTCCGGTTCACCACTCCAATGAGATCGCCCAGACACAGGCATGCTATGGAACCAACCTGGCCAACTTTTGGATGCATGGTTACTTCCTGCAACTGGATGAGGCCAAGATGGCCAAATCATCCGGCGGATTTTTGCGTCTTAAGACGTTGGTTGACAAGGGCTACGATCCGATAGCTTATCGCTACTTCTCTCTAAACGCCCATTACCGCTCCAAACTCAACTTTACCTGGACAGGCATGGACAGCGCAGTGACATCTCTTAGTAGGCTGCGTACGGCTGTGTTCGAATGGGGTGAAGCTGGAAAGCCAGATGAACAATATCTGATGAAATTTCTAAGCCATATCAACGACGATCTAAATATGCCTCGGGCCCTCGCCTTAACCTGGGATCTCGTCCACAGTGACTTGCCTGCCGGCGTCAAGAAAGCCACCGCAACCGAGTTTGACAAGGTTCTTGGCTTACGGCTGACGGAATGGGAACCGGTCGTAGAAGAAGTGCCCGGGAATGTACTCGCCATGGTTGAGCAGCGGGAACAGGCCAGAGCAGCTAAACGCTGGGGCGACGCCGATGCCCTGCGGGACCAGATTGAGGAAGCGGGCTATCAAGTGAGAGACACGGCCGAAGGACCCCAGGTGAAGTCCAGATAGGCGTACATGCATGGATCTATTGGATGGCCGGGTATCAACCGTCGTACTAGGAATAGCCCAGGATGCTGGCGTGCCCCACGCCGGGTGTTGCTGTTCGATGTGCCTGGCAGCCTTTTCCGATATTAAATTCTCTCACTTATCAACATCGATTGCCATCGTGGATGCTCGACAGAACCCGCCAAGAACTTGGCTAATAGACGCTACGCCCGACATTAAACACCAGATCAACCTGCTGCGAGACACCCTTGGTGCCCATCCATCTCGACCGGACCGATTGCAACAGCCAGACGGACTGTTTATCACCCATGGGCATATGGGGCATTCGGCCGGCTTGGTCCACTTAGGCCCGGAAGGGATGGCAGTGCGCAGGATGAGGGTTTATGCTTCAATCGGTATAATTGCAGCTTTGAAGGAAACCCGCCTATGGTCGCCGCTCCTCGATAACCTGGAGCTGATCCCACTGAAACCTAATATAGCTTTAGAGATGGCTCCCGGGTTATTCATTACACCACTACCCGTGCCACATCGAGATGAAATAGGAGCGGGTACATTTGCCTATCAAATAGATGGGGAGGCGAAGAGCTTGCTTTATGTGCCAGATATCGATAGTTGGGCGTTATGGCCTGAGGCGAAGCGGATCCTGGGTATGGTCGACGTCGCCCTGGTAGACGCGACGTTCTACAGTCGCGACGAAATAAGCGGTCGGGATTCTGTGTCCCACCCCCTGGTCTCTGAAACTTTAGCCTTCTTTCGCGATATCCCGACTCGCCTGATATTAACCCATCTTAATCACACGAATCCACTGCTTTACTCAGGTAGCAAAGAGAGACAGTTCGTCGAATCGCAAGGTGTCGAAGTTGCCGCTCGTGGACAGAGGTTTATTTTGTAAGAATACATTAATTTGAAGAGCGCACTCTCCCAGTTTTCGGCATTATTACGACGTTCGTGAATGTCGGCGGTGTAATATAATAGAGTTTGGTGGCGTCGATCAGCCCGAATTCGCAGAGTTCACTTTCGGACAGTAGTTCGCAACGATTCTTATCCGGTGCATCATCATGAACGAGACAGTACGGTTAGGTCGGGGAAATCAATTCATTGAGATCCCCCAGCATACTTGGGAGGAACATGTCTCAGAATCGGCAAAGCATACGAAGGAGACGCTCAGCTTTATGAGCCCTGAGCACCACCGTGTGCGCTATTTTGTTGTTGATGCGCTGGTACGATACGGGGAGGCCTTACTACCTGAAACTATCTCCAAGGCGCTGGATTTGCCTTTCGACCAGACCTTCTCAATCTTGGATGACCTGGAGAAGAATCTTTTCTTCCTAGTTCGGAACAAGGAGGGAGCTGTCGTCTGGGCGTACCCAGTGACTGTAGAGCGGACACCCCACAGGCTGACGTTCGATTCAGGAGAGCGCCTCTATGGAGCCTGAGGGGAGGACGCCCTGGCGGCGCCCTTCGTGCAAGGGCGATTACGGGAAAAACACCTATCGGTAACAATTGACACGAGTTGTGCGCATTGTGACCGGCCGATGCAGTTTGGCCTGGATAGCGATATGGTATTCAGAAACCAGTCGATGGGTGCTGAACCAATGGTATTCATGCCCCAGATCGACTGGGATAATTTCAAGGAGCCGAACATCATCGACGCCTTCTGACGGAATTCCATCTTCTTCTGGTCAGAAGAACACGCGAGAGAGCATCGAGTCGAAGGGAGGAGCGTCGACGGCCTCTATCTGACGATGGAACAGAGCGCTTATATGATCCCTCTCGTTCAGGGAGCGTTGTTTGCGTTTAAGTAGAAACCAGCAGACATAGATTGGGTGTGAAGTTGTCTGTTGCGAAATTAGCTCCCAAGGCTTTATCCCGACCTCACCTACTTCATGCTCTTCTATCCAACCCGCATTTTTCTCAATACTTAGCTACTTATCCATCGTAGCGGCCTTATCGAGAACTCCAGTCCGTGACGTGCATTGTTGATCGTGCCGGCGCAGAGTGAAGGCAACTTGATATCTAGCGCTAATGGCTTAAAGGTGCTATCGACAGCGCTCCCGCAAATTGCTATGCTGAGAAAGACGATCGCAACCAACTATTTTTCGAAGCAAATGGAAGCCGTCCCGCTAGAAGCTTAATAGAGTGGTTTCTGAAAGGATATTGAAAAATGCCCCAGGTGCTAGCTAACACAATCGTTATTTTCATAGGCCTAGTAATGTTTGCCTCAACGTTGCTCTTTATTTTCACGATCGTAGCTGATCATTTAGAGGATGACACTGAATGGTTCTTCTGGAAAAGAATGCGGGGACAACTATCAGGGCGATTGAATAGAAATCGTGTTGTTGCGACGCGGTATGCACGCCGGCGCCCCATTTCTCACCGGGACCAATAACAACCATTTCGCTGCCAGCCCGCTTTTGGACGTGATAGATGAGAATTTAGAAGCCCCCCGCTACCTCCGTCCAAGCCGAGTCCTCTCGGCCAGCCTGCCCAGACACCGCTCTTGATGATCACCGATTGCTTATCCTATCTGACCCCATCGCACGTCAGAAACTCTCCCAAACTCTCTCCCAAAACCATTCTTATGGCACGCCGCGCGAACTTATCCGGTGTTACTGGTCGAGGCTAATGCCAATGCGACAATATTACCTGGCGCAAACAAGTCCATAAATCGCTGCAAGGCAGCGCGTCGGGTATCCTCGCCGAGGTCGGGTGAGAAAAAGACTCTTTCGCCATAGGCTGCCATGTCCTGCACAGCCCAGGCATATCGATAATAGGTCAGCGTGTTTGGGTCAATCGCGGTGGCGCCATAACCCTGTAGGAAGCAGGCTGTTTCGTGCGGCCCAACCCGATCACCTCCAATGCCACCCACGACAAACATCAGGTCCCTCTCTTTGAGGGCGAGGACCACCTCGTCCCAATCTATAAGCCACAAATGCTGTTTACGGTCGAGCAGCACATTCCAGGTGTGCATATCGGCGTGACAGAGGACTTGTGGGGCTTTTGTGCTTCTCAGTTGACGCCCCAGCGCATCCGCACGATCCACCAGCGCGCGAATGTCATCCCGCCGCGCATGCCAAAATGCGGCTAATTCGCATTCCACAACGCTGGCTAAGGTCTGATTGGTGATGGCTGCCTCTAGTTCCGTGATGACGCGACGCCGACTGGGGATAAAGCTCTCTCGTGGCACGAGTTGCAGCATCTCATGTGGAAGCTGACAGGTGTGGATCTGTTTCAGCAGCGCACCAAACGCGCGCCATTGCTGCTCGGATAGGCCAAGATCCGCGCCGACCTGGCCATCTATGAAGGGATACAGGCTCAAAGCGAAGTCGTTCACGCTGACCCATAATTTCTGGGCGATGGTCGGGAGTGGGGCAACAATATGAGGCACACCCCGCTCCTGGAGGTAATGGGGAACGACTAGGCTTGACACGCTGAAACCTTCACTGGCCCGGACTTTTAGAAAGAGGTTCCGCCCCTCGTTTGTTCGGACACGATAGACCCAAGAGGCGTAGTCATTACCAAGGGGAAGAAAGGTCACTGCGGTGGTGGAAACACCGTAGTGGGCGCGTACCGTAGCTGAAATCTCTGCCTCTGCAAGACTGGGTGGTTCAAGCATCGCAAGATAGCGTCTCTTTTAACATTGATACTCGATATTCCGGACCTTAGAGCTGTCCGGATGATGCATCTAATTGGGCTAAGAACTTCAAGTAATCCGGGTCATCATAACGTTCCAGGAGGAAGTCGGCCGCATAATCCGGTAGCGACGAACCGGAGATATGTGCCGCAAGAAGCTCGCCGGCTGCTTGGCAGGCCATCACCCCGAATCCGGAAAGAGCGCCGATCAAATAGGCGCCTTCTACAGGCAGAGGGCCAATCAGCGGCCGGTTCTCTTGTGTTTTGCAATAATAGCCGCCGTCCACTGATGGTTTGCCCATGCGGTTAAAATAGACGGACAAGCCGGGTACCATGCGACTCAGGCCACGGAGAACGATTTCCGCGTAGGCCTCGTCAAACGCTGGTGGGAAGATAGGCTCTTTTATCTCGACATCATAGGTCCATAGGATCAGTAGGACCTGGCTGTGCCCCAATCCTTCCGGGCGAAAATGAACTCCGGCTGGGAATTCATCCAAGAGCCAGCGGGCGTCGTCGTAGGCCGCCAGCTCTGCTCGCTCATCAGCGGACCAGGGCAGCCGGACCGGATCGCTCCAGATCGTCAGGGGTAGATCCCGAGGGAGTATCGCCTTGGTGTCGTTGAAAGCGATTTTTCCATGAAGCTCATTAAAGACGGGCAGGTCGACGTCGATCATGGCTCCGACTTCTTTGACCATAGGGCCGGCCGCGTTGACCAATGTCTTCGTGTCAATCCTGGTGGTTTCACCCCGGGATTGCACATGAACTGCACTGATCCTGTTTTTGTCTACCTTTACCTTGGCCATTCTGCCGGAGATAAAGCGAGCACCCCGGGCCTTGGCCTGGTCCAACATGTACATGCCTAGCTGTTGGGCGCTAAGCCAACCGCACCGGCGGGGATGCAGTAAGGCGGTCACATCCTCTGTAAGAAAGGGGTAGTGCTGCCGGATCAGATCGCCGCTAAGGACGATGTCAGCCCCAGTGGGCATGTCCCGGTATCCTTCCGGCGGCGATGGTTGATAAGTAGATCGGCCGGGTTCGTGGTAACGGATCGGACCGGCACCCAAAGACGATATTTCCTCGGCCGTTCGTTTAAAGGACTCCACCTGTTCGGGCTCAGCTGTCAGGAAAATGTAACCTCGCCGGTTCATACCGAAGTAGTTTCCGCTCTCATCGGCTAAATTCTCGAGGAGATCGATACTTCGGTTCATGAAACGGACCATGGTGTCGCCAGGGCCGGGCCACCAGTTGCGATAACATTCTGTCGATTTGTCACTGGTCAGGGTGAGCGGCGGTCTTTCATCCAACAGGATCACATCGGAGATCCCCTCTTGAACAGCCAGGTAGTAAGCGGCCGAGATTCCTGCCAGGCCCGCCCCGCAGATGACGACATCAGCTGTCATTGATGACATGATTTATTCCTGGGATCGAAGAT
>JBARZW010000091.1:0-73407 GCA_049650305.1 Promineifilaceae bacterium (SeqCode)
GCCGAACTTGCATGGTCAGAAAACACACCGGATCGATTGAAGCAGTTAGGAAAGCGGATGCTGTTAACTTGCGATCCCAAGACTGTATACGGCGATTATGTGGCCTGCAACGGTTTTGACCTCATGAATGACCTACACGAGATTCGGTTGCCTACGCTGGTAATTTGCGCAACAGAGGACCGGTTGACACCACTGAAGTACGGCCGTTTTTTGGCTGAGCAACTACCAGACGGGCGGCTGGAAACCATCGAGGGAGCGGGGCACATGGTCATGCTCGAGCAGCCTGTTGCAGTCGCCGCGGCAATTGAGGTGTTTGCGAAAGAATTGGCTGGTTCGTAATCCGCCCTGGATTCAAGCGGTTGTTTATTTTGCCTTTTTAATTTCTTCTCGAAGTAGCTGCGCAATACCGGCTATTGCCTTTCCCCGATGACTGATCCGGTGTTTATCCGCCGCGGACAGCTGGGCCATTGTCATCCCCTGATCAGGTAGATAAAACACAGGATCGTAGCCAAAACCTCCAATTCCTTCTGGCTCCTTGGCAATGAGGCCTTCGCATGTCCCTGACGCTATGCCCGCTAATCCATCTGGGCGTGCCAGGGCGACAACACATCGAAACCGAGCACTCCTCCTCTCCCCTGGCACGTCCCGCAATTCTCGCAAGAGGAGTTCATATCGTTGCCTCGGTGAAAGACTATCACCACCGTATCGAGCCGTGCGGATACCCGGTCTTCCATTCAGAGCATCTACCTCGAGCCCTGAATCATCCGCGAGGGTTAGCATTCCCGATTCTTTGGAATAAGCCAGGGCTTTGATGATGGCGTTCTCCCGAAAAGTATCACCACTCTCATCCACTCTGAGATCTATCTCCAAATCATCAAGCGACAGCCACTCAATTACCAGATCCCCTATGAGGCTTGCCAGCTCATCAACCTTTCCTTTGTTCCGGGTAGCGACAAGTAAGTGCTTCTTCATGTTCTTTATCTAGCCTGATAGCCTTGTTAGGAACGTTTAAGTTCGTTGACGCTCTTTCCAGGCCCATGTTATACTGCGCCGTTGTGACAGGGACACGTTGGGAAAGTCATGTTGGCCATATTATGTTGGCTGAGCCCATCATTGTGTAGCGATTATTATTCGGTGATTTGAGTTGTGAGCAAGAAAAAGAATTCGCGATTACGGTTTAACTTCGGTTTTATGCTCAAGGCCAATCTGGGCACAAGCAGAGAAATGGAGGTCGACTATCCCTCTGTTGAAATCGATGATGTAACCCTGACACCCGTAAAAGGATCCTTTCAGGTTATACGAAGTTCGAAGGGTCTATATATTACCGGCGAGTTATACAGCTCAACTGAGACGGAGTGTGCTCGTTGCCTTGATAGCCTTGAGTTACCTATAACTATCAGGATGGATGACCTGTTCTATTACCCAGCAAATACCGCTCCGCCCGGTGATTTTGGTGTTGGAGAAGATGGCTTTGTCGATCTTAACCCGCTGGTACGCCAACTTAGCTTGCTTGAAATTCCAATGAAACCGTTTTGCCGTCCTGACTGTAAAGGATTGTGCGTACAGTGCGGCGAAAATCTCAATCTCGATGCCTGCGATTGCGAAGTAGATAACATAGATCCCAGGCTTGAGTCTCTACGCTCGCTGCTTGATTCGCCGACTGAGATCGGGAATTAGAATTCCGAGTTCAAATAGAAACCGCGTTATGTTCTACGATGAAGCTAAAATCTTTGTTCAAAGCGGCACCGGCGGCGATGGAATGATAAGTTTTCGTCGCGAGAAACACGTTCCACTTGGTGGTCCTAGCGGGGGTGACGGAGGTATGGGTGGCGACGTGATATTCACCGTTAATCCATCTTCCAACAGCCTGATTCGCTATCACAGAAAAAGCCATTTCAAAGCAGGCAATGGTAAGCATGGCGGAGGAAAGGAGATGACTGGGGCGAGGGGCGAAGACGTCCATCTCGAAGTACCTCCAGGAACGCTTATTCGTGATGAAACTACAGGTAAGATTCTGGCTGATCTTACAGAGCCAGGCGACGAAGTGGTTGTCCTGAAGGGTGGTCGCGGAGGTAGGGGAAACAGCCGTTTCAAGTCAAGTACCAACCAGGCACCCCGCCTCGCCGAACGAGGTGAGCCAGGTCAGCAAACCCGGATCCTCCTTGAACTAAAGCTGATTGCTGACGTGGGAATTGTTGGTGTTCCCAATGCGGGAAAATCAACCTTGCTCTCTGTGATAAGTGCAGCGCGGCCCAAAATCGCCAATTATCCGTTCACAACTCTCCAGCCAAATTTGGGTGTTGCAGAGGTTGACGAATACTCCACATTGGTTTTCGCTGATATTCCAGGGCTAATTGAAGGAGCGGCCGCGGGAGCCGGACTAGGTCATGATTTTCTGCGGCATATCGAGAGAACTCGCGTTCTCGTCCACTTGTTAGACGGCGGTTCTAGCGACCCATTGGAAGATTGGGCCATGATCAACCAAGAACTAGCTCTTCATGATTCTAGGCTGGAAAATAAGCCCCAACTGGTAGTACTCAATAAGATCGACTTGCCGGACGCTGTTACCTGGCAGTCATTGATACAAGAGGCGATCCAGGATGCTGGCTTTCCGTTCGAGGCTATTTCTGCTTACACCGGACAGGGTGTGCGAAACATGATGTATCGAGTTAAGCAAATGCTCGAGGAGATCCCAGAAGCCGAGCCAGAAGATGTCGAATTAGTGGTTATCGGCCCGCCAGATGATGAAGAAACGTTTGGGATTTCTCGCCTTGATGATGGTTGGCTCGTAGAGGGTCGGGGGATCGAACGAGTCGCCGCGATGACCTATTGGGAATTCGAAGCTACCACGAGACGATTTCAGCAAATCTTGGATAAAATGGGTATTAGTAAGGCCCTTAAAGAGGCCGGCATTTCTCAAGGAGATACCGTTTTTATCGGAGAAGAGGTGCTTGAATGGAGCGAATAGGGACCAGCGACCGGCAGCTGCTGACTACTCAAAAGTCATAGATGGTTCCCGATAGATTCCAGTCAATTTAGTAAGTATCTTCTATAAACTACTCGCTAGCCCCCACAATTTCGCAGTTTCGCTCGAAGTTAGCTTACAAGAATCCTCAAATTTATTTGGTGGAATCGGTGAATACTACGCTTCGGGGAGTGGGGAATCCGAACAAATCAATGACGTTCAAAATCAGGTGGGGATTTGCGATCGCTCTCATTACAATGACATTCAATCCCAGTTGCTACCCGGTCCGCACCAACTTCGCCGTCTGCTGGCAACCTGGTACCTGAGCCCGGAAGATCTCAACAGTAATGGAATCGCGGGTTTTCGACGGGTTGATCTTTAGTCCTTGTCCTCTAATTCCTCGTCTTCTTTTTCAGTATTCTCTTTTTCGTCGTCAGGTTGATCGCTCTGAGGAACATATCGCTTCATCTGCGAAACAGGTACTTTGATCTGCTTTCGACAGTTTATACATTCAACAGAAGCGTATTTCTTTTTGTTTTCATTCGCTTCCGCCACAGCCTGAGCGACGTAATCACGAGAGAGATTGAATGAATGTCGGCAGTAAGAACATCGAATATGCATAAGGGTCTCCTAGGAATGCCGGGGATCATGCCGCTTATACTAAATCGATAACCTCGCACAACAGGGTCTCGAATAAGTAAAGTTCATGCCCGCAAACGGCGCCCCAATTTGTTTCGCCCATTATAACTGAAAAATGTCTTAAGGGGCGAAGAACCAGAGGCTCAACATGACGGAGCGAAATACCACCATAAAACGGGCCGGCAGTCGAAGGTATAATTGTCCAGATTGCCCCTTGATTCTGCGCTTGACAGTCCCTCTACACTTACCTACAATCCCGCCGTGTTCACCGGACAGGACCTCATCAAATCACTTCTTCCACGTTGGATCTGGATCACTCTCTTACTTCTGGTTACTTTATCGAGTTGTGATTTGCTTGGTAAAACGGAGCTAACGATAACCTGGAAGACAGAGAGTGAACTTGACATAATTGGATTTAACCTTCTCCGGTCTGAGTCAGAAGATGGCCCGTTTACTAGAATAAATGATGAGTTGATCCCCCCTGCTACTGATCCAAATGTCGGAGGCGAACACAGTTACGTCGACCATGACGTCGCCAACGGTGTTACCTATTACTACAAATTGGAGTCAATTGACCGGCAAGGCAATTCCACGGAATCTGAGCCTATTGCGATCAACGCCGGTGGTTGATAATAGGCAGCTTAGTATCGCTTACGGCGTTTTGCCACCAGAATACTGCTATGGTACGATCCTGCTGTTCCGAAACTTTCAGGGGTAACTCTTGACAGACGAGAGAACGATCCGCAAACGTCTAACCCTTCATATCGCTGGTTTCTTTGTTTTACTTGAGACCGATGACGAATTGGTTGGTAACCGGATTCGATCTCGTTATCAAGATTTTCTTTGCACAGAAGAATCACCTCATATTTCGATCGAGATCAATGTCATACCAGAAGCTCTCTATATAGAGCCGAAACCTGGACCATGGATAATCGAAGCTGAATTCGAGGATGATCGGCTTACTTTCCAGTCCTATCTCGAACGAGGAGAAGTTAACCTCGTATCGGGTCGCGGATATTTGGATGTGGCGCCCGAAGCCAATATCGAGAATTTCCTTCGCGCTGTTTTCGCCTGGCTCTGCGTTAAAAACGATGGTGTGCTATTGCACGCAGCCGGTGTAATTCGTAATGGTCTTGGCTATGTCTTTTTTGGACCTAGCGGCGCTGGAAAGACAACTGCTTCCCGAATAGCGGCCAGGAGTTCTGATGTTGTTAGCGACGATCTGGTGGTCATCCGCATCGAGAAAGGCGTAGGAATACTCCATGGTGTTCCTTTTCGTGGAGAGATGTCGGATGTCCCAAGGGCAAACCAAAAAGCTCCTCTTAAAGGGATCTTTCGCATAAGACAAGATACTGATCATTTTATCGAGCCGATATCGAGAGTGACTGCCGTCGCCGATTTAGTGGCATCGTCACCTTTTGTAGTCAGGGAACTATCGCTGACGGATTTGTTAGTAGATGTCTGCGATATGATCGTTAGATCGGTGCCGGTAATGGCGTTGCACTTCAAACGCGACGATGGATTTTGGAAGGTAATTGATGAACATTTCGAAGATGTACCCAAAACCGCATCCGCAAACGGCGGGTAGGATAATTGATGGAGAAGCCGTACTGATACTTGCTGACAGCAGTGAAGTAAATGTCCTGAATCAGGTAGGATCGCGCATTTTCGAGCTTTCCAATGGGAACAATACGGTCGAAGAAATATCCGAGACTATCTCCGACGAATACGAAATTTCGCGTGAGCAGGCTGATGCTGACGTAAGAGAGTTCCTTCTTCAGTTAGTCGATCAGTCGGTAATCGTTCTTGGCGATACAGAGGAGGATGAATAGTTGACAGGTCAAACAGTCAACGTTAATACCAATTCTTACAACGATATCGTTCGCCGTACGAGAGAGGAGCATCGTCTTCTCTCGGTACACTGGGAGATAACGTATCGATGCAATGAAAAATGCTCCCACTGTTATCTAGATGTGCTACCTCCGGGAGCGAAGGTGCCTGGAGAATTGTCAACAGAAGAGGCGAAACGAGTCATCGATGAGTTAGCCGAGTTGGGGGCACTTACGTTGAGCTTTTCAGGTGGTGAAGTATTCCTTCGTAAGGACATTTTTGAGATATCAAGATACGCACGAAAAAAGGGATTTGCAGTTCGTTATTTCACAAATGGAATACTGATAAAACCAAAGATCGCTGATAAGATTGCCGCAATTAAACCGGTTGTTGTTGAGTTAAGCGTTTATGGAGTGGATGCAGAAACACATGATGGCATAACACAAGTGCCAGGTTCCTACGAACTCACGCTACGGGCCGTCAAATTGCTCTTAGAACGCGATGTTCGGTGTCTTATTAAGACACCTCTAATGAAGGAAAATATCCATCAGATTGTTGCTCTGAAGGAACTTGCTTCTGATGTAGGCATCACCTTTCAGTACGACTTAACTGTTACGCCTAAGCATACTGGAGATTTATCACCTTTACGACACCGGCCCTCGGATGACCAATTGCTGGACTTCCTTCGGGATCGCATTAGCGCTGAGACCTTTACACCGTACCCATATAATGAGAATGCCCGATTCTGCAGCATTGGCATGAACAGCTTCGATCTTGGCCCATATGGAGATGTATATACCTGTGTAGGCGCAAGGATCACAGCCGGAAATGTGCGGCAGGCGTCGATGGCGGAGATATGGGATAAATCACCTGTCTGGAGCGAGACATCCAGTCTCACAATGGGCAACCTTCCAGTTTGCTCCACATGTGAGTTACGGCAATTCTGTGTTCGTTGTCACGGAACAGCCGCATTTGAAGATGGTGATTTGTTGGGTTGTTCTTCCATAGCTTTTCGGGAAGCGCGTCTTAGACGTAAAGCGTATTTGGATAATGGTGGGCATTAAGTTATTATCGTCCAATCCATTGATTATCGTTCTTTGTTGCTGAGGAGGATTTAGATGAGAGAGTTAGAACCTGATAGCAAGTCATTCTACGAAAAACCGGCCGTTATTCACCGCGAACTGATGGAGAGCATCGCAGGAACCTGCGACTCCTCGGATCCGGTGAACGGAAAAGTCGGTGTGGATGACGAGTGCACGGTTGTAAACAGCTAATTCTGTTTCAAATTCGAGTACCAGATCTGTTATTGGTTGGTAAGAGCCACGTCCACTCTTTGTTATGCGCTTCTGGCCAGCGGGCCTGTTTAAATGGAATAACGGGCGATCTGAGGAGAGCAACGGGCACTCCTGTGTAGTAGCATCTGGTGGCGTCGAACGTTTTTTAAGTCTTGTAGGTTTGTGCGAACTTCACGACCGCTGTAAGGCGGTTGTGTCTTTTATCGTAGACAATCAAATACAGCTCTCAGGAGGGTGTCTAGTACCCTTTGATTGCGAACAAGGGCTGGATAGTGGCAAATTATCTAGCCCTTGTTGCTGTCTAGTGCAGAATTTGAGAAGAGGTCGTCAAGCATGGTATCCTCGCCTATTTCCCCTAAGGCTAACTTATCAATCCTCGTATTCATCTTCATCTTCCTAGCTATTACATTTAGTACGCCTGGTACATCGAATGGAGCTGAGCTGCCTTCTGGTATCCAGGAGGTCCAGTCCGACGCTGGCAAAGAGGAGAAGACGGGGATTAAGATTGTCTTATCGGATGAGACCGGGCTGGTTTTCGAGGTTTCGCCTCCCGACATTATAAAGTCCCCGAAAGAGACAGATTCTGGTCGTTTTGATCAGGTTCGAATTCCTGGATATGGCTATTTAGGCATTGATGGACACCCGGATTTACCTCAAACCACCGCCCTTCTTGCCATCCCTCCGGGTGCCGTTCCCGAGATAACAATTTTGGAGGGTAAGAGCCAAATCGTTGAGGGGGTTCGTGTCCTTCCCGCCGCTCGACAGGTTCTGGTAAATGCTTACCCGGATCTAGCGCGAGATATCAGCGATTTTGTCCCTGAATTCGATACTTCCTACCCAGCCGATGAGAAGGCCTATTCTACTGATGAATTCTTTCCGGCGAATCCGGTTGAGCTAGGTGACATTTTCTGGTTACGGGATCGACAGGTCGTGCGCGTACATGTTCGACCGGTACTGGCAAATTCAGACCGCCAGACATTAAAGATCTACTCCCATTTAACGTTAAAGGTAGCCTTCAACTATCCCTATGGAGCAGAAAGCTTGGCCCTGGAAACCAGGCAAGAAGGATCTGCCTACGAGTCAACTCTCAGCGAAAGTCTCCTCAACTTCGAAGAAAGCCGAGGTTGGCGAATGCGTCGAATATTCAATTCTGAATCACAAACATCGCCCTGTATGGTAGGGAGTGCTTTCCGTCTTTCCGTTGGTGAAACGGGCATGTACGAAGTTGCATATAGTGAATTGAGCTCTAGTGGGTGGCCGAGCGACATTTCTGTCGACGACATACGGATGTGTTACAAGGATGCGGAGGTCGCCATACGAATTGAAGATGGCAACAATAACGACTTCTTCGATGATTCCGATTCGCTGATCTTTTATGGGCAAGCGATAAAGACACAAGAAACAACGACCAACGTCTATTGGCTTTCCTACTACACAGATGGTAGTTCAGGCAAACGTATGGTAACTGATAGTAACAGTGCGGGTGGGGTCACCCCTGATCGCTACCAAGCCAAATACCATCTTGAGGAAGACGCGGAATATTATAGTAGTATGCCGATGAGCGACGACAACGATCATTGGTATTGGCGAAAGACGCTTGTCGGCCAGGATGAGGATCCAAACCAATCGATGAGCACGGATCTCTATTTTCCCAATCCTGTAACTGGCGACGGCAGTAGCTTCCCACTGAGGGTTAAAATTTGGGCCTATTTCCGCCCGGAATGGCACCTCGTAGAAGTGTGGTTCAACAATCAATCTTTAGAGCCGGCAGATTTCTATGGCTCAGGAGCCGGAAATGATTCGCTTCTCTATGAGGCTGATGTGCCGTCTTCTTATCTCAATAGCAATGGATCAAATACCATAACAGTTGTCGCCCTACCCCACCCGGGCATTCCCATTGGTGACCCTCCTCACAGAATTCTGATCGACTGGATGGAGGTCGAACCCTATCGTTATCTGATTGCCCGAGACAATCACCTGGCATTCAGGCTGTCCCCGAGTGGTACGGAAGATACGACAATTTCAGCCGGTGGTTTTGGTCCCGGTAACGCCGAAGTCGACATTTACGATGTCACGAATCCCGAGAATGTCAGCTGGCAGCCGAGGAGCGCATCAGGCGGTTCCGTATCTTTTCGCAGGATTTTGAACAGCACGCGCTCTTTTGAGCTCGCCACTGCGGGAGCGCATTTAACCCCTCAAGCGATCACGGCCGACACCATCCCATCTCCTCCACTATCAGATCCGGCCAATGAGGCGGATATGATCATCATTACTGATCCTTCTCTCAATGATACCCTGACACTACTGCGATCATGGAGAAGTAGCCAGGGTTTAGTTGTCAAGACTGTGTTTGTCCAGGATATATTCGATGAATTCAGTTTTGGACTCTACTCGACAGAAGCGATTAAAGATTTTCTCAGTTATGCCTACGAGAATTGGTCAGGTAGCCGGGAATATGTGCTGCTGGCAGGTGAGGGAAGTTACGATCATCGAGATATACTCGGGTTGAATGGTCCAGGAGGAAATCTGGTTCCTGTGTATCTGCGATCAGGTATCGATCGAAATCTTGGCGAAGCTGCCGCGGATAACCAGTATGTTGACATCGACGGAGACGATATGGCCGATATGATGCTGGGAAGGTTGCCAGCTAGGAATTCGGCCGAATTGGCGATCATGGTTGATAAGATCCTGGCTTACGAAGCCGGGCCGATTACAGCTCCTTGGCGAGCAAGGCATCTATTCGTTACCGATAACGGTATAATTCCTACGGAATCTGGCTGCTACCAAGATCCGGCTGCTGATTTCTTCGCAGCGGTGAATGGCTTTATTACCGATTTCTTTCCCTCTCGTCACCTGCTTCATCGTATGTTCTACGCACCTCACGCATGTTCCTATGGCAGACCCGCATCGGACATATCGACAGGCGGGTGGACGGCAAGCGCCGGTACTGGTCTCTATGAGATGATCAATGAGGTCACAGCCAGCGATGACGATTATATCGAAGCTGATAGCAGTGATACGGCGGTAGAGGTCAAGCTATGGTCAGTCCATGAGCCAACATCGTCACTTGGGCACACGCTCCGATTCCGAGCCCAGTCTATCGGTGGCGGAGGCGAACCCGAGAAGCTAGACGTAGTCTTGATAGAAGGCGCTCCCGTTATAACCAAAACCTTCACTATTAATCGCGGGTCGTTCCAGACCTACAATTACACCCTAAGCATGGACGAGGCCGACGACATCAGTGATTACACCAAACTACAAATCCATTTCATCGTTGATTCGATGAGTACCGGCGAGAACATCCGGGTATCGTGGGCGGAGTTTTTTGATGATCCAGAACCCTACTTCGCTACTACGGTCCCCCAGATGCAGACGGGGATTGTTCAGAAGTACAATGCCGGTAACCAATTTGTCGTCTATACCGGTCATAGCGGCACGCGTGAATGGGGACATGAGAGTTTCTTCAACCTCCAACTGGCAAATGGGATTGCAAATGGAGGTAATACACCGATCATGTTACCGATGACGTGTCTAGTCGGTATTTATCATTTTCCACAGGGCGACAATTTATCTGAAACATTATTGAAGTTAAATAACGGCGGCTCCGTAGCGAGCTTCGCGCCAACTGGGTTGCAGGTTCAGAACGGGCATGATTACCTACTCAAAGGATTCTATTCGGGCATCTTTACCGATGATGTTCGGACAGTTGGACAGGCCGTATTCGTAGCCAAACTTAATCTTGATTCAGGGCCATCGGGCTATCAGGATCTGCACGATACCTTTATGCTTCTTGGAGATCCGGCAATGAGGATAGATATGCCAGACGGCGTCGAACAGAGTTTCTTGCCGGTGACAACTAAGTAAACAGTTATATAGGTTGATGATGCCGGATCTGGAGCCTGGTCTGATTGTCGAATTGCTTCGCCAGTCAATGGAGAATGGGAGATCGCCCTTTTTGAACGTCATTAGCGATAGCATGTCGCCATTGATCCGCAGTGGCGATCAGGTTCAACTGGCCCCAATCACTCATAATTCGCTTCAGCCAGGTGACGTCATAGTATTCAGTGAAATAGGGGAACTAATCACCCACCGCTTTTGGGGTATCATCGCGACCGAAAGCAACGAGCAACTCATCACCAAAGGTGACAGACCGCAGCACTTTGATCAGTCGTACGATACCGATACACTTGTTGGACTGGTAATAGGCAGGAAACGGGATAGGCGCTTACTCAAGTTGAGCAAAGGTGTAGGACGCTGGCTAAATGTTCAGTTAACCCGTCTGGCAGCATTGGACATTCGCCTGTTTTCTAAGGCGGTTCAGGGTTCAACGGGCGCTGACGCCGGACCGTATAGTCGTGAGGGTGTTTTTGCTAGAACCACAAGAGATAACTTTGGCCACTTGATGGTTCGCCGGTTTATATACATGCTTGCTAAAATGGTTAGCTTCGTAGTTCAGTTATTTGACGAATCGATTAAGGATACTTGATGCCTCGAATCCGGGGACGATCGACGTTATTAGTACTATTAAGCATCATTGCTTTTTTCTTCCTGGCCACTTATCGGGCCCAGGCAAATGTTGATCTCCTCTATTTTCGAGCTGAGAGCGGCACTGACTCGGTTACCCTGGAATGGGAAACCGCGAGTGAACTCGACAATCTTGGCTTTAATATCCTTCGATCTGAATCCGACGATATCTCGAGCGCGGTGGTAATAAATCCCTCCTTGATACCGAGTCTCGTTGGTGGCCAACCTATCGGCGCCTACTACGAATGGCCAGATGAGAATGTCGAGGAAAATATCACCTATTCATACTGGCTTCAGGATATTGACTTCAATGGTGGCATAGAAGAACATGGTCCCGTTGAAGCTTCACTCGCGAGCGGGAATTCCATTCCAACTATACCACCGGCGAATACTGTCCGGCCGACAGAAACATTGGTAAACACGCCGGAGCCATCACCCTCTGCGACCACCGTCCCAACCACGCAAGTGGAACCGACGTCTACGGCCACAACGCATAGCGCTGAATTACCGACTCAGACGCCGGCCTTTGCGCAGTCGACGCCGACTGTCGTAATCGTTCAGCCAACACAATCTGGAGGTAATAACCAACAGCCCACTGAAGTCGTAGAAACGGCGACTTCCCCAAATCCCAGTAGGCAGCCAACATTAACTTCTCCGATGGATTCGAATAGTGAAATAAACAATCCAGAGAGTGGGGATCAACAGACGACTGAAGGTGTCGCGGATACGATTTCAGAGCAGGTAACTACTGAGAACCTTCAGGACCCTTCTCCCAACGTTGTTGGCGAGCAATCCCCATCCGAAATCAGTGCCCAGAGCATTGGTAGCGACAATCCACGGTCGATCGAAACAGACAATTCAGCTATCGTAAGTGAGAGAGCATCAGCGAGTACATCCACTCTGGCGCTGATCATTTTAGTCGCCGCTCTATTACTGGCTTTGGGCGGTGGTATCGCCGTTTGGATAATGCTGAAACCACGGGCAGCTGCCCACGATAATGAGTAAACAAAGAAGCATTGTTCTGGTCGGTCTGGCTATCCTGACTCTCATCTTCTTCTCGGCAGCTGCTTACGCCTTTTTCGGGAGCCGTCTGGCCAATAGGGATGAGCATACCATCGAGCCTCTGCCCCTTGGAGAGGTTCCTGAAGCATTACGAATCAGCGTGACAGAGTCTGGCATCGTGGCCATAAGCGCGGAGCAGTTGGACGAGAGCTACCTACCGATCGATGTCGTATCTCCAGACTCCCTTTTCGTTACCCGTGACGGCAAGCCGGTGCCCTTCTACGTTAGCGGAGACGGAAGGGAGGCGAAGCTCTATTTCTTTGCACAGGTAATCACTGATTCCTTAGACTCCCCTGCTGTATACTGGCTAGGTCCAGGACAGGGCGAATCGATGGAGCGAAGAGGAGCTGCACCGACTGGTCCAATATCTGAAGTTGGTAAGGTAACCAAGCGCTGGGAAGAGAACGAGATCTTTCTGGCCCAGGCCAGTGGAGATGATGTCTGGCTAGGGAAGCTTCTCTTTGCACCAAGCAGCCTTGACGTTCCGCTTGACGACATCCATCCAACCGGCGGACCCGGGGTACTGGTCGTCAGGATTTGGTCAAATAACCAGGCCAGCAACGATCCAGACCATCACATTGAGCTCGCCCTTAACGGTCATCCACTAGCAGATCACTTCTGGGACGGTATCAAACAGGAGACGATCACTCTTGAGATACCGGACGGCATCCTAAGCGATGAGGGGAATATTTTAAGGATAACCGCTCCCGGCGACACGGGCGCAGCCGGAGAAGCACTCTACATAGATTGGATAGAACTGGCATATGAAGCTAACCTTGAAGTCGATGACGGCGCCCTTTCCTTTGAGAGTGGTAGTCAAAACATGAAAGCCTCGGGTGTTGATGACAAAACCCTGGTTTTCGACATCACTCAAGAGGATAGGCCTGTCGCTCTTAAAGACGTAGAGGTTAAAGGAAGCGAGCTGATTTTCTCGGGCAACGGACAAGAAAGTAGATATCTGATATTGAACCCGGATGGTGTTGTCCTGCCTGAGATAAGCCTGGTACCGCAACGGCAGCCGTTAACTGATTCTGGTCGGGGAGCCGATTACGTCGCCATCGTCGCAGACGAAGAGGGATTTAGTGAGTCGCTTCAGCCCTTGCTAGATTTCCGGCGGAGCCAAGGTCTGGAGGTTGAAGCACTCCAGGCAGGACAAATCTTTGATGAGTTCGGACATGGCCGTGCGACTCCTGAAGCTTTGCGGGATTTTCTTCGCTATGCCACGGAGCACTGGGATCCTTCGCCCAAGTTCGCCCTCCTCGTCGGAGACGCATCCTATGATATCCATGATTACACGGATGGAAAAAACAAGAATCTGCTTCCGACATACCTGGTCTACACCGAGTACGCGGGATACGTCGCCAGCGACACCTGGTTCACTTTGTTCGATGAGAACGTGCTCGCACCTGCCATAGCCCTCGGTCGTTTCCCAGCTCAGTCAGCAGAGCAGCTGAGCACGATGGTTGAAAAGACATTGGCATATGAACGTTCGGTCGATTCAGAATGGCTAGACAGAGCCCTTCTTGTGGCGGACGATGAACCAGCTTTCGATGAAGCATCCGATAATCTTGCGGACGATCTTGTGGATATCGGCTACCAAACCCAGAAACTTTATATGACCGAAGATGAAAACGTTCATGATGCCATAGTCAGCGCCCTCAATCAGGGAGTTGGCATTCTTAACTACGTCGGGCATGGAAGTGTGGAAGTTTGGGGCGATGAGCGTGTTTTCCAAGCCGAAGATGCCGAGATATTGATAAACGGCGAGAGATTACCCATCTTTACTACATTCACCTGCCTAAATGGGTATTTCAATCACCCAGATGTAGATGCTTTGGCCGAGACACTGATTTGGGCCGAGGACGGTGGTGTCGTAGCGGCAATAGCCCCTTCTGGACGCTCTCTTACGAGCCAACAGTTACCCTTAGCCGAGGTCTTTTTTAGCCGATTACTGTCGGGTGAGGCCGCTACACTGGGCGAGGCATTACAGATGGCGAAGTTAGCCGGCTCCAGTGACGATTTCTTGAGCGATGTTATCCACACCTTCAACTTGCTCGGTGATCCCGCCCTTGGATTCCGTGTACCTTCCGGGTAGTCAGGTTTAGATCAAAACCACTTTGTCGGCTATCGCAGTTGACACAGGAGCCTCCGAGAGCCAGTAACAGCAATCCATTCTCTTGAAACTTGACAAGGCCTGTTCTGTTCGCTATGCTTAGTGATATCTATGCGAAATAGAATGAGCCTTTGAAGGAGGTTCTGATGGATAGTTCATGGCAGAATCCACTTTTTCCAGATATTACACCTTCAACAGATGAATCACCGCCCCTACCCCAGGATGCATCGATTAAGGCAGCTCTTGACGGCTATCACCGTTTCTTAGAAAGAGAAGCGGTAAATCGTAATACAGGATTACCTTTAAGCGAGAATACACAGAAAGCCTTCTTGAGTGATATTCGTCTGCTGGGTAATTACATTGGTATTGGTCAACCGGTAGGTGCCATTGGCACAAACAATCTAAACGATTTCTTGAACTGGCTTCTCCATGATCGAGGCGTGCCCTGCAGCCGCAAGTCATATGCCCGTAGAGTAACTTCGCTGAAGCATTTCTTTGACTATGTGGTTGAGAAAGGTGCTCGTCTCGATAATCCGGCAGATGCCGTAATCCAGATCAGTGTAACCAGCCCTCTACCTGAGTTGCCGAGCGACAGCGAGCTTGACCAGGCGCTATCTGTCACAAAGGGTATCATGAAAGGTTATGGGGAACAGAAGCCCGATGCACGACCCCACCTGCTCCTTACGTTGCTGCTCCAGACTGGAATTAAGAAGCAGGAGGCAATGCGAATCGTCCTCTACCACATCGTGCGCGACAACCCGGAATCACCGATTCTGTTCATTCCCTACAGCAATTCAAAGGAGCGTCTGTTTAAGGAAAGAAGACTTCCGCTTGATCCCAGTTGGCTACATACGCTCGACGAGTATCAAGAGCAGTACCAACCAGCTGACACTCTTTTTACCTGCACAGCACGGAATCTCGAATACGTTTTGTCGAACGTGGCCGATGAAATCGGTCTTGAACAAGGCAGCCTCTCTTTCGAGAACTTGCGCTGGGTGTTCGCTCTGAGATCATATCGAAGCGGTGAGAAACCTAAGCGTATTCAAGGACAGCTTGGATTGTTCGATTCCAGTTGGCGAGAGACAAAGAGGAAACTAGAGCAGTTAGCTGAAAAATAGAACGCGCGGCCAGAGACCGTATTTCTTAGGAGCGGGCGGATTCTAGCAGGCTTGATTTAGGATGCATGGACACTGTAGGCCTGAATAGTCTGTCGATTGACAAGAATGAGGGGTGAGCTAGTGAACGGATTTGTTCCGACCGGCGCCAGCGGATAGATTGATCCCTCTGTAATTCCGAAGAAGTCTCTTTTCTCGTCTAATACATCCTCATCGGGGGCGTCGGCAGGCACATGGAGCAAACCATGAATCGCGAATCGTCCACTATAGACTATCACCTTTCTCTTGGACACAGTGAGCTGGGCATTCTCTAATGCACGCTCATCTAGAACAGATACCGCGATCACCTCCCTCTTCTCGATCGTGATAAGGTCTTGTCGAACGGTTTCGACTCTGCGATCTGCTGCCAGTGGATAGAGCTCACAATCAAAGAGGGAAAATGTTGGGTAGTTGCGATCGTTGAGGAAGATCGCGATATTCCCCCTGGAACGCAATTCGCCGCGGATGGTGTAATCTGCCAGGACGGCTTCGATTCTTATTGGGGTGAACTGGATTTCCGCAAACATTGGAAGCTATCTATATCCCTTGCTGGAGAACTATTGCTCGATGCAACCACCTTCAAAGTAGATATTTGGATCGATCCACTGAGCTTCTGAGATCGTCTGCCCACTCCCGCTATCACGGATCGTAATCGTATGGTTCCAGGCATTACACCTGCGCGAGAGAATGGGATGGAAGAAAGGACCGCTTCCCTCATACTGTACCGGTGGCTCAGCGTCGTCAATTGCAACAACATATTGACCTGTGCCACCATAAGTGGTGATCTGCATAGTGCATTGCCAATCAGCTCCAACATATTCGCAGCCAAATACGCCCAGATTGTATCCGAGGGCCTGAGCCGGAGTTGGACTTGATGCCGGCGTATTTGTTGGACGTGGTGTTGGTGTGACTGGTACAAAGACGCTAACATCGAAAGTCTGGCCAATACCAACCTGATTCCCATCTTCGTCAGCAAGTTGCCAAGTACTCGCGTAGGTACCAGCTCGAGATGGCGCGACGAACCTTGTGGATAACGTTGCCTGCTCGCCACTCGCCAAATCGGTTTCAAGGAGTACGGGGTCTGGATCACCAAACGACTCACCTCCAAGGTATCTCCACTCAAGCCCCTCCTCGAGTATGCACGTCCCGCTGTTTTCTATAACCCACGTCATTGGAAAGTTTGATCCCGTTGGAGCGTTTGAATTTGGACCGTTATAGGTAAAGCTCTCAACAAGCTCTACATCTTCTTCGCAGGAGGCCATGAATGTCCCAGTTGCGTCAGGTGTTCGTGTGAAGGTTGGGGCCGGCGTATCTGTCGGTAACAATGTTAAGGTTGGTTGGGCCGTTAACGTCGCCGCCAGGCTATCCACGGCCATGCCGACGATATCAACAGTAGGAATCTCCTCTGTTGCGGTTGGTTCAACCGAACTGGTTGCCGTTGGCTCAACAACCACTGCGACTACCGCAGCGGTCGGAACCGGCGTAGGCTCTTCATCACCCAATGATCCAAATGCGAATATGCCGCCTGCGATGCCACCAATGCCAATTAGGGCCACAATGACCAGCAGGAATATCCACCATCGACTCCGTTCTTTGGGTGGGGTCGGAGCTACCGGCGCGGCTATCTCGGTCTTCTCTATGATATCGGGTGTGGCCAGTCTGGTCTCTGCCGCGCCGCCCATCACCGTGGCTTGTGGCGCTAGGGCAGTGGCCGCAATCGGGGCGACGGTGTCGACCTTGGCCGAAGGTGGCGGTGGAGGTGGCGTAGGCCTATCTTTGAGAAAGGCCATCGATAGGCCTGCGGCTACTGCCAGATTACTGGTAGAGGCAGCCGCTGTCAGATCGTTGGCAAAGTCGTCACCAGTTTGATAGCGTTCGTCTGGATCCTTTGCCAAGGACTTTACTATTACAGCCTGAATTTCCCTCGGTAGACCATCGACGCTTGCGCTCGGCAGCGGTATCGGCTCATTTACATGCTTCATGATTACCGCCAATGGCGTATCGGCGTCATAAGGAAGACGACCAGTAGCCATCTGATAAAACAATACGCCGAGAGCATAGAGATCACTTCTCTCATCTCCTGGCTGGCCTAGGCCTTGCTCAGGAGACATGTAGGCCGGCGTACCAATCATGGCTCCAGTGGCGGTAAATGAAGGGCCGCTGAGGATCTTAGCGATGCCGAAATCAGTTAAGACGACATGCCCTTCCTCATTAATCATTATATTGGCTGGTTTGATGTCGCGGTGAACCATGCCGCGACCATGAGCATAGGACAAGGCATCGGCTATTTCAAGCGCTACCCTGGTCGACTCCGATAACGGTAGTTTATCCCCTTTTTCAGCCAGGGATTCCAGTCGCTGCTTTAGCGAACCACCCGGCACGTATTCCATGACGATATAATAAACACCATCCTGGACATCGAAGTCATACACGCCCACGATGTTGCGATGGTTGAGCGAAGCCATCGACCGTGCTTCTCTCTGAAACCGGGTCAAGAAATCTTGCTCGTCCGCCAGGAACGTGTGCATCAACTTGATAGCGGCATAACGGTCCAAGGATTCTTGATAGGCGAGATATACCTCAGCCATTCCGCCACGGCCGAGGCCTTCTACGATAACGTATTTTCCAATGGTCTTGCCAACGTTTGTTTCTTTTACCATTGCTCTTTCGCTGATTGACCAAATAGGATTGATGATGAAATCTGTGCCAATGAATACGCACTACTACGCGCCGCATTTACGAAACCGATGATGCCTGTTTCGTTCATTGTTCGCCAACTTGGCTGACGTCCAACGTCTTAATCACACTATCAACGACCATCCGGTCACCGTTATCCTGGGAAGTATAATACAGGATGGCCTTCACTTCATACTGATTTGACGCCGAATCATCTCTTATATGCATTGTCAGATTGAAATTCGATTGATTCGCCTCTATGACATTTAGCGAGGCAGCTTCTTTTCCTTCTTCGTTCCTCAACGATACTTCTATGTTTGGTCGCTCTCGGAAAGGAGTAACGTCAAAGCCAACAGCTACCCTTTGACCGTCATCATACATATAGAGGCCCAAGCGATTGAACCGTACATCTTCTCTTGGCACTGGCCCCCGCGTAGGATTGTCGAAGAACTGGACCTTCATAGAAAGATTATATCCTGCCACCGCCGGATCAAGCAATCAATCCAGATGTACTAGTTAGCAAGAACCTAGACCACCAATTCGATACCATAGCTGTACCTGTTCGCATGATGCGTAAAGACATTCACACAACAGGCACCAGCTCGATAGAACCTAATTTCTCCAGTATTTGCACCAGGAGTATCCTCCACTCCCTTTCCTCTAGATCGCGTCCGAGCCAGATCGCCTTCCGACTAACCCGTACCTTATCTCCTAAAGAGCCTTGGAGACGGATGCGATTTGATCCATTTTGCTCGGGCAGTCGAATCTGCAACTGTCCAACCTCGGTGGCAACAGCTGATACACCCGCCGCGGTTGCTAGAGTCTTTATGCGAAGCTGGAAGAGCAGATTGTCGACTGGATCTGGTATCGTGCCGAATCTGTCGGCGAGTTCTTCGGCGATATTGTCAATATCCTCAAGGGACTCGAGAACCGCCATTCGCCTATAAAGTCGAAGGCGGAGTGAAGTATCTGGAACATAATTGGTTGGAATATAGGCGGCGATGGGCAGATCTATGAGAACGGCTTCTGGGAGCTCAATAGGCATTTTCCTGCCGTTTGCCTCGGCTCTTCGCCGCTTGACAGCCTGAGACAGCAACCGCGTATAGAGGTCAAAGCCAACGGCGGCGATATGGCCGCTTTGTTTGGCGCCAAGCAGATCGCCTGCCCCTCTTATCTCAAGATCTCGCATCGCAATGCTGTAACCAGCGCCAAGATCCGTCTGAGATGAAATAATATCTAGTCGGGCACGAGCATCAGCCGATAATCGGTGCCATTGCCGGTGAAAGAAATAGGCGTATGCCCTGCGAACGCCCCTTCCAACTCGTCCGCGTAATTGGTAAAGTTGAGCGAGGCCAAATTGGTCAGCCTGGTCGACGATCAGGGTATTGGCATTAGGAATATCGAGACCACTCTCGATGATCGACGTGCTCACCAGTACATCGATTTCACCTTCGACGAAGCGGAGCATCACGTCTTCGAGCTCTCTCTCACTCATCTGACCGTGACCTATCGCTATCACAGCCTCGGGAACCAGACCCGAAAGCTTAAGTACCATCTGTTTAATGGTCTGAACCCGATTGTGTACGAAAAATACCTGACCGTTCCGGTCAATTTCGCGAAGGATAGCTCGCCTCATCAGGGCATCTTCGGCCTCGCCCACGTACGTCTGAACCGGTAACCTATCCTCAGGAGCTGTATCGATATGGCTGATGTCTCGGACACCCGCCAGACTCATATAGAGCGTACGCGGAATGGGTGTCGCGGTCATCGTGAGTACATCCACCTCGGTTCGCAATTGTTTGAGCTTCTCCTTATGCGCCACACCAAATCGTTGTTCCTCGTCTATTATCAGTAATCCGAGATCGTGAAAGATCACGTCAGCTGAGAACAATCTATGGGTGCCTATGACTACGTCGACCTTCCCATCGCTAAGCTCTCTTACAATTTTTTCCTGTCTGGCTTGGGTTCTAAACCTCGAAAGCATCTCGACGTTTACTGGGAACGTCTTTAGTCGTTCTCTGAAGGTATTGTAATGCTGCTGGGCTAGAACAGTGGTAGGCACAAGTATTGCGACTTGTTTGCCATCCATGACTACCTTGAACGCGCCTCTGAGAGCTACTTCAGTTTTCCCGTAACCGACATCGCCACATATCAGTCGGTCCATCGGGAAAGGCCTCTCCATATCCGCCTTTACTTCGGCGATGGCTCTCATCTGGTCTTCAGTCTCTCTATATGGGAAGCTAGCCTCCAATTCGCCTTGCCATGGCGTGTCTGGTGAAAAGCCATATCCACGAACTGTCTCTCGTACAGCATAAAGATCCAGCAAATCTTCGGCTAGTTCATCTACCGCTTTCTGAGCTTTAGCCTTGGTGCGTCTCCATGTCTTTTCACCTAAGCGATGAAAGACTGGAATCCTATCATCAGTGCCGATCCATTTGCTCAGACGATCAGCATGGTGTACGGGTACATAGAGGACGTCGCTGTTCTTATAATTGACCTGGAGATATTCGCGCTGCATGCCACCGATGGATCGAATTACCAGGCCGATGAAGCGTCCAATACCAAACTCAAGGTGGACGACAAAGTCACCTGGATTAATGTCTGCAAAATAGTTTTCGGGAGCGACCTTCCTTGGCCGGCTTGTTCGACGCGGAACTGGGCGGCTCCAGCCGAATACTTCGGCATCAGTCAGGAAGTTTAATAAGAAACCGTTAGAAGAAGATTCTGTATCGGCAGTATCGAGGTTTTCAAGCGTGAATCCGCCTGCCAAACTTCCTTGCACAAAGGTGGTGCTTCCTCGAGACGGCATTTCCGGTAAAGAATCTACCGGTGTAATATGGCTACTGGTTGAAAGTGCGCTTGCATCGTCTGAATCCTTCCGCCAGAGTTCGGCAAGCCGGTGTGCCTGGCGACTCACGACCACTGTCCGCTCTTGATGAGCTTGCGCCTTTCGCAACTCCACGAGGAACGGCCGAACCTGCCCGCCGAGCTTTGGACCAGGTCTGAAGGAATTCGCCAAAGCGCCCTCGACCTGCCGCTCCTTTTCTCTGCCTTCGCCTAGTTCAATCACCGTACGACTACCTAATTGCATGATTAAATCCTTCCATTCAATGAGCGGAGAGGGGTAATCCAGCGGAAGATCCAGGTGCTCCTGAGATACCTGCCCGGCATGTTGGTGCACATCCGCAACTGACGCTTCAAGCTCGCCACAATCATCAATCACGATAGGAGTACCATCAGGTAGATAGTCAAGCAGGGACGAAGGTTGTGAGTATATGACGGGCAAATAGAACTCCAGATGCGGCGTTGGAACTCCCGAAGCGAGCATTGGAATATCGTCACGCCAGCTAGGAAGTTCGCTTTCGTTACTTAACTCAAGATCCCTCTCATGCTTAATTCCGAAAGAAACGGCGTCGGTAGGCAACACTTCTCGCGCAGGCGGGACAACAATGCTAAGAGCGACAGTATCATCCGCAGCAAGAGAGCGCTGCGTAGATGGATCGAATTCTCGAATCGTTTCAATCTCATCGCCGAATAACTCGAGACGGACAGGTCGCTCTACGCCGACCGGGAAAATATCGATAATACCTCCACGCCGGCTAAATTGACCGACTGACTCCACGACGCTTACCGGTTCGTAGCCGGCGCTTAGCCAAGCCCGCTCCAACTTTTCAAGATCGACGATCTGATTAGGTCGCAGCAACCTTGTGGCCGAGACGAACCTCCTCCTGGGAAGCGTATGGTGCAGTAGTGCTCGCGCGGAGGTCACTACAAGTAGGGGGGATTCCGGATGCGGGAGCATGGGATGTTGCCCCTTCATCAGCTGGGTGAGAACGGACAGCCGCCCGTTTCTAGATATGTTGCTCCATGGTCCCCGCTCATAAGGGAGTGGGGTAGGCTCTGGGAAGCGAGCTAGATTTACACCGGGAGGTAGCCAGGATTCAAGGGCTTGCATCCAGGTAGGAACTGATTCGACTCTTCCACTAATCAGCAGCATGGTTCGCCGGGTGCTCATGAAGAGGCGAGCTAGAGTGGGAGGTCGAACGCTGGGTGGAAGGCCTAGGGGTTCGGCTACTGATCCCGCAGTAACCTCGGACAGTAAGCTTTTGAAGCCAGGAAGCTGATCAAAAGCCTCGAGGATGCCGGAAATATTCATATTCTGAGTAACCAATCAATTTGCATGGCGTACTATCCGTGGATGTCTCATCTCACCGTCTAGAAGGGTTTGACCAAAAAAGCGAATGTTGTTTTCAGTTTATTGGTTAGAAGTGGCAGTCCCATTAAAGTGGGTCATTGCCAGATCGAGGCCATCTGAGAATATCATTTCAATCGCAGCGAGAGCCTCGCTGATCATTTCATCTACAATAAGCCACTCATCGGCCTCAAAATCCCTGAGAACATAGGTGGAAGGGTCCATTCTTCCGGGAGGCCGGTCGACACCCAATCGCATTCGTGGGAAATCCTGCCCTATCCGACTAATTACTGACTTCATGCCATTGTGACCGCCAGATCCACCTCGCTCCCTAATACGCAATGTTCCAATAGGCAGGTCAATCTCGTCGTAAATGACCAAGATGTCTGCTGGTTGGATGTCATAAAAGTTGCTGAGCCGGACGGCGGAGTCACCGCTACGATTCACGTACGTCTGCGGTTTCGCGAGGACAACCAAACGGTCCCCTATCCTACCGGTTCCGAGGTAGGCATTGTGCTTCTTGCGACTTATTCCAATCTCATACTTCTGGGCTAACCTGTCGATAACCATGAATCCAATATTGTGGCGGTTTTTCGCGTATTGACGTCCGGGGTTCCCCAAACCAATAATTAGTTTCTTCTGCAATGCATCACTCTGTCCGATATCGTCCGTCGCTCCTGTTTGTGCGCGGGATAGTTCTGAGCTGAATAGGTATTTCAACCGGCCTCGAACTCTCTCGGCTAACTTTGTTAAGTAAGACATGTATTAATGGAACAACTTCGATTGCAGCGTTCTCCAAAGGCGTCGGAAAGCACCTCGAAACAATAAATAGATCGCTAAAGCGGCAAAAGCCAGAGCGACCAAAGTCACACCGCGCCAGAAAGCTCGTCCGAAACTGCTGGTGTCGACGGAGGTTATCTGGTTAAGGACACCACCATTATCTTCATCATCAGCCTGTTCATTCGCTTCCCCTGACCGAGATATGGAGTCAACCGGTGTTGCCCTCGGTAGAGGAGTTGGAAACGGCGTTAGAGAAGGCAGCGGACCGCCAGCCGGCTGAGACGTGCCTACCAAAGAATCGCCAACTGCAAGGGTAGGTAAAACCTCGCTTATTGTGGCCGTAGGCGTAGGCGTCGGCTCATCGTTGGATACGATAATATTGGTTGCAAAGTACTCATCATAGTTGTAGTCTGCTCGAACAACTCTGAGGCGAAGCTGGTAGGTGCCATCAGGAAAAACCGGTACAGTTTCCCGTCCAACAGTCGTATCCCAAACGGCCAGTGTGCCTTCGACAACAGATCGATCTCCTTGTGCGAATACGATCCAATCACGATTCGCTGAGTGCCTAAATGCCAACTCATAGCGCAAGAAATTCGGATCGACCGCCGTACCGGAAATAATGACAATACCTGATATAGTGTCCTCTTCGGCCGGTTCGGTAATCCCGTTTCGCCCTTGTGCCAACAAAAATGCCGGCCAAATCATGGCAATTACCAGACTCACTAGAAGGACCTTCAGCGATTTCGTCATCTTTGTTGCGATCGATCTTCGTTCATAAATGATCAAAATTGGCTGACGACAGGCTAACCCCTTTCCTCAACGACAGTATCTTCCCCGGATCATTCGTTACAGATAATGAGAATTAGATATTGAAATCACCAAACAAAGAAGTCTAGCACAAACGATAGGGGGTGACGAGTGGTAGAAAGTTTATGTCAAGTGTATATCGGGTTTTCAGCAAGTTAGAACGCCATAAGAACCGACGCGCAGAGTCTATATTAAATTTGCGGGATAAGTTGACTGTGACATAATCGGTTCCCATGTCATTTATTCCGCAATTTCACTACGAATTCCAGAGCTAAACGCTCGTGTAAATCTCCCCTCATGAGGTAAGTGGCCCAAACCGGCGTCGCCGGCATCGCTAAACCGCATGAGATACGCCAGAAATGCGGGAGCACTTGTCTCCAACCCTTTCCTTATCAGTTAGCGGCGGATTTGAATGACTCGGAGAAGAATATGAAAGAGACACTAATCAGGCGCCAGCGCTTGTTCCTACTTTTCGTGGTCATAAGTTTGATCGGCATTCTCGTGGCCTGCAACTCATCAACCTCAGACGACCTTGCAGAGTCTGAAGGTCAGACAAATCCAACAGTCCCTGATAATAGAGAATCATCAGGAGACTCTGCGGAATCGAGCGCCAGCAGTAATTCTGAGACTAGTTCTCAAGATAAACCTACCGGACAAGGTGAAGAGCAACAAGATAATGAAGGAGTACCCGCGTCTGATTTAGAGATTGGCTCTCAAGGTGCAGCGCTGTTTGACATCGATACCAGTTCTGTAGAGACCGATATTAGCGGTCTGACAGTCGGATTTACAACAGATGGTCACCCATTCCGCGGGGATCCGGCGGCGCCGGTTCTGATGCAGGAGTTTTCCGACTTCCAATGCCCATTTTGTGCGCGTTTTTACAATCAAACGCTTCCATCACTAGAGGACAACGAGATTGCCGATGGTGAAGCCGTTCTGGTCTATTATGATTTTCCTCTGGTAAACTCTCACCCCCAGGCGGCCGCGGCGGCGAACGCAGCCCGCTGTGCGGGCGAGCAGGGAGCTGCCAATTACTGGTCCATGCACGACGCTCTCTTTCAGAATCCGGGCGAGTGGTCGAATCAAAATTATGACGACACCTTTATGCGCTATGCAGAGAATATAGGCTTGGAGCTGGCATCCTACAACAGCTGCCTTGCCGACTATCGCTACGAGTCGGAGATAGATTCCGATCTTAGTATGGGATCGGCTCTTGGTATAACCGGTACTCCAACTTTCGTGGTAAACGGCGAGTTGCTAGTCGGCGCCCAGCCTCTGACCGTATTCAATGCGGCCATACTGGCCATGAAAGAGGGCGGACAGATGGTCATCACCGACTCCCAACCCCCACCGAGTCAACCACCTCCGAGCGCGGCGCCGACGCCTGCCGTTTTCACAGAAGGTTTCGCTGGGGCGATGGGTGATCCAAATGCATTGGTGACGATCGTGGAATTTACTGACTACCAATGCCCGTATTGCTCGAGCCATTCTCTCGAAACCATGCCCCAGATAGTTCGAGATATGGTAGATACAGGTCGTGTTTACTATATCCTCAAAGATTTTCCACTGGATCAGATTCACCCCGATGCGCGGACGGCCGCCGTCGCATCTCGTTGCGCCAGTGAACAAGAAAGCTACTGGGAAATGCATGATGTGTTATTCGCCAATCAGGGTGAATGGGCAGGTCAGGGTGATGGCGCCAAGGATTTGTTCATTAATTATGCGGCTACGCTCGGATTGGATGAAGAATCATTTGACAGCTGCATGGACAGCGGTCGACATGATTTTGCGATCGAGGCGAACGTTCAAGAAGGTCGTTCACTGGGTGTGTCCGGCACACCCCATTTCTTCGTCGACGGCTACCCACTTAACGGGGCCCGTCCTATGGAGCATTTTGTCGCTGCCGTCTCGCTCGCCGAGGAGGGGCGTCTCGCGGAGGCGTTCGCCCCACCTCCGGAGCAAGCGGCTCCCGGCCCTGTCGATATCTCGATTGAAAACGCTTTCTCAATCGGTGACCCGGACGCGCCTATTACGATCATTGAGTACACTGATTTTCAGTGCCCTTACTGTAGCCGGCATTTTCAACAGACCTATCCCCAAATCGTGGATCAATACGTAGACACCGGGATAGTGCAGTATGTCTTTAAAGATTTCCCGTTGACCCAGATCCACCCCCAGGCCCTGCAGGCGTCCGAAGCAGCCCGCTGCGCTATGGATCAGGGGGCATTCCTCGAAATGCACGACATCATCTTTAACCGGCAGCAAGAGTGGGGAATCACGGATCCAGTTGAGGTGTTCACAGGCTATGCTGGGGAATTGGATCTGGACGCGGATGCTTTCAGTGAGTGTCTAAACAGCAATCAGCACGAAGCCGCTGTAATCGCCGATCTCCAAGAAGGTGTTGCCCTGGGCGTTACTGGGACTCCGTCCTTCTTCATCAATGGTTACGGGCTGACGGGCGCCCAGCCGTTTGAGGCTTTTCAACAGGCGATAGATTCTTTAATGCAACAAGGGTAAGGATATAGAAGAGCTCGATTGAGAGTGATATCGTTTATTTGCGCCGGAATCGGAACCATGCTGATGGCCACGATGAACCGTCAGCCAAAAAGGTCTCACTGTGTTCGGCCCAAGTTAAAGTAAATCCTTCTTCAAATACGGCCAGCAGCTTATCTTCATAAAGGCCTGATGGGCTTTCGCCATCGTCGTGCTGAGCCTCCTCCTTCATACGCGCAAAAAGCATGAAATAACCCCCGGGGGCGAGCAACCGGCAAAGCTGTTCCTTATAAAGACGCAAGCCTTCGTCATCCAGAGCATGGCCGCAGCCGACATCGAGAGCGAAATTATATGGTCCGTTAAGGAAGTCAAGGTCGGTGATCAAGGCCAAGTGGAAATGGACTGATACGCCAGCTTCTTTACTCCGGTACTGTGCCACCTCAAGTGCTTGTTCAACAAAATCAACCCCGTCCACGGCCCAGCCCTGTGTGGCTAAATAAATTGACGCCCTTCCATAACCGCAACCTAGATCCAGGGCTCGACCAACCTCTAATGAAGACACGAAATCTAGAACTTCAGGAGGAGGTAAGGGATCATCCCAGGGAATGTCACCACTGGCATATCTCTCGGATAGTCGAGAATAGACTTCTTTTAACCGTTCACTCATCGATCCATTGTCCTCATAAAGAGACCTTACAATTGACTCGTCTCTGCGCGATTAATCCGTATCTAGTCGAAAAATCACTCAGACTGATCTCTGAAACCTAGAATTGACTTCCTAGGAACCGAAAGAATATTTGCAATCCTAATTGTTGCTAACCAGGCATCTGCATGATGGGGTATACATTGTCAGAAATGAAGATCGTACCGGGCTAGATCAATCGTGTCTGCCAGCGACGCGGCTTGTCCTCATCTGTAACGGCAAGGAGCGAACCGTTATATTAAACGTGCTTTCTACGCCAGCAGAAAGTGGCTCTCAAGGGGTTCTACAAAACCTTCCGGTATGTACTCACCGGTACTTGGAACGAGTCTGTATTTTCCCTGGTAATCATTGGCAGATATTCGTTCTAACATTTCTATAAGGCGGTCGATGTCCTCTGTATTGTTGTAACAGCCGAAACTTGCACGAACCATCCCTGGCATATCCGATTTGTTGCCCATTAGTATCTGTCCACGCCAGCTTTCTGAGTCGTCTTCATCGAGGTCGAGTAGATGGACGACATATGGGTGGGCGCAGAAACAGCCACTGCGGACTCCTACACCGCCTTCGTATCCCAGGATAGCAGCCACTAGGAAGTGAGAAACATCATCTAGATTGAATGGTATGGCGCCAACCTTCACCGAGGCTCTCGCCGGGTCAGTCTCTCCGTAAACGCGAACACCTGCCAGGCTGGTAAGTCTCTCAAGTGTATAGGCGATAAGTCTCTCCTCGTGTTCGGCAATGTTTTCCATGCCAATTTCCATGAGCGTTTTAGCGGCCGCGGCCATGGCGATCGCCCCGACGACATTTGGACTACCCGCCTCGTCGCGATCGGGCATCCCAGCCCAGTGAACCTCGTCTAGTGTCACAACATCAACGGTCCCACCTCCGGGATACTCAGGCCCGTCACTTAGAAAGACTTCCTTCAGTCCCACCAATGCACCCGTACCGTAAGGCGCATACATCTTATGGGCAGACAAAGCTACAAAATCAAGATGCCCAGGATTATCGTCATCCAGCATATCAATCTTTCGATGCGGGGCGAGCTGAGCGGCGTCCACCAGGATCTTGGCCCCAACCGCATGCGCTTTCTGTGCCAGCCGGTGGATCGGCTGGATATAACCACTTACATTAGATGCGCCGGTAACGGCAACCAAGGCAATTCGGCCGGCAAAATAAGACAACTGCTTGTCGAAATCATCTTCATCGAGGTTGCCATCTTTTGTAACCTTGACGTGAACTACCTTAGCTCTTCGTCGCCAGGGTAGATCATTCGAATGGTGCTCCATCTGCGTCACCAGAATAATCGCATCATCGTCCATTGGCAGCCGGTGCGATAGCTTATTGATCGCCTCGGTTGCGTTCTTGCCGAATATAACCGTGTTCGTCTCAAGGTTAGCGCCGACGAATTCAGCAACGATCTTATGGGCCTGATCATAGGCAACAGTGCTCACCCTCGACTTGAAACCAGTTCCTCGATGCACGCTTGAATAATAGGGCATAAACCTCTCGATGGTATTTGTCACGTCTCGCAGAGGTGGCGTGCTGGCGGCATTGTCAAGATATATGTACGGAACCAGGCTGCCGTCAAGCAAGGGAACCTTTTGATCGATGCCTACAATACGATTGCGTAAGTCAAGCGATTTGCCCTGGTGGACCGATGCTCTCATTTCAGTTCTCCAAGTAGTGTCCAATATCGAATTACTACGCCCATCTGGTACAAGAGTATTTTAAGAATAGGCGAATTGTACGCACAGTGAAGTGATTAATAAAGCACTTAGCGACTCGCCCATTTATACCTCTAATTCCGGCTTGGGGTTACATAGCTATTCAATTAGATTCCGAGAGCTATTTGGACCACCATTATGGATACATTGTCACTTCTAAAAAGAATCTTTGCCCAGACTCAATGAATCACGACGACAAGTGATCGGCGGTAATCAACTTCTTTCCTCGGGCGCTTAAAAAGAATCCGCCCATCTATTGTTTCCAAGACTGGTCCAACACGCGTAGCCAGTTTTTGTGTGCTATTTTGCCGATCTCCTGGTCGTTAAAGCCGCCTCTGCGCAGAGCCAATATCAATTTCGGAAGGCCGCTGGCGTCTCCAAGTTCATCCGGCATGGTCGCACCATCGAAATCAGAACCGAGGGCGACATGATCGACTCCGATCCGGTTGGCCACATATACAGCGTGCCTAACGATATCGTCTATGGGTGTGTCTGAATCCTCTTTCCCATCAGAGCGAATAAAACCCACATGAAAGTTTATCCCGATAATACCGTCTGACTCACCAATGGCGTCGATCTGCTTATCCGTGAGGTTTCGGGTCGAGGGACAAATTCTATACGCCGCTGAGTGGGTTGCCACTAGCGGGGATTCGGTGATCGAGGCGACGTCCCAAAAACCCTTCTCATTTAAGTGGGACAGATCTATCATGATGCCGAGCCGGTTGCATTCTTTCACCAAATGCTTGCCAGCGGTTGTTAATCCTGGACCTGTATCTGGCGACCGGTCGAATTCGAATGGCACACCATAACCAAAACCATTCGACCGGCTCCAGGTGATGCCCAGCGACCTTAGCCCTTGGTCGTAGTATCCATTTAGGTTCTCCAGCTCTAGGTCGATAACTTCAGCTCCCTCGAAATGCATTACGGCAGCGTGGACGCCATTCTCCAGACAAGTGGCTACTTCAGCCGTCGTCCGGACTATTTTTACTTTGCCTTGCGAGGCTTTCTCCAGATCGAACAGTAGCCGGATAAGAGTATCAGTAAATTCTTGGGCGTAACGCTGGCTTGAGGGAAAGTCGATTTCTTCCGTCGCTGCTTTACCGGGACGATCGCTACCTTTTGCATCTGGTCCGTTTTCAAGGCGCTTCGTTGGCACAAACATGGCGAAAAATCCCCCGCCGAGTCCGCCTTCCAAGGCCCGGGGGAGGTCAATATGACCCCGATCGTCCCGAACGAAGAAAGACCTTCCACCCCCTTGCTCATTGAGGTGCAGGTTTAAAAGAGTGTCATTGTGTCCGTCAAAAATTAGGGGATTATCGGGCATTTCTCACCTCGAAATTATCGCAGTTTAGTCGCATTAAAGGGCGGATGACCGGGAAATCCAGTGTACATCATGGACGCTAAATCGTAAAACGATTCCCGTCCTGGTTGCACAGCGGCGATCATGTCAGCTACAATCAATCTTCATGTTACTAGCCATAGACATAGGCAACACGCATATTACCTTGGGTTTGTATGACCGGGGCGAATGGCGAAGACAATGGCGGCTGCGCACCGAACATGACAAGACCGTAGATGAATACGGCATTTATATCAAGACCCTATTGTGGGAAGAGGACGTATCAGACAAGATAGAGGCCGCGATAATATCCAGCGTTGTGCCGCCCCTCACCAGCTCATTCAGCGCTGTATGTCGTCGCTATCTGGGACGTGAAGCCCTGGTCGTTGATTCAGACACCTTGACGGGCGTGCGGATCCTGACAGACAATCCGGCTGAAGTTGGCGCTGATCGTATCGTGAATACAGCTGCCGCTCATTATCTTTACGACGGTCCGGTCATCGTCGTGGACATGGGAACGGCGACGACCTTCGATGTCGTTTCAGCCGATGGCGACCTGGTCGGGGTCGCTATCGCGCCGGGACTCGGATTGGCTGCTTCGGCCTTATCCGACAAAGCTGCCCAGCTTGGTCGAGTCGCTCTGGAAGCGCCGCCTACGGCTATCGGCCGAAATACGGTACACGCGATGCAATCCGGCCTGATCTTTGGCTATGTTGCCTTAGTAGAGGGCATGGTCAAGAGGATCGTATCGGAATGGGGAGAACAAAATGTGCAGGTTGTTGGCACCGGTGGTTTGATATCGACTATCGAAGAGCATACAGATATATTTGACCATATCGAGCCCTGGCTTACTTTGGTCGGTCTTAGGGTAATCTACCGACTCAATACCTCAAATACCCTTGGTACTGGCACTTGATCAGACAGAAAATGGGGAGCTCACAAACCAGAAACCTAATTACTACCGCCATTTATATGCTTTTGTTGGTGTCACTATTGGTCGCCTGTGGCTCCGAGGCCCTAGAACCCCCTCGATTAGTAACCCAGACGGCCGTTGTGGCATTCACCCCTACACCTCCTGGTACACCGTTAATCTCCTTGGTTCCTACTCCTACCGTCGATCCAGATCTCGTTCAACGAGCTGCAGAAACCGGTGGCGAGGGATCTCCGGCTAGCGCACCATTGGCGGATCCAGTGGAAGTAGTGACCGTCTGGATTAATGAATCACCGGACTCTCACGGAGACCGTCTCACAAACATGGTTGACGACTTCGTCGATCAATCCGGCATCGATGTTGATCTCGTTTTAGTCGCGCCTGATCTATTACCGGACCTCGTCCAGACGGCCGTCGTTTCAGGTACACTGCCGGATATTATCGTACACCCATTCGAATACAGCGCCGGTTGGTCAGCTGACGGCATCCTTGATGAGACGGCCGCAACAGAAGCCCTCGAACGTCTAGGTCGCGAGACCTTCGACACCGATGTCCTGAATCTGCTATACCAGGACGACAGCGGATCAGTGCCGGCGATTCCCAGTGATGGGTGGCAGCGACTAATCCTATACCGTTCCGACTGGTTTTCGGATGCCGATCTCGATCCTCCTGGTTCATACGAAGCCATCCTTTCCGCAGCGGAAACCTTCTACCAGCCAGACAGCGTCGTTTCTGGGATAGTGGTTCCGACCGACTCAGACCTGATATCAACTCAACAGACCTTCGAGCATATCGCGGCCGCCAACGGCTGCGAGCTAATCGACGAAAAAGGCGAGATCACCATTCTCCATCCAGCCTGCCTCGAGGCGCTCGAATTCTACCGGTCATTGATCAATCAGTTCAGTCCAATAGGCGTTCAGACTGACATTAGCTCGTTAAACGCATTTCTCGCAGGCAGAACAGGAATCATCTTCGCTTCACCAGCCGCCCTACCCATTATCGCCGGTCTTGACGACGAGTTTAAACCAAGTTGCCCATCTTGCACCACTCCCGGCTATTTGGCAGAAAATACAGGTATGTTGACCGATCTGACCGGTAGCGGGGAATTCGCGACTCCGGCTAATTTCGGATCATTCACGTCCATTGGTATAACAACCAACGCAGATAGATCCGTAGCCGACCCCTTTGTCGATTATTGGTTTACTGAAGGTTATCCGGCCTGGATAGCTCTTGCCCCAGAACGCCGGATTCCCGTGCGAATGGGGACGGCTGATTCTCCTAGCTCGTTTATCGATGCCTGGATTCAACTACCTCTTGAGGGTAGCAGTTCCACCCTTGCAGACATCTATGGCGAGGAATCGGCCGAGCAGCTCAGCTTGGGAATTCCGTCGTCAAGTCGTTGGGGTTTTCCGGAGAAACAAAGTGCCATCATAACAAAACTCCATCAGGAAATGGTCTTGCCGCCGTTGCTCCAGGAGATGCTTAGCGGCTATTTCACCAGTAGCCAGACCGTCATCGAGATATATTTGGCCATTATCGATGTCATACCCTTTTACGCCTTCCCAGTTGATATCGCACCAACCCCAGAGCCATAATCGGGAGCGACTGAGCGGAATCCACCGCTGATGGTCTCCGGCCGGCAATTCACTCCGGTTTTCCCTCTGGCAGGCCGGCAGACGCCCTGGTATGATCAGTGTCGTTCGGATAATTAAAGGAAACGAGCCTTGACTACAGATTTGGCTTGCCCGCATTTTGACACCGGTTTAGAAGCGGCTGTTCTCTGAGGGAATCGCTATGGTCATCGTAATCATGAAAACCCAGGCCACGATGCGCGAGATTTCGGCCGTAATCGCTCGAATTGAGGATTCAGGATATAAGGTTCATCTTTCGGAAGGAGATGAGCGTACGATCATCGGCCTCATTGGAGATGGGCAGCCCGTCGACATCGATCAGATTGAGCGCATGGCTGGGGTCGAACGGTGTGTACCAATACTCCAGCCGTTTAAGCTGGCCAGTCGAGATTTCAAGCCCAACGGCACGACCTTCCCAATAGGCGATCATGTCGTTGGAGGCAAAGAAATCATCTTGATGGCCGGTCCTTGTTCCGTGGAAAGTCGCTCGCAACTCCTCGAGACGGCCCAGGCCTGCAAAGAGGCTGGCGCCCATGTGCTCCGCGGAGGAGCGTACAAGCCAAGGTCCTCCCCATATTCATTCCAGGGACTTGGCGTCAAGGGTTTAGAGTACCTGGCGGAAGCAAGGGAGCAAACCGGCATGCCTATCGTCACCGAAGTGATGGAGCCTGGTTTGGTACCGGTGGTCTGTGAATACGCTGATATTCTCCAAATCGGGGCTCGAAATATGCAAAACTATGCTCTCCTCCACGCCGTTGGCGAATCCCAACACCCAGTTCTCCTCAAACGAGGGATGAGCAGCCTGATAGAAGAATGGCTTATGAGTGCCGAATATGTGCTAAGTCATGGCAATAAGCGGGTTATGATGTGCGAGAGAGGGATACGGACTTTCGAGCGATTTACTCGAAACACCTTCGACATAAACGCCATCCCGGTCATCAAGCACAAGTCGCATTTACCAATAATCGCCGACCCAAGCCACGCCACAGGAAGCTGGGAATACGTATCCGCAGCCGCTCGAGCCAGTGTAGCGGCAGGCGCTGACGGACTCCTGGTGGAAGTGCACGTTCACCCCGAAGAGGCCTTGTCCGACGGAGCCCAATCGCTGAAACCTGAGCGATTTGCCAAGCTTGTGACCGAGATGAAAGCAATCGCTACGGCCGTTGACCGCGAGATACTGTAATCAAGCTCCCCTTTGTCTGCCGACTTGCTTCCAGTATAATCATATCAGTGTAGATACTGTGGCACAGTTGCCGCGGCACAGTTGCCGGGGAAACATTTGCCGGGCCGACATATGCCGGAGTACATAGATGTCTAGAGCTGTTTTTCCCTTTACAGCCATCGTGGGCCAGGAGCGCATGAAACGGGGGCTCATCCTCAACGCTGTCAGCCCCCAGATAGGGGGTGTGCTCATTCGGGGTGAACGGGGCACGGCAAAGTCGACGGCCGCTCGGGCTCTAGCAGCCCTGCTGCCAGATATCGAAGTCGTCTCCGATTGCCGCTTTGGCTGCGACCCAAATCGCCCCAACGAATGGTGCGACGATTGCCGGGTACGCCACGCTGGAGGCCAGTTGCTGACGACGATAAGAAAGACCTCCTTCGTCGATTTACCGGTAAGCGCCACAGAGGACCGCGTTGTCGGTACCCTGGATATCGAGCTGGCCATTCAGAAAGGAGAAAAACACTTCGAGCCTGGCGTATTAGCCTCAGCCAACCGGGGACTCCTTTACGTAGATGAGGTGAACCTTCTCGACGATCACGTTGTCGATCTCTTGCTCGATTCGGCCGCCATGGGCGTGAACGTCGTCGAACGCGAAGGCATCAGTTTCAGTCACCCGGCGAAGTTCATCCTCGTCGGCACCATGAATCCCGAGGAGGGAGACCTTCGTCCCCAATTACTCGATCGATTCGCCTTCTCCGTTCAGATCAGTGGTCTGCTCGACATGGAGCAGCGCATGCAGATTATGGAACGGCGTATCAACTTCGAAGGAGAGCCGGAAACCTTCCGGGAGAAGTGGGCGGAAAAAGAAGAGAACCTGTCAAAACAAATCGCCATGGGAAGGGAACGCGTCCATCAGGTTCGATATACACGTACTAACCTGGCTTCTATCGCGGGGATGACAGCTTCCCTCAAAGTCGATGGGCACCGGGCGGATCTCGTCACCTTACGCGGCGCTCAGGCTCACGCTGCTTTCCAGGGAAGGCAGCAGATCAACGACGAAGATATCGTGTTGGCCGCGGAGCTGGCGCTACCTCACCGTATCAAATCACAACCCTTCCAGGATGCAGCCATCACCACCTACGAGTTGGAGGAGCGCCTGGAAGAAGCGCAAGGGGATTGGGAAAGAAGCGATACGGGTGATCAGATCGAAGACACCGGGGAAAGCGCGGAGAGTAAAAAAAAACCTTAGATGACGAGCTGTCGGAAGGCTCGGACGTAGGACAAAGCGAAGCCGGGCCCCAGTCGCTTCCAAAGGCGCCTCAAGACAGTCAATGGTGGGAGGGAGGCCAGAAAGTCGAATCAAGCCAAGAATTTACGGCCAGGCGGCTGGATACTCAACTGGATCGTTTGACCCGGCACTCGCCCGGCCGGCGCTCACGCACACGAACCGATAGAAAGCGCGGGCGCTATATCCAGTCTCGCATTCCCCAGGGGGGGAAAGTTACAGACCTGGCTTTCGACGCAACCTTGCGAGCGGCCGCTCCGCACCAGCTCAGTCGTGACAAGTCAGCAACTGCGCTGGCCGTCAGGAAAAGTGATCTGAGAGAAAAGGTTCGGGTTCGCCGGTCGGCCAATCTGGTTCTATTCGTCGTTGACGCCAGTTGGAGCATGGCCGTCGCCGAACGTATGGAAGCCACGAAAGGGGCCATCATGTCATTGTTGACTGATGCCTACCAACGGAGAGACCGTGTCGGCTTAGTTGTCTTTAACAAGAATGAGGCCACGCTTGTTCTCTCCCCAACCAACTCCGTCCATCTGGCACGTAAAGCGCTGGCTGACATAGCCGTGGGTGGTAAAACTCCCCTCTCGGCCGGCCTGATGCTGGCTTATAACGTGTTTCGCCAGGAAGCCAACATTCATCCCGACGTCATGCCCTTGATGATATTGCTGACCGACGGCGCGGGTAATGTGAGTATGACTGACCTACCTCCGCAAGAAGAATCCCATCGAATCGCCCGGCAAATTGAGGACGCAGGGATTCGTTCGGTGGTGATTAACATGGAACACGCTGCTTTCGATCAGGGTCTCGCCCAGCTACTAGCCGACAATCTGAATGCCCCCTGCAACACCCTGGCGGAACTGCACGCCGACAGTCTGTATCAGAAAGTGCTCGAACAACTTGACTGAAGCGTAAAGACTGGTTCTAACGGCCGAAATGCATGGGCATGATGATGTGTAGGTAATCGTCATCGCCCACCGGCCTAATTACCCCAGGATCCGTTGATTTCGTCGTTTCCAGGGCAACCTGCGCGGAATCGATGACGCCCAAGACCTGGCTCATATAACGGACGTTGAAGGCTATTTCAACCTCGTCACCTTCGACCACGGCGTCGATCTGGACCACATTATCTCCCGTTTCGGAGCTGGTAGCTGAGATCGTCGCGTAGCCGGGCATGAGTTCATTACCTGGTTCTACGCGGACGCGGGCGGTGTGGCTGGCCTCTCGGGCAAATATCTCGGCCATCTTGCAGGCCTTCGCGAATTCACCAGCGTTTAGAACGCTCCGTGTGGTATACCGTTGTGGTATGACCGGTTCATAGTCCGGGAAGTTACCGTCGATGAGCTGGGTCACCAGGACGACATTCTCCATGTCGAAGATCACCTGGTTGCGCCCTTCCGGCATGGACACTGCGACGGTCTCTGTATCGTCGTCAGCGATTCGGGCGAGCTCACTGAGCGCTCGAGCCGGAATGATGACCTCCATCGGTTCCTCTGCGTTTCCGGGAAATTCGGCTGAGCGGATCGAGAGCCTGAATCCGTCTGTGGCGGCCATAGTGATCTTACTACCCTTCATCTTTGTAAGAACGCCGGTGAGGGTCGGCCGGGCATCGTCCGTGGCCGCCGCGAAGGCAACCTGATTAATCATGGTCTTCAGAACTTTTGCTTCGATCCGGTGGCGAACATCATCACTTGGTTCTGGCACCAGTGGAAACTCAGTGGAATCGATGCCTTTGATATTGGCCTCCGTACGCGCGCAGGCCAGGTGGAGCGTCTGCGTCTTCGTATCCAGCTCTAGTTCGACCTGATCTGGCGGCAACGTATTAACTAAATCGTTGAGCGTTCGCGCTGGAACCGTAATCGAACCCTCTTCCACGACCTTGGCTCCAATCCAACAAGTGATCACGATCTCAAGATTCGTGGCAGACATCTTCAACCGTCCACCATCGGTCGCAAGTAACACATTCGCCAGAACTGGCAGTGTCGATCGCGTGCTGACGGCTCGACTGACAACACCCAGCCCCTTGGCCAGGTTTTCTTGCAGGCAGGAAACCTTCATTTCGTTTCTCCTAAGGATATTACGGGGTTAAGACTAGGGGATTGATCAATGGATCCGATACCCTATCCTCGATTTCTTAGAATCTTTTGTCTCTTCCATTTGTCCCGATTGGCAAAGATCTCAAGCTGACGCGCACGAAAACAATTTTATGTCAACACGATACTCATAGCCACATAGTGATTATCGCGCATTGGTAGCGGGCGATCGAACTCTCGAAGATTTGTTGTGATTACCCGCACGAACCTCTGGTCAGTATACTCAATCGGCTATGGGGGAGCAAGATAGGTGACGCGTCACTTTTCAAGACAATGGTAGTTCATTGATTTTGAATATCTAAGACGGATCCCCCTACACTTGCATTGAGATTTCCAGTCTGATGCCGGTCGTTTTCTGGATGGATGCGACGGGCAGAGATTTTACTCAAGTTGTCTGATATGGTAAGCGACGATGGCCAGCGCGGCGCTCACATTAAGCGAGCGACCCTTCCCGTACATCGGGACAAAAACGGCCGCGTCACAGAGAGCCAACACGGCCTTCGTCACCCCGTGATCCTCATGGCCAACAACCAGGCACGTTTTTTCTGGATAGTCGTACTCGTTATAGGGTATTGCGTCCGCAGTGAGCTCAACGGCCACGATCCGGCATCCTTCCTCTCGAAGCCTGACTATAGGTTCCTCTGGATCCTTCTCATAGCTCCAGTGAACGTTCCTGTCTTTGGACCGGCCGACCTTCTTTATCGTCGGATTGGGTGGTCGCGGCGTGATCCCGGTGAGGATCAGTGGAGAAATCCCTGCACCATCGGCCAGGCGAAATATGGATCCCACGTTGTAGGGATATTCCACACTATGAAGCAGAGCGGCGATCTCGCGACGTGGCCGGTTCAAGCGACGGTAGTCGCGAAGGAATCGTTTCAGTTCAACGCCGGTCAGGGGTTTCATCGCTTAGTCCCATAAAGATAGCCGGGATTGGGTGATTAGGGGATTTTTTTATGTTTTGATAGGATGTCCGACCGTCACTATTCATTCTTGTCGATGGCCGTGCGACTACGCTTATGTTCGAAGGAATGGTCATGGTTCAATTGATTTTTCACCAAATGTAAAACAGGCGGTGGAGGTTTCCATCCACCGCCTGAGTCTATCCGTTAACTGTCGCCTATTCAAGCGAAGCTAACAGGTAATTGTGATAACACCTTACGCTTCTTGACGTCGACGGATAACTAGCGCACCGGCAACCAGTACCGCACCAATCATGGCGACCAACAGCGGAATCAGCGAAACGGAATTGCTCTGTACGCCGATATCGCTCATGGCTACGCCAGTCGGTACGCAGTTGGAGATAACCACGTCTGCGCTGGACATGTCTTCGATGCTTCCAGGATTGTCGGTCTGGTCGTAAGCGGTGTTTGTGATCGTCGCCGGGCAAGACGCGTCGGCGTCTACTGTCGCCTGGAATGTGATGACCGCTTCGGTCACAACAACTGGAACAAGGTCGAAGCAGACGGCCATTCCGTCGACAACGGAGATATCATCGTAAGCATACTGTACACCAGCATCGCCAAGCAGGTTCTCCAGGCCAATTGTTCCAAGACCGACCGTACCGCTAATGTTATCATAAGCAAAGACGGTCTCGTACCAACCTGGATCCTCGTCATACCGCATTAGCACCTCGAAGTCGAAGCGCTCGCTGGAACCCCCCGCAGGCCATGGCTCTACATCATCATACTCGATGATGGCCGCTGATGGAATGCCGCCACTTGTTAGGTTGGCCAGAGAAACACCACGATTGAGCTGCGCGTCGTACACGATAACGAAGTCATTCCAGAGGATGGCCATCATGTTATTTGGATCAGAGGCCGTCGGGATTGGCATATAGTCCCATGGGGTTGTACCGGCCGTCGAAGGATCGTAAAAGGCAAAGCCGTCGTCGGTGAAGTAGGTAGTCTCGCCCGAGTACTGGCCGAAGAAGATGAATTCTCCACCACTAAAGTCGACGGACCAGGTCGTGCTGTCACCGCTTATCCCTGACTGAGTTAAGATGCCATACTGCTCGAGATCGACGTAGGCACCATCCGTGGCCAGCGCCATGGCGCAGCCGTTCGGATCGGTGACGCTTGTTTCGATCTCATAGGTAAAACCGGGTATGGCCAACACACCCGACCAGGTCAATTCGCCACCTGTCACATCAACCATTCCAAGGTTTGCCGACGCGGAATCTGCCACATAGGTCATGCCAGCCGGGATTGTATCGGTGAGCCAGTAAGTCAGATCCACCGGCGTGATGTTGGGCTGGACCGTGATGGTGTAAGTCACCGTATCGCCGAGTAAGGCGGTTCCGGTGCTGGCTACCTTGACTATGTCGTCTTCCCAGCGAATGATGTTGACTGGCAGTCGGCCTACGTTTCCAGGATTACTGGCGTCGGTGCCAATGTCGAAGGCGCCGTACCAGCGATCACCGTACATCATCGAGGGCGTATCCCAGAAAACGCGTAAGTCATAGGGCGTTGCTGCCGGGTTAGTAGCCGGGCCGGTTACCATCATGTTACCCGCATCCGAGCCGGGCACAACCGCGTATGAGAGGGTTGTCGAATCCGGCGGATTAGCCGAAGCCAGCCAGTTTTGGACCAGGATCCACCATGTTCCCGCGGCGGGTTCGGAGATTTCACAGTACTCAATCCACGAGCTCGTGGTGCTTGCACACTCTGCAGTAGCGGCAGAAGGCGTCTCACCTGTACCGACGAAGAGGTCGATGTCCACGGCCGCCGAATCAATGATCTCGGCGACTAATCGAACAACACCGGAAGGAACCGTCACTGTTACGTAGAACGTGCCTTCTGGTCCATCGTAGGGATCGTCGTCAGTCGGATCCTGGTCGAGCATCTCCGTCACCTGCGTGCCCTGTACCAGACCGTAGCTGTCGATGGTCAGATCGGTGATTTCATCCGATAGCAGTCCTTCAACCAGTTGTGATCCAGCGTTGCGGCGGGTATTGATCTCGACCTTATCAGGCATAATGCTAGTCGCGCCTATGACGGCCACGGGCATGTGCACTTCCATTGGTTCGAGCTCACCCTGCGGAACGGGGGCGAGGTTCACCTCGCCAAAAGTCCAGACGCCGGCCGTCACACCACTCACATCGGCAGTGACGACGATGTCTTGGGTACCACCAGATGCCAGCAAGAAGTTGGTAGGTGAGACTGAAAGGAGTAATCCATTGTCACCTGTCGCAGTTACGTCCCATTCAACTTCGTAATCCAGGGTGCTCTTGACCGTACGCGTCCATTCGCAGGAGTTCAGACACTGGCTGTTGCCCATGCTGGCGATATTTAGATCCTTGGGATCTCCGCCAACATCCGGATCGCCGGCTATGAAACCGGCAACAGTTTCATCTAGTACGAGACCGGTTTGTCCGGCAACACTAAGATCGATGTATCCACCTCCCATGTCAAAGGGATCGGCCGGGGTTGTATCATCCTCTTTATATACCTGCGTATTTCCTGTAGACATGAGCGCCGAGATGATCTCATATACCGACCATCCAGGGTAAAGTGCCCGCATCAACGCGGCCGCGCCGGCCGTGTGGGGGCTGGACATGGAAGTACCGCTGACGACGCCAAACTCTTGCTGGAAGTCGTCGGGTAATACAGCATTGGTCTTGTAACCAGCCAGGATGTCCACACCTGGGGCGGTGACATCGGGCTTGATGATACTAGGTAGCGCGAAGTTCGGTCCCCTGGAGCTGAAGCTCGCCATCTGGTCGCCATTGGCCGGATTGACGTCAACGACTGAACCATTAATCGTAGCCATATGACCCGCGCCTGTGGCCAACCAGTCTTTGAGAGCGACACCATCATCGTACAAGATATGTACGGCCGGGAGGGCATGGGGGTCTCCGTTCAGCGTCTGGCCCGCATTGGCGTTGGCCAGGACGTAGCCGCCCGCACCACCAGCCAAGACATTCACGCCTTTCTCCACGCGGGGATTAACGGCGCGATCGCAAACGACGATCTCATCATTGGTCCATGTGCCGGCTGGGAAGGGATTCAAGCACGCGCCGTCGCCGAAGTCGCCAGCATAAACGATGGGAGCCGGACCGTAGCCACTGGCAAAGCCCGTGCCTTCGATGTCCATCGGGGGCGTGGTATCTCCACCGGTCATGTTGATCAGGCCGTTAGGGAACTGGCGGTTGTGGAAGCTAGCGCCTACGGTGAGCATCCAGGGCGCATCACCGGGCGAACCGACTGTTTGGGCGCCAGGGCCATTGTTGCCGGCCGAGGTCACGGGTACGATACCCGCATCAGCCCCACCCAAGAAGGCCATGGCGACTGCGTCGGCCCAGGGATCGCTGGATCCGCCGCCGATCGAGTAGTTGAACACATCCACGCCATCAAGTACCGCTTGATCGATAGCCGCGATCGTGGCGGAGTTGGGGCATCCACCGGGGTCGTTGCAAACGTCGTAGCCGATGACGTTGGCGTGGGGAGCCACACCGGAGATGGGGGCTCTATATTGCTGGGTGTTAATGGTGTCTACAAACCGCCCAGCTTCAACTTCGATAGTCGCCGAGATCATCATGGTTGCGGTTAGATGGTTACCGGCCGTTGTGCTCCCGGTGTGTGTACCGTGGCCGTCGGTATCTTCGGTGGTTTCCCCGGTGAAGATCCAGTAACCAATGAGCTTGTCATTGCAAACCCAGGTGCCCGGAGCGCTATCGCAAAGGCCTACGTAGTTCCCGGAACCGTAGGGATTGGTATGGTCGTAGCCATCGCCGCCGATGTCGGCGAAGGATGGATGATCCATATTGAAGCCGGTGTCCAGGATAGCGGCGATAACGCCTTCACCCTGGGTGCCGTCAAGGCCACCGGTGGTGGTACCATTCCAGACGCCATCGGCGCCGATCCATTCGGGGCCGGCGTCTGTGTCAATATAGCTGTCGTAATCACGCTGAATTTGCTTGACACCGGGCAAAGCAACCGCGCCGGCCGCTTCGTCTGGCGTCAGCGTAACGGCCATACCGTTATAAGCGTAGAAGTATTCAAAATTCACTTCTACTGCACGACCGGCCTGGGCGTTAAGTTCACCTAAGAAGGCTGCGTGTTCAGCCTCGAGATAGTCCAGATAAGCCCGGCTGGCGGCGCCGTTAAGATCTAGCTTAACCTCACCTTTTGCGGCTGGGTTGGTTGCCTCGAACCCCTCGATGCTACCTCGATAGCTAGCTAGAGGTGCGCCATCTAGGCTGACGATGTAAATCGCCGGACCGGTTGCGCCCTTCACTTCACCAATTACCCCATTTACTGTAGCAACAGGTCGGGCCTCAACAGCCTCAGCAGCCGTGAACTCCAAATCGGCCTGCTTGGCAGAGCCGCTCTTGGATGGTTGGGCGCTAACCGTGGCTGCCAGCATGGAAATCACCATAAGCAAGGCAAGAATATTAAATATCTTTCGTTTTCTATAGTTCACTTTGTAAGTCCTCCTAATCAGAATTACGCGAAGCTCCAATGTACCGCACACACCTTCAAAGCGTTGAGGTAGCGTGCGAGAAAAATGATCCCTTTCCCCTATCCTTCCATAGACGTACCTCCTGGCGAAGTTGTATTTTGAGCTGTAGAAAGCGTGCAGAAACGACGAAGCGGAATAATCGTGGCCCCCACTCTGTTTGATTGTTTGCGCTGGTTCTCAATATATATTAGCCCACATTTAATGCGGAATGAGTGGAGCATTAATTTTGCCTTGTTAGGTGGCTGAGTCAAACTTCCGACTGGGACTGAAGGCGTACAAATATAAGCTGGCTGGCCAGATAACTGGCAGGCCGGTAATACTGGCTTGGCATGAGGGTTCAGATATACTGGCGATCATGTCGCATCCACCGCTCACGGCAGCGTACATCCTAGCCGCGGCGACACCGCTTCTGGTCGTTCTTTACCTCATGATCGGCCGGAACTGGGGTGGGAGCAAGGCCGGACCGGCCGGCTATCTGACGGCCATCGTCATATCTGTGCTCGTTTTCGGCGCCGATCTTGAGCTTCTCTTGGTCGCCTTGGGTCGGGCGGTTCTATTAGCCTTTTTCGTCCTCTACATCGTTTGGATGGCTCTACTCCTCTACCATGTGGTGAACGAAGCCGGGGCTATCGAGGTTATTGGTCACGAGCTGCCAAGTTTGGCCACCGACAAACCATCGCAGGCGCTCTTACTGGGCTGGGTGTTTGGATCCTTCTTACAGGGGGCATCGGGCTTTGGAGTACCGGCGGCTGTCGTTGCGCCGCTCTTAGTTGGTCTGGGCTTCGCCGCAAATCCGGCCGTGGTCATCGCCCTGGTCGGTCACGCCTGGGCGGTTACTTTTGGCTCTCTGGGCTCCTCATTCTTCTCCTTGATTGCTGCGACAGGCCAGCCGGGCACGGAGCTCGCAGGACCGTCCGCGGCGCTATTGGCTGTCGCCTGTCTTGCTTGTGGATTCGCGGTTCTCTGGGAGACCGGTCGCTGGCCGGCCGTTCGCCGCCGTTGGACCCAACTACTTGGGGTAGGATTCGTTATGGCTGGTGTTCAAATCGGACTGGCCTTGCTCGGTCTCTGGAGCTTGGCCGCTTTTGGCGCCGGTCTTGCCGGCCTGTTCGTCATGTTTCTCGACTTGCGATTCGGAATCTTCGATCCCCAATCCTGGAGAAATCGCTTGACGAATAGCAATTCTACCAAATCCCATCTCCAGGAAGGCAACGACCAATCACCCACGACTGGCGACCCCCAGCCCCTAGCCCCCAGTCCCCGGCCCCTGGATCGTTCTTCTCTAGGCAAAGCTCTCTTTCCCTATCTGATAATGACCATCGTTATCGTTTTGGGCCAATTGTTTTTCAAGGAATCCTTATCGATTTTCAAGTTGGATCCCGAATTTCCAGAGGTGACCACAAGCTTCGGCTGGGGCACAGCTGCTGGGCCCGGCCGTTCCATTTCTATCCTCGGACACGCAGGGGCATTACTGTTATATACATGCATACTGAGCTTTCTGTGGTTCAAACTAAAAGGCACCTTTGGCAGAGATGATTCCTACAGTGGCCGGGAGATCATCAGGAAGACGGCGAAGGGATCGATTAAGTCGACGATCGGCATCTTCACCCTTGTGGCCATGGCCGTGACCATGCAGCACGCTGCCATGACCCAGATCCTGGCCGAGACCTTGAGCGCTGGAACAGGCCCCGTCTTCCCCTTCTTGAGCCCATTCATCGGCGCTCTTGGCGCCTTTATGACCGGCAGCAACACCAACAGCAATGTGGTATTCGGCAATTTGCAGTTGGAGACTGCTACCGCGCTAGGTCTCGCGGTAGCTATGATTTTGGCATCGCAGACGGCCGGCGGGGCCATCGGTAGCTTATTCGCCCCGGCGAAAGTGATCGTTGGTTGCAGCACCGTGGAGGGCGCAGAAGACAGCAAAGTTCTCAAACGGGCGGTAGGCTACGGCCTGGCCATCGTCGCCCTCATCGGCATACTAACCTGGCTGATCCTGGCGGTGTTCTACAGTTAAATCCGAATCGACTAGGACCATGCCGATCGTAAATTTGGCTCTCCAGTCCCCTTGAAACCTCAAATGTATTAGGCTTCCCGTCAGATCGAGTGTGGCATCCCTGAGGCGCCAACCGGGGGGAATACACCAGTGATGTTTTGGTTGAATAGAACTCTGCGCGTCGCTCGGAATGGGCCGAATAACTCTCATTCCGCGTTCCTTGTAACAAACTAGAGGTCTATCGGCTTTTGTTTCACTCGGGAATGGGCAGCGCTGATGATGTCCAGGATACGATCGACGGCCTCTTGCTGCCGGTCTTCAGCGTTGAGAACGAAATAATCAAATTCCTCTAGCCGCTTCATCTCCTGTCTTGCGGTGGCGATTCGCAGATTCAGCCCTTCAATGGTCTCCGATTTACGTTCTCGCATTCTGGCAATCATCGATTCTTCGGATTCGACCGTTAGGAAGATAAAAATCGCGTTCGGAACGAGCTTCCGAATGGTCGCCGCCCCCTGTACGTCCACTCGCATGATTACGTCACGGTTGCTAACCAAGGCATCTCGTATCTGCGACTTGGGAACTCCCTTGTAATCATTATAGACCACGGCCCATTCCAATAGTTCATCTTCTTCAATCATTTGGGCGAACTGATCGTGCGACAAGAAAAAGTAATCCTCGCCATGAACTTCCCCGGCTCTTGGTGGTCGTGTCGTCGCCGTCACGACGAAGTAGAATGAATCGGTGCATTCCAGCATCATTTGGGCGATCGTGTCCTTCCCCACACCCGAGGGGCCAGATATCACGATTAAGAGAGGATATATTGGGCGATCATAAGGATTCTGGTAGGACATTGTTGCACCTGATAATGGCAAGCGTATAATGAACTTTGAAACATCCGAGACGAGATTCGGCAGACTATTAGGGGCCCTTCGCTTGCTCGTCAGAGCGCTGCCTTTATTGAGCTGGCGGATGTTATTCTTTTAAGTAACAGTCGATTTGAGCGGATTTTATCAGATTAAATTGAATTGGGTCAGGAGATTGAAAGAACGTGCCCGACTATGAATATCGCTGTGAAAACTGTCACAGATATGTAAGCCATTTTTACACTTATAGCGAATTTGATTCGGCAGAGCCCATTTGCCCCCACTGTGTCAGCTCAAACCTCAGCCGGCTGATTAGTCGTATCGGCCTGGCCAAATCGGAAGACTCGAGAATGGACTCGCTCGATCAGGAGAGCATGCTTGCCGGGCTAGACGAGGAAGATCCCCGGTCTCTGGGACGATTTATGCGCAAGATGAGCGATGAGATGGGAGAGGATTTAGGGGGAGAATTCGACGAAGTTGTCGGCCGCTTAGAGAGTGGTGAATCGCCCGAATCTATTGAGGATTCCATGCCCGACCTCGGAGCCGGTGACGCCGGCCTGGGAGGGGGAGGCGATCTCTTCTAACCTCCCTTCGATAACATAGGCTTGGTGGCAATTATACCGCCGCCAGGTCTTGGGAGCCGGCCTTCTTTGGCCCCGCCATATCCTTGGCGCCATATCCTTGGCGCCGCCATATCCTTGGCGCCGACTCCCAACAGCCCAACGACCCAATTTTCGTCCGAATCGGTTACCGGGCACATCCGAGATACCGAGGAAAACTGGAAAATCAGGCGCTAATTTCCGTAACCCTCTTCCAGAAGCCTATCCTCAACATGGCGACGGACATCGTCCTGGACCATTTCTGTAGAACGATTGGCGTCAATAACAACCCACCTTTCTGGGTCGGCCGCTACCAGAGTCTGGTATCCTCTTCTCACTCGCTCATAGAAGGCTGTCGCCTGCAGATCCATGCGATTCATCTCGACCCCACCTATTTCTCTACGAGACAGTCCTGTTATTATGTCAACTTCGAGGAGAAGGGTGAGATCGGGCTTAAGGCCGCCCGTGGCGAATGTCGTTATGTTAACTAAGGCGTCGAGATCTAGTTGCCGGCCGTATCCCTGGTAGGCCAGCGTACTGTCGTAATACCGATCGCTTAGGACGATGCGGCCGGCCGCAAGAGCAGGTCCTATGATTTCTTCCACTAATTGGGCTCTTGACGCCGAATAGAGAAGGACCTCGGCTTCGGCCGTCATGCGCTCATTTCTGACATCATGCAAGCATTCGCGCACCTGCTCGCCGATATTCGTTCCTCCTGGTTCGCGCGTGGTGACTAAGTCATAGCCCCGATTCCGGAGATAGTCCGCCAGCAGTTCGAATTGGGTCGATTTGCCGCTCCCTTCAGAACCTTCAATAGTGATAAACATGTTGATCGATCTCGCTGAGCGCTTGTGATTGCCTTACTAAAGAAAATAGCAGTATTAATAATTAACCAGTAGACAAGTCCTCAGGACTCGAAGACAATGACGGAGTGCAGCGGATGGAATCGAAGCATGACCGGCGCGACATCCAAAGTCCCCCTCGTTGGATCTTGGCTAGTTCAACGGGGTGTCGAAGATGCGAACGTGACGGTTCCGGCCCTTGCCGTAGGAATGTGATACAAGATTGGCTTGCCGGGCCATCTGATGTTGATACCTTCGAACGGCGCTACCAACGGGTTTCAGATCAAAACTCGATTTTCCTGACTGGACGTTCTGAATCGCAACCTCGGTTTCGGCGATCGCCTCTTCAAATGGGTCGGCGGCCTTGGTTTCCAGGTCAAACGCTTCGGCTAAAAAGCTCTCCATCTGGATCGTCGTATTAGCTCTCAGGACGTAGATGGGTGTTCGCCGGTTCTCGGCGTCCAGTATGAGCTTTCGCTGGCGGCGAAAATGACTCTTCAAAGTTACCAGCACATCTGCTTCGCTCAGTTTGTCAACCAAGTTGATTGATACACTAAGTTGCTTTGCCGCCTGGCTTAATCGATTTCTGGCCACTCCGTAGGCAAACACATTAAGCGTCTTCCTTTGTTGAGAGTCAATGATCGTAACTACAGCAGGTTCGAAGCGCCTTTGTGCGTTACCTCCCTCCGGACTGGGTTGATAGCGTTGAGGATTTTGAGCAGTCTGGATTCCTCGGCTGTTACGGCTTGAATCAAAATTAGGTGAGGTTGACTTCCACTCCGCCTCTTGCTCGATAACGATCTGGCCTTCTTCATCGCGATAACGATGTTCAACCCCCAAAGCTCTTGCCCTTAAGATGAAATCAACCGCCATCCCTACATTCCTGTGAATAACTAGACTCTGCCGGTCTTGGATTTCAATCAGGATGTCGAAGGTTGGCGGCGCTCGCCTCTCTAGGACAGTCTTCTGGGTACCTCGCCGTCTAGCTTCTTCGTCTGACAAGGTGACGCTCTCTATCCCCCCTACAAGATCGGACAATGTCGGGTTGATGAGCAAATTCTCCAAGTTGTTTCCGTGAGCGGTACCAATAAGCTGAACCCCTCGCTCATTGATGGTCCGGGCGGCCACCGCCTCGCGCTCTCGGCCAATTTCGTCGATGATGATGACCTCTGGATTATGGTTCTCCACAGCCTCTATCATCACCTCGTGTTGTAGAGCTGGCGTAGGAACCTGCATCCGCCTGGCTCGGCCAACCGCAGGATGTGGTATGTCACCGTCACCGCCGATTTCATTGGATGTATCCACAATGATGACACGCTTTTTCTCGGCCAGGACCCGGGCCATTTCACGAAGCATCGTGGTTTTTCCTACGCCTGGTCGACCAAGTAACATAATACTTTGACCATCGTCGATGAGATCGGCCACAATATCGATGGTGCCATATACAGCGCGTCCTACGCGGCAGGTTAGACCAACGACTTCACCCCGTCTATTGCGAATCGCTGAGATGCGATGAAGTGTCCGGGCGATACCGGCGCGATTATCGGCATCGAAATCACCAATGCTGTTCACGACGGCGTCGATCTCCGCCCTGAGAACCTCGTCCTCGCGCAGAGTTTCCTCCCCTCCCACATAGCGAGCCGTCGGATGCCGCCCGAGATCCAGAACGACTTCCAATAGCTCATCCACTTTTCCTATTTGATCGATCGATAATCGCACGCTATCTGGAAGGATATCCAGCAACGTACGCAGATCCTCTCTTAATTGTCTTTGTCCTTCATTCATGTTTATTACGGGCTTTTAGTGATTCCTGTACCCATCACCATTTGTTTGGCCAAAACCCTGCACCAGTGTTGATGAACCGGGTACCGGTTGGGCCTCGAGCACCCCCTTGGTGACTGGAACTTGTTTTTCAATGGGCTGGGCGATATGCCGAATCATCACGGCCTGGCTTCCCCAAATAGTGAAGCCGGCTTCTTCGAGTGGATTCTGAAGCCAGCTTTGATAACGTCGTATAGAGCAGTAAAGCGTATTTTTCGACGACGGGGAAGCGATCCTCGCGGCAGCTTTGATGATCTCCCTAGGCTTCGATCGCGCGTTTGGATGAATCAATAATCGCATCCATGTGGCCGAGCGTCCGGCATTCAGGTGGATGAAAGCCGCCAATTCCCCTTCCTCGTACAATACCCAATTTTGTCCACGATCCAGACTCGGAGTTGGTTCAACCGATTGTATTAGGCCAGGAACGATGTTCGAATAGAGGACCTGTACGTCCCAGTCATCGGCTGATTGGCGGGGGCGCAGCTCAACAGGAATGTCCCCTTCAGGAGCTTGGTCAGTGATCCAGATGTCTTGCCTCGTGTAGATCGCGAAGCAAGCTTTGCGTAGCACGGGCAATTCCGGTCCGGTCTCGCTGGCTTCTGCTATGAGATTATACGCGCCATGCCGCCCTGCCACTGCAACGAGTTCGTCCAATAAAGCGAGCCAAATATCTTCACTGATTGGAGAGTCATCGTCATTATTGTCGGCAGGCGGAGATGCCCCGAGGCAGACCAGGCGCGCGCTGTTGCTGCCCTGCTCCCATCCAATCTGAACGAAAGCCTGGTCTCGGCCCTTGTCTGAACGCCACACATAGGTAGCGTATTCGCCGCCAACAATCATGTTGACCAAGGCGCTTCGAACAGGATGGGGGCTACTTGTTAGGGCGGCTTCCGCCTCGAGGATGACGCCTTGTTCGCCCAGACGTATGACTAGAGGTAGATCTCTTAAATGAAACGGTCTGATCATCTAGCTAAAGTTTAGCAGTCGTGTCATCCTGATGCAAGAGCACTCGGTGATGGGATACCGGCCCAATAACCTTTCTTAGGGGGCGATAGCCGCAGAATCGCCGGCAGGTGACTTCATATCGTCAGGCAAACTAATGCGGGATGCAAACACTTTCTTTACGCGATCAAGTATCTTGTGCTATAAATAAAGTTGCCTGGGCTAACTATCCAGGCATTATGCACAGAACAGTTATTCCTAAACCTTAGAATCTCTTCCTTGCTTCAGAGACAGGAAAATATCCCTCGTCAAAGGAGGTGAAATATGCTCACGACCCTGAAGATAACCCTTGTTGAGTCACTACGTTATCGAGGATTTTGGGGGCAGTGGAGCTGGCTGGCGCACAGACTATCGGGATTAGCCGTCCTACTGTTCCTCATCATTCATGTCTGGGATACGGCTAATGCCACGTTCTGGCCTGAGGCTTACAGCTACACCGTAGAGATCTTCAAATGGTTTCCTTTCAGTGTAGGCGAAATTGCCCTCATGGCAGCGGTCCTTTACCATGCCTTTAACGGCATAAGGATCACGCTCTTAGATTTCAAACCAGATTGGTGGCGCTACCAGCGCCAATCAGCCATAGTGGTTTGGCTACTCTTCGCAGTGGTATTTGCTCCCATCGCTATCTCAATGTTTAGCCGTACCATGAATCACTGCAACACACTGGCAGCTGAGGGATTAAGTTGCTGGACCTTCCCTAGGCCATAATCTGAATTTCATTGAATTGCTTCTTGATGTCTGCAATGGATACCCAGGAAAATACACATGACCACGACTAGACGGTATGAAAAGCAAAGTAACTTCGAACGCTATGCTTTCCTCTTTATGAGATTGTCGGGCGTTGCCCTATTGCTCCTGGCCGTGGGCCACATGTTGCTTCAACATATTCTGCGCGACGTTCATAGCCTAACCTTGCAGGCTGTTCAAGATATTTGGCGTTCATGGGGGTGGAGAGCCTATGATCTTCTATTGCTGTTGTTCGCCATCGTCCATGGTTTCAACGGTCTTCGCCAGGTTATTGAGGACTATATGCACGATCAAAGGAAAATATGCATAACAAACGCCATTTTGCTTGGACTTGTTGTCGTTACGATTCTGTGGTCGGCCGTAGCGATTTTTAGTTTCAATCCCGATGCCGTTATGGCGGCAGGTGAATAACTTCATCCTTGACCTCGAGCGCCGGGGCAAGATTTACCATCTTCATCGATCCCGAGTTGCTGAGATTCGATGGACGAAATAGACAGTCGTTTCTCGCAGTACCTGAGTTAATCCAACAACGAGTTATCTATGTCCGAAAAGATTCACACACATATTTTCGATTCGGTGATAGTAGGCGCGGGCGGTGCCGGACTTATGGCTGCCCTGTATGCAAGTCGCTCGTCGAATGTGGCAGTCATCTCGAAGCTATATCCCACTCGTTCGCATACAGGTGCCGCCCAGGGTGGTATTGGGGCCGCGCTTGGAAACCTTGAGGAAGATCACTGGCAATGGCACGCATATGATACGGTGAAAGGATCGGACTTTCTCGCCGACCAGGACGTCGTGGACATCCTGTGCCGCGAAGCAGTGGAAACTGTGATAGAACTTGAGCATATGGGCTTGCCCTTTGATCGTACCCCTGAAGGTAAAATTTCCCAACGGCGCTTTGGCGGGCATACGAACAACGAAACTGGCCAACCCGTAATGCGCGCTTGTCATGCAGCGGACCGTACCGGTCATATGATTCTCCAGACGCTCTACCAGCAGTGCATAAAGAACCAGGTCCAATTCTATGACGAATACCATGTCATGGATCTCATCCGTATCGACGATTCGATTCGGGGCGTCGTGACAGTCAACATCGCCACTGGGGAATACCATATCTTCCACAGTAAGGCTGTACTGATGGCCACCGGTGGTTGGGGACGCTGTTGGGAAGTAACATCCAATGCTCATTCTCTGACTGGTGATGGCGCGTCAATCTGTTTGAGACGAGGCATTCCTCTGGAGGACATGGAATTTTTCCAGTTCCATCCGACGGGTATATTCCGACTTGGCATTCTCATCACCGAGGGTGTACGAGGCGAAGGTGGCGTGCTTATCAACGGTCAAGGCGAGCGATTCATGGAACGTTACGCGCCGACGACTAAGGATCTTGCCAGTCGTGATGTAGTGAGCAGGGCTATTTATCTAGAGGTTCAAGCTGGACGTGGAATAGGCGGCAATAATTACGTTCATCTTGATGTGCGACCTGAGACGGTAAATCACTACCTGAAGGAGGCTGGAGAAGACCGGCGTATCGATGCCGCATATATCGAGGAGAAGCTGCCTGATATCGCTGATTTCACTCGGACCTATCTGGGAGTTGATCCGGTCAGTGAACCGATGCCCGTCCAGCCAACTGCGCATTACGCGATGGGCGGCATTCCGACTGACCTTCACGGTCGGGTAGTCCTTGACGGCGAGAACACCATCTTAGAAGGTTTGTACGCGGCAGGTGAAGTTGCCTGTGTCTCCGTACATGGAGCGAACAGGCTGGGCACAAATTCGCTTGTGGATCTTGTTGTTTTCGGGAGGAGGGCTGGTCTGCACATGGCCGACTACTGCAAGGCGGCCGAGTTGTTGCCCTTGCCTGCTAACGCGGCGGGTAGCGTCTTGGATGAGATCGGTCGAATTCGCGGTAGTTCTGGCGGCGTTAAATCACACCAGATTAGAACGGATATGCAACGCACCATGACTGACAACGTGGGTGTTTTTCGAACCGCTGAAACGCTGGCAAAAGCCCGCGAAGTATTAGAGCATTTAGCCGAGCAATACGAGAGTGCAGAGATCGACGATAAGGGAAAAAGGTTCAACACTGATTTGCTAGAAGCCTGGGAGTTGGGCTGTTTACTCGATTTGGCACGAGCGACGACTGAGTCTGCACTGGCCCGAACTGAGAGCCGCGGCGCCCACGCCAGGGATGATTACACCGACCGTGACGATGATAATTGGTTGATGCATACCCTATGCTTCATGGATGGTGATTCCTATCGCCTCGATTATAAACTAGTAACCCTCGGTCGATACGAACCTAAACCGCGAGTCTATTAGCGCTAGCTCACGGCAGCAGGATAAATATCTTTGCGGTATGGCTGGTTTAAGATTATACGATCGATGATCATTACCCGAGGTCGCATTATCGATGAGGAGAGATAAATGCAGGTCGAGATAAAGATCCGCCGTTTCAATCCTGAGGTGAAGAAAAAACCATGGTGGGGAGAATACAAAGTCGACGATGTGAATCCAAACGATTCCGTGCTGGACGTGCTTCACCGGGTTAAATGGACCATCGATGGGTCGTTGACGATGCGACGTTCGTGCGCGCATGGTGTTTGCGGTTCAGACGCCATGCGCATCAATGGAACCAACGCGCTGGCCTGCAAAGTTCTCGTCGGCCGGTTAGCAAAGGAGGGGAGCGATAAAGTCAATATCCAAGTAGAACCGATTCTCGGTTTGACTGTAGAAAAAGATTTGATCGTTGATATGGAACCGTTCTTCGCCCACAACTGGTCGGCAATGCCCTTCTTTGTCAATGACACACCCGCGCCTGACGACAAGCGGGAACGCCGTCAAACTCCAGAGGATAGAGCAAAATTCGACGACACGACCAAGTGCATTCTCTGTGCAGCCTGCACGACCTCGTGCCCAAGTTATTGGGCCAATGATCGGTATATAGGTCCTGCTACCATTGTGCAGGCTCACCGGTTCATCTTCGATAGCCGCGATCAGGCTTATCAGGACAGGTTGGAGATTCTTGGCCAGCGTTTTGGAGTGTGGCGATGCCGGACGATCTTCAATTGTACCAGCGCTTGTCCGCGGGATATCGAAGTGACAAAGGCCATCGCCGAGGTAAAAAAAGCCTTAGCAACCGGTATCGTTTAGGGTTCTTTCGAATCGAATCGTCATCGTTGCCAGGGTACGAAGTTCTCTAGAATCGAACCACCAATAAACTCGCGTAAAATCGAATCGCTGGGAATGCCATCTCCTGTAATCGGATCAAACCACTGTAGAAACGCCAGGAGGCGATTGGCTTCAATTCTCTCGGGGGTCTGATGCTCCACCTGCAGCAGCAGCGGTCGGGCAAGCGGCTTAAGTACGGACAGCTCGTAGACCAAGGCCGAGTTGAAGAATACATTTGCGTGGCTCTGATTTGGAAAGATGTGGATTTTCTCCCCCCTGCGTACACTCGGCCAACGCTTAATAGTATCCGCTGCCGAGTAACCACGTCGCGCTGCGTCTCGCACGATCCGGCGAAGCAACCGAGTGTCAGTCGTTGGTACGCGATTATGCCGGTCTAGATTGAGCTGTGTAAAGGCCGAGACAAAAATACGGTAAGTCGCTTCTGGTGGGATACCATCGACTATGCGTGGGTTTAGGCCATGTATACCCTCTATTAGAATGACCTGTTCGGAGCTAATTTTTAACTCGGGTCCAAGTTCTCTCTCACCGGTCTGGAAATTGTAGCGCGGTTGATCTATCATGCGACCTGCGAGTAGCATTTGTAAGTGATGGCGGAATAGGGGGACATCAACTGCCTCGAGAGCCTCGAAGTCATATTCTCCTTGCTTATCTTTCGGTGTCAGCTCCCTGTCAACGAAGTAATTATCCATATTTATGGCGACGGGATGGATTCCCATGGCTAATAGCTGTATTGCCAAGCGTTTGCTGGATGTCGTCTTCCCTGCAGATGACGGGCCTGAGATTAGCACGATTTTTAAGGCTGGTCTGCGTGAGGCGATATCTGAAGCGATGGTAGTTAGCTGCCGGTTATGTAGGGCTTCAGCCACGAGAACAACTTCCTGCGTTCTTCCGGCGCGAATTGCTCCATTCAACACAGCGACACTGGGAACTCCGATGACGCTGAGCCATTCATCGTACTCACGAAACACGCGGGCCAGTCGTGGTTCGTCCACAAATGGCTGCAGTTTATTGGGGGCCCTACGCCTCGGAAACTGGAGAATGAATCCGTTCTCGTAGAGTCGCAAGTCGAAAAGATCGAGATAGCCGGTGTAGGGAACCATGAATCCATGAAAATAATCGCGAACGCCGGCTAATTCGTATAAGGTCAGATAATCTTTTCTCCGTCTGCTGAACAGATCTGCCTTTTCAAGATCGCCACTGTCCCTGAAAAGCTGGAGAGCTTCGTCCAAGGGTACCTTTACCTGGGTGATTGGAAGATCTGCCTCCACAAGTTCAATCATTTTTTCATGTAACGATTTCAGCTCTGCCGGGTGAAGCCGCTGTCGGCCGTTCAGTTCACTGTAATAACCACCAAAGGGCATTGAATGTTGAACTGTGATGATTTTTCCAGGGAATACCTCCTGCGCGGCGGCGATCATCAAGAAACTAAGGGACCGGCGGTAAATACGCACGCCATCCGAATCAGCCATGGTAACCGGTATGATGGATGCGTCGTTTTGCAGCGGCAATGACAGTTCTCGCAAATGTCCATTCACCAGAGCAGCCACTATTTTTCCGGTTGTTTTAATACCGGCGGCCTGGATAAAATCTTCAACCGTAGTGCCAATCGGACCATCGTATGCCTGGCCCTCAGGAAAGATCACCTGTACTTCTTGACGAATAGCCGCGTGTGTGATGCTCATTGTATCACCTGGAAATAATCACATATTAGGTCAATGCCGTCGCCAATGGCCGTTGTCAGAATTGCCAAGACCGAATCGAGCGAAACTTTGGTAAATACATGTTCCTCCATCCACTCCGGTCTATCCAGATTCTCCGAAAACTGCTCCGGGGACATTGATAGACGACCGGCGAAGATCTCAACCGTTTGCGGTGTTGCCCCTGGCCTCATTTGAGAAACGAGGAAATCACGCCAAGCCAAAAGATCCGAATTACTGGCAAATGGCAACCAACCGTTTGGTTTCGCAGCCTCTAACGTCTCAGCAGCTGACTCTGGTAGCGAATATAAGGCCTGTTTGTCCAGATATGTTAGGAGTGTATTATGAACGATAAACCTGTGCCGGTGGTCTTTCCAATCACTTGGCCCAAGAAAGAATGGAATCAGAATGTCGTGATACCATCGAAGGTCTAACAACAGATGAGAACAGTATGCCGAAATAAACGTGGCCTGAGCCTGGGATGATGCCCTGGCTGCACTGAGCTCAGGATACTGAGTTAACATTGTGAGGCATGCGTCATCGCTCAAGTTAGGAGGAAGATCATAAAAATGCGTCTTTTCTCGTGGAATACTTGATATTGTCTGGTAGTCTGGAGCCACGTTGCCCAAATAGTAGGCGGGGAGCTGCTCCTCGAGGAGCAGCCGCACCTGCGGATCCAATCTACCATCATCGAGAATCCGTTCAGCCATTTGTAGGTGCATAAAGGGCGTAGGCATAACCAAGATTGTAGAACTAATTTGATGTAGTGAAAAGCCTGGTTTTTTACCCTGAAGATGCGTTGAAGCGGCTGGTTATGGATGCCACGACGGACAATTACTCGGTGCGAACCAGCGGGTTGCTAAACGGCCCCGTAAACGGCTAAGGCTAGGCAGGCATGCCAATAAGACACGCGGATTGCTATCGCTCTTTTTCGTCCCCGTTACCCCCAATCTCTCCATTAAATGACTATCAACCGAATTACTTCTCAAGGTAGCGGGATCTGACTCGATAGGTACCACAAGAGCTAGAGGAACGGCAAAGCCCCTTATGTAGTATGTGTTGCCCTCATCATCTGTGAAGTGGAATACTACGTGGTCACCGTAAGTACGTAAACCTGAAACAGGTTCTTCGTCTAATATCAACTCCTCAGCAGGGATATGCCCACGGGTGAATTCAGTAGCAATTGTCCACTTCGAAGAAATTTCCGGTGAGATGCCATTTCGTACTGCGACCGCTCTGCCATACAGATCCAGAACCTGGCCTGCATATTCGCGCGGCACTCTACTGGTAACTTGATCCCAGCCACCGCTATATGCAGCCAGGGCAGCGCTGATGTCACCGCCCGATTGTCGGATGATCTCCCCAAGTATGGCAACTCCCCAGCTGAGGTTAATTAGCGGTTCAAACAGGTCTTCCTCGACAGGTCGCCACTCCAGTCCCGGCCCGGTCGGCATTATTCCCATAAGTCCGACCGCCCCAACCCTACTTACCACAAATTGGTCCCCATTGGATTCAGCTTCAATCACCGCAGCAACGAAGTCTGGGTCCAGGCCATTGGCCGTAGCCTCTTTCCCAATCAACTCCGACCACTGGCTGATTCGGCCAGTCCAATATGGTGACAGCAATTCATCAAAGTCTTGATTGATGACGCTTTCATCACCATCCTGCAAAGCGGCAGCGCTAGCTTTGCTAGCGCCGATACCCGATAACACCAGCGAGATCAGTATCACTGGCACAAGAATCGACTGAAATCTATCTTTCATGGTAATAAAAACGTTTCTGCTTCTGCGCTTCAAATCTAAGTTCGAAATATCCCCAGTCGATGAGGACAAGCGCCTCTACGAACTGGCTAAGTCATTCTGGTTAGACGGCAACCAAGTGTGATTTCATGGATATTGGGCCACTCCCATCAGGTAACCATCAAGCACCAGCATTCTAGCAGCCACGAGAGGCGATGTCAATCTGGCTCTTCACCTGCATTCTCCGCATGGTTGTCGTTCCTGTTCAAAGCGATCAACAACGACTTTGCAAAAGCGACGCTGTTTTTTGAGTTTACCTGCCACCAGCGAACCGCAGCATTGCTCATAGGCCAGGTAATCTCTCCACTATCTGGAACCCACTGGACCTGAATCGGTTCGTCAACCGCCATTACGAAAAAGTTGATTTCAAGACCTTCTCTTAAAGGCTCGTCAAAATTAGCATACCCGTAGCAAGGATAGCCTGAAAGTAGATCTAATTCGCGTAAGTAATATTGCCGGTCGTTGCCCTCAAAATCATAGCCAAAGACTTCTGCGCGAGGAAAAAGGGTTCCGTTTTCTCGTATCCACCTGTACAGTTCAAGTGTCCTTATCTCGTGACCCCAGTCGTCAAGCAGTAGCTCGGGAAAGAACAGACTGCCTGCGCTCAGTTCGATGAGGGCATATCGTAGACAAACCTGCGCCCGGGTTTGGTTCACGACTAGTACCCCAAGATCGTCTGAGAAATGAAACTCTCCCTGAATACCTTGAGCAAGGGCAGTCATGTGACATTTATTGGTGGCAATATCAGATTAGAATAAGCGATCTCCGCGCTATGAAAGATATCCTAACTAACAGGACCTGATGCCAGGACCTCTTCCGGTAGGCCAACTTTGTATTGTTTGAAGTTTTCGGTAAACATCCCGGCTAATTTCTTGGCTTGGGCATCATAGGTGTCTTTATCCTGCCATGTCTCGCGAGGACGTAAAACTCTATCCGGCACACCCTCTATTTGGCATGGAACCCTTAGATGAAAGATCGGATCTGCAGCAAGCTCGCAGTCATCCAATTCACCAGTTAGGGCAGCCGTAACCATACGTCTCGTGTATGCTAATTTCATTCGCTCTCCTACGCCCGCCGGCCCACCTGTCCAGCCCGTATTTACCAGCCAGACCACACTGCCGTGTTTATCAATTTTCTCGCCCAATAGCGTCGCATATTTACCTGGATGGAGTGGCATGAATGGCGCGCCGAAACAGGCAGAGAAAGTCGCCTGTGGCTCTGTAATACCGAGCTCAGTTCCAGCTACTTTCGCCGTATAGCCGCTAAGGAAATGGTAGATGGCCTGATCCCGAGTGAGCTTACTTATCGGAGGAAGAACTCCAAAGGCGTCGGCGGTTAGGAATAAGATGTTCTTTGGATGCCCTCCCATGCCCAACGGATCGGCGTTGGGCACATGGGTTATGGGGTAACTACATCGTGTATTCTCTGTAAAAGTGTCGTCATCTAAATTTACCCGCCGTGTATCGCTGTCGAACACGACGTTCTCCAATACTGTCCCGAACATCCTTGTAGTCCCATAAATCTCCGGTTCACCATCCGGATCCAATCGGATAACCTTAGCGTAACAGCCGCCCTCGAAGTTGAACACGCCGCTGTCATCCCAGCCATGTTCGTCGTCTCCAATTAAGGTTCTCGATGGATCGTTGCTTAGAGTAGTTTTACCCGTACCACTGAGACCAAAGAAAACGGCTGTATCATCCCTATCAGTGCCATAATTGGCGCTGCAGTGCATGCTCATCGTTCCCCGCTTTGGGAGGTAGTAATTGAGAGCGGTAAAAATACTCTTCTTGATCTCACCGGCGTATTCTGTGCCACCGATCAACACCAGTCGTTTGCCGAAATCAATTATTATGAAAGTCTGGCTATTGGTTCCGTCGAACTCTGGTTCAGCATGGAAACGGGGCATATTAATAACCGTGAATTCGGGAACGTGAGCAATCAATTTATCTGGATCGAGCTCACGGATGAACATATTCCGGGCGAATAAATTGTGCCAGGCGAATTCAGAAATAACTCTAACCGGCATCCTATATGTCGGGTCAGCTCCGGCATAGCCATTAAAAACAAATATGTCGCGATTCTGGATATAGGCCCTCATTTTCCTATATAGACGATCAAAATTGGTTTGGGTTATCGACCAGTTGACATCCCCCCACCAGATATCGTTCTCGCTTGTGGGTTCGCGGACGATGAACTTATCGTTTGCCGATCGACCGGTATGATCGCCTGTGTGGACGATCAATGGTCCAAGGTGCGCGATGACGCCCTCTCTTCGCCGGATCACCTGCTCATACAGCATTGATGCGGTGAGATTCCAGTAAACCGTTCCGGGATTCATTATCCCGTGGTTCTCAACGCCATACTTACTTATAAATGAACCAAAGTTCTGCATCATTCCTCCTATGTTCGTTCAAGGGATTCACTCAGCCCGTGATTATGTAAAGAAAGATCAATTCAATCTGGTCATTACGTAAATGGAATCGAAACATCGCCGACGTAGAGTTGACTGCTTGGGATCCACAAGAATCCTGTCCGGCTTGCATTTTTGACATTCTATCCACTCAATGGGTAGTTCTCTTGGTTCTTATCATTCCTACCTTACTTCAGGAAGTAGATGTTTTCTGGGTATATTGCCATCGGATTATTGATATCACTCCGATTCCGAATATTAGCTTGTAGCAATTATCGCTTAATCGACATATTAGTTTACTTCTTGATGCGCCTTCTCACAACCGCCCATAAAATTTGCCAAAAGGCATTGTACGTCTATTATTCCTCAGAATTTGATTTACCAGGATTGGCTTCGCGTCGGCTTCGGGTTGTTGTCAATTCGGCCTACAATAATAATGGCATCGTCGCAGGTTGCGAAAACAAAGTACTCCCCTCAAGACGGAGTAATATCCGCCAGGACGATGTTTGGCTAATACAGTATATTGTAATAATGCACTTCTCGGGTTTGAACGACGGAATGAGCTCAGTAAGGAAATGATCCAATGGACATAGAAAGCACGTTGGCAAGAGCCAAGGAATTACGACAAGCCGATGAACTCGACGATTCTCTTGAGCTTTTGGAGGAACTCCTTTCGGAGTATCCAGAAGATCCGCACGTCCTCTTCGAGGTAGGTGGCGCATATGACGTTTTGGGATTGGAGGCTGAGGCTATCCCGCACTACAAGAACGCCGTTGAAGAAGGTTTGGAAGGTGGAGATCTCCAGGAATGCCTGATCTGTCTCGGCAGTTGTCATCGAGCCATTGGAGAGTTTCAAGAGTCTGTCGACGTCTTAGAGGCGTTGGCGGATAAATTTCCAGATAATAGGGCCGGTCTTCCATTCTTGGCTCTCGCTTACTATAGCAACCAAAACTATAAAGAGGCAGTTAGTCTGCTTCTGGATATCGTCATTGATACTTCTTCAGATGAAGACATACTTGCCTACGTAGATCCCTTGGACTATTACAGAGATCACCTCGATGAAGTATGGGATGATTAAACGACCGATTTTCCGGCGCGATTGTTGTTATGATGATACCAATCTCTTCTGATTGGCCTTTGTAACTTCACCTCCGATCCTAGCTGCACCTGGCATCAGCTCGTTGTTTCACCATTCTAAGAATTATCGGGTCAGTACATGACATTCATGAATGCGGTCGTTATTCATAAGCACGGAGATCTGGACCAGGTTACCTTCACGAATGTGCCCGTGCCGGAGATGGGACCGGATGATGTGTTGGTTGAGGTTAAGGCCGCCGCTTTGAATCGCCTGGATCTTTGGGTTATTGAGGGCTGGCGAGGTCTCAGTCTACAATTTCCCCACGTGCTGGGTAGCGATGGGGCCGGAGTCATCGCCAAGGTGGGTGCGAACGTTGTCGGATACCAGCCAGGCGATCGCGTAGCTATCAACCCCACACTAAGTTGTGGATCTTGCCAACTTTGTCGAACCGGTCGTGACAATATGTGCGCTGAGTTCGCCGTATTTGGTGAACACGTGCCGGGGTTTTACGCACAGTTTCAAGTAGTGCCGAAGCGAAACCTGTTGCCTCTTCCAGGCAGAGTCTCTTTCGAGCGAGCAGCGGCCGCATCACTGGTCTATGTAACAGCCTGGCACTCGTTGATCGAAGTAGGTCAATTCAAAGCCGGGGAAGACATCCTGGTAGTTGGTGCCGGGGGAGGTGTTAACGGGGCCTATATGGATATTGCCAGATTTGCCGACGCTAGCCAGATTATCGTGGTTGGTTCTAGCGCTGAAAAGCTGAAAATGGCCCGTAAGCGGGGAGCAGATGTTACTATCAACCGTAATGAGACAGCCTGGGACAAAGCCGTTTATGAGACAACCGACAGGAAAGGCGTTGACGTTGTCGTGGATAATGTAGGCGCCGCAACCTTCCAGGCATCATTGAGGGTGTTAAAGCGGGGCGGCCGGCTCTTGACCGTAGGCAACTCATCTGGTCCCGCGATTGAATTGGATAATCGATACATATTTGGAAAGCACTTGAAAATTCTCGGATCCACCATGGGACCCAGACAGGATTTTGAGCGTGTCATGGATCTTGTTTTCAACGGACAGCTCACACCTGTGATCGACACCGTATTCCCTTTGAGGGACGGACCGACCGCGTTGCGCCGGCTTGCGGCGGGAGATGTTTCAGGAAAGCTCCTGCTGCGCCCTGAAGAGAAAAAAGCGTCAGGCATTGGTGGATGACTATCAACCTCTGAAGCGTCCTAAGCGCCGGAAGTCATGTATCAGAAGATGGCCGTTTGAGTTTGAGGTTTGGCGCCTCGGTGACCCGCTCTAACTCTTTAACTGAGATTCGCAATAGGGCGTTGACATCGCCCCCGCCCGCGTAGATTTCCCTTTGCTCAACGACGGATCGCTCAATGAGTGTCGGCAAAAGCATCTTATGTCCGAAAGGAGGAACGGTGCCAACTTCATATCCGGTGAATTGAAATACTTGTTCCGAATTCGCAAGTCTGATTCGTTTCCGGTTCACCTCCAGATGACGGGCTAGAGCCTTATAATCGATCCGCGTTGTACCGTTGGCGATGACAAGTAGCGGCTCACCATCAATGAGGAAGAGAAGAGATTTGCCGATCTGATCCGGTGTGACATTAACTGCCGTCGCCGCTGCCGTAACTGTCGGCGTGACAACGGATAGATACACAATATCAGCCTCAATCTGATGGTCATTTATGAAGCGAAGTAGGTCAGTAGAATTCATAACGCTGCCTTTTCTACGAATATACCTTGCACAGCGGCCGAAAAACGATAAAAAGAGGAGGTTGAACGATCCACTCAACCATTCTAGCCCAAAACAATAACGTGAAATAGGGCGAGGAATTTCCATGACACAAATAAATAGCCGACTAGATGTAAATAGCGCTGAATTTCGGGAGAATCGAGATGCAAACCTGAGACTTGCAGGACAGCTGAGAGAACGCCAGCGGTCGGCCGCATACGATCGCCCAGATCGTTCTATCGACCGTCAGCGCAAGCGAGGGAAACTTTTGGTAAGGGAGAGGATTGAAGCCATAGTCGATCCTGGGAGTCCATTTCTTGAGCTTTCACCCTTGGCAGCCTGGGATATGTATCAGGGTGAAGCTCCAGCCGCAGGCATTGCCACGGGAATCGGCCGCGTTTCTGGAATAGAGGTCATGATAATCGCCAATGACCCTACCGTAAAAGGCGGCGCTTACTATCCGGAGACTGTGAAAAAACACGTCCGGGCCCAGTACATCGCAGAGGAGAATCATCTGCCTTGCATATACCTGGTCGATTCTGGGGGCGCTTTCCTTCACTTGCAGGCGAACGTTTTCCCTGATAGGGAACATTTCGGCCGGATCTTTTTCAACATTGCTCGCATGTCCGGCAAAGGAATCACCCAGGTCGCGGCCGTGCTCGGATCCTGTACAGCAGGTGGTGCGTACATACCCGCGATGTCCGATGAGACGGTTATCGTACAGGGGAATGGCACCATCTTTCTCGCTGGTCCACCGCTCGTAAAAGCCGCCACCGGAGAAGAGGTCTCGGCCGACGATCTCGGAGGTGCAGATGTTCACACTCGTTTAAGCGGCGTTGCCGATCACTTCGCCGTCAACGAGCAGCAGGCTTTGGAAAAGGTCCGCGACATCGTTGCCCAAATAAACCACCGTAAACCACTATCCGTGGTCATGAAAACCGCAGAGACGCCGGTTTATGATCCAGAGGAATTGTATGGGGTAATTCCAGCCGATCCTCGAGTTAGCTACGACGTAAAAGAAGTTATCGCTCGTTTGGTAGATGGCTCGAGATTGAGCGAGTTTAAGGCTCGTTATGGTACGACCATCGTTTGCGGCTTCGCACATATAATGGGTATACCGGTCGGCATTGTTGCCAATAACGGTCTGTTGTTCAGCGAATCCGCACTGAAAGCCACGCATTTTATCCAACTCTGTGGTCAGAGAGGCACACCCCTGCTCTTTCTTCAAAACATCGCCGGCTTCATGGTTGGCAAGAAGTATGAGAATGAAGGGATTGCCAAGGATGGCGCGAAGATGGTTATGGCGGTCAGTAACGTCAACGTACCCATGATCACCCTCCTTCACGGCGTGAGCCATGGCGCGGGCAACTACGGGATGGCTGGGCGAGCCTATGATCCGCGATTTCTTTTTAGCTGGCCCAATAGCCGGATAAGTGTTATGAGCGGTGAATCGGCTGCCAACACTCTGTGGACTGTGGGAAGGGATCGAGTTCTGGATAGGCTTGACGCCCCCTCAGAAGAAGAAAAGAAAATTGCCGAAGCTGACTTCAAACGGTCGGTCTTAGAGCAATACCAGCGAGAAAGTGATCCTTTCTACGCTACGGCCAGATTGTGGGATGACGGAATACTTGATCCGGCTCAGACCAGAACCGCCCTCGGTCTGGCGTTTTCGGTTACCCTCAACGCCCCATTCCCATCTATGCATTATGGAACGTTTCGCATGTGAAGATTGATGCTGTTTGAATCCCGGTTTCATTAATCGAGCCTTGGCCTTCTTCCAATGAACAAATTCTCTTTTAGAGCAACCGTGATCCACTGGCATACTGATGAGCTCATGATAGAATACACACGAAGTTTCAAAACGTTTTGAACGATATGAAGGCAATCTCCGACCATCCGAATTGAAATAGGAGAGAGTAAGCCTCTCTCCGCCAGATGAACAGCCTATTGTCTGCCGGAAATTGATCGCAGCTGAGCAACACCTTAGGATCCAATAACATGGCGTACAGAGATTTATCAGAATTCATCAACAGGCTTGATGACGCCGGTGAGTTGATACGCGTATCTGTTCAGGTCAGCCGAGACCTTGAGATTACTGAAATCACAGATCGCCTTTCAAAGGGCGATGATAAAAAGAATAAGGCATTACTCTTCGAGAACGTCGAAGGATTCGATGCACCTGTACTTATTAACGCCCTTGGCAGTGAACGACGTATGGCGATGGCTCTTGGGGTTGAGAGTCTAGAAGAGCTCAACGAAAAATTATCTGCCCTTGTCGATATGCGACTGCCTGAGGGGATGAGTAATACTTTAAGCCGCGCAGCGGAGCTGTTTAGTGCCCTCCGCGCTGTCGGCCTGAAACCGGATAAAATTCGCCAAGGAGCCTGCCAGGAGGTTGTTCTGAAGGATGAGGCGAGCCTGAACCAGCTGCCAATTCTAAAATGTTGGCCTGAAGATGGGGGGCGGTACATAACCATGATGCAGGTTATCACCCGCGATCCAATTACCAATCAACGAAATGTTGGCATGTACAGAATACAGGTCTTTGACGACCGGACGGCGGCTATGCACTGGCAACGACATAAGGGAGGAGCTGAGCACGAACGCCTCGCGCGAGAAGCCGAACAAACCAAAATCCCGGCTGCTATTGTTCTCGGCGGTGATCCAGCCCAAATATGGTGTGCTAGCGCTCCTTTACCCCCTGGTATTGACGAATATCTACTGGCAGGATGGTTGCGCGGTAAACCAGTGAGCTTTGTCGATTGCGTCACACAGCCGCTGGAGGTGCCCGCCAATGCAGAGATCGTGATCGAGGGCTATGTCGATACGGAAGATCAACGACTCGAGGGTCCCTTCGGCGACCATACGGGTTTCTATACACCGGCTGACACCTTTCCAACGTTCCACGTGACGGCTATTACTAGCCGGAAAGATCCCGTATACCCGACGATAGTTGTAGGCAGGCCCCCGATGGAAGATTTCTGGATGGGTAAGGCGACTGAACGTCTTTTCCTCCCTCTCATGAAGATCTTTATGGGTGAGATAGTGGATATCAACATGCCTGCTGAAGGCGTTTTCCATAATCTAATCATCGTAAGCATAAAGAAGCGATTCCCGGGACACCCGTTCAAGGTCTGCTATGGTCTATGGGGTCTTGGGCTCATGATGCTCACTAAGGCTATCGTCATTGTCGATCACGATGTCGATGTCCATGATCTCTCGGAGGTCGGTTGGCGGGTTCTTGGGAATGTGGATTGGCGGCGTGACACGATAATCGTCGACGGTCCCGTTGATCAACTTGATCACTCAGCGGTTCGCGAGTCCTTCGGCGGAAAAATCGGAATCGACGCAACCGCTAAAGGAGAGGCGGATGCCCACAATAGGGAATGGCCTGCTGAGCTGGATATGACGGAGGAAATCAAGTCAATTGTTGACCAGAAGTGGGAATCCTACGGCTTAGGGTAGCTCCGTCAGATTGTTCGCTAGAAGGGGCGCCCAGATAGATACACCTGGAAAACGATGATAAATCATTTTGGAATGTGGACGACAATACAGCAGCTTCACAGTTCGCAACAGTCTGCGCCCCAATTGAAAATATATACTGTATTGTAAAGCAGATTATTGCTTGTGGAGGTAATGAGTACGCCATGAATAGTTCAAGTAGATTCAGCCGCGGATCAAGGGCTGCATATTTGATTATTGTCGCAATTCTTGTAGCGACAATGTTGGCCTTGGTCAGCTGCAGCGATAGGGAAAACAACGAGGATGCATCACAATCGGCCGCGGCCGACCAGGAGAATGATACGGTTGCAAGTACAGCCGATGGCGTACCGGACGAACCGGTTACAATCAGAATGGCTGTGCTGCCAATATTAGATACCCTTCCCATGTACGTAGCCGATGAAAATGGCTACTTCGAGGAGCAGAACCTGATTGTCGAGTTTGTACCCGTTCCCTCGGCTTCGCAGCGCGATCAGGTTATACAGGCTGGGCAGGCCGATGGTATGATCAACGAGATATTGTCGACCCTCTTCTACAACAAAGACAGTCAGGAGATCGTTGTGGTGCGCAATGCTCGCATCGCAACTCCCGAGTATCCTCAGTTTCGTATTTTAGCCTCAGCCGAAAGCGGTATCACAAACCTTGATGCGCTGAAAGGGCAAGAGATTGGCATCTCTGAGGCGACGATAATTGAATACTCGACTGACCGCCTGTTAGAAGCCGAAGGATTTACCGATGACGATATCAACACAATAGCCGTTCCCGGGATACCTGATCGCATGGCGCTACTCAGTTCCGGTGAGCTTTCCGCCGCCAATTTACCGGATCCGCTGTCCTCTCTGGCCGTTCAGAGCGGGGCGGTTGTCATCGTCGATGATTCCGCGCATCCGGAATTCGGTCATAGCACTATTTCATTTCGCAAAGAATTCGTCGATGAGCAGCCAGAGGCAATTCGCAAATTCTTGGTTGCTCTGGAAAAAGCCGTCGACGATATTAATGGCGACAAGGCTCAATTTAGCGATCTACTTAGCGAACGACAACTAGTGCCTGAGCCTCTTCTCGGCTCATACATTATTCCAGATTTTCCACAGGGCAGCGTCCCACCTCTGTCACAGTGGCAAGATATCCTCGAGTGGGCCCAATCCAAGGGCTACATTGATGATGATCTTGATTACTATGATTCTGTCGACGATTCCTTCCTGCCATAAGAGAAGGACTAATTTGCCAATCGGGTGCGGATAGCGGATTCCCTGTCAATGGTGCGGGCACTTATATTCAAACGGGTCCGGCTATCTCTAATGGAATAAACGAAATGATTGTTCTGGATAGTGTTACGTTTGCTTATCCGGAGCACGATCCGGTCTTTGACGATCTCTGCTGGGAGATCGAGAAAGGTGACGCCTGGGCTGTATTAGGTCCATCTGGCTGCGGCAAAACCACCCTACTCTATTTGCTTGCCGGCCTACATCGGCCGAATAGCGGCGAGATTCTTATCAGCGGCAATTTGCTGGAGGGTCCACGGCCCCGAACTGGTCTCATTCTTCAAGATTATGGTTTGCTGCCTTGGGCAACAGCCCGCAAAAATGTGATCCTGGGCCTAGAGATAAGACGATTCTACGGTCCTGATGGCAAGCATGTCCCCATGGATGAAGATGTCGCCGACTTTGCGCGCCGAGTCGATTATTGGATAAAACGCCTGAACTTGGTTGAGCACGCCGCGAAGTATCCCGGTCAACTATCCGGTGGTCAGAGACAACGAGTTGCCATTGCCCGCACGCTGGCTCTGAATCCCGATCTTCTGCTGATGGATGAGCCATTTTCTTCGCTTGACGCTCCTACTCGGGAGGGACTCCAGAATCTGACCTTTGAGTTACGTGCTGAAGAGGAATTGACCTCAGTTATTGTCACCCATGCGATAGAAGAAGCTGCGATACTGGGCCAGCGAATAATGGTGCTAGGCGAACCCCCGAATCGCCATCCAATCATCATCGATAATCCGAGTGCAGGAGATCCTGCATTCCGCCATCAGCCAGCATACTACAAGGTCTGCCGTCGCCTGCGTGATTATATGGAAGGTGTTCGTGAGACGGCGTGACATACTGCTCGCCCTTATGGTCCTCATCGTTCTCTGGCAGATAATCTCCTGGCTGGTAAACGAGCCAATTCTCCCTGGACCGGTCGTAGTCGGTAGGGTGTTTGTTGAAGAATTAGGCGACGGGCTGGCAGGTCACTTTCTGGTAAGTCTGTGGCGCGTTCTGGCCAGCATACTATTGGCTGTTTTATTAGCAGCACCGGCAGGTATCGCGCTTGGCCAAAGCGCAAAGCTCGATCGCATGTTCTCGCCGGTGATTTACATGCTTTACCCCATACCGAAGGTTGTACTTGTTCCTATTGTTCTATTGTTGTTCGGGATTGGAGACTTCCCAAAGATATTCATCATCTTCATGATTCTCTTTTTTCAGATTCTCGTACTTGTAAGAGACAGCGCGGCTGGCATAGAACCCAAAACACTGTTATCTGTGCGGAGCCTGGGGGCAGGTCGAAGAGCTCTGTTTCGTTATGTCTACTTGCCAGCGAGTCTTCCAGCCATTCTTACAGCCCTCCGCCAGTCGGTCGGGACGGCAGTCGCAGTCTTGTACATTGCCGAACTTTTCGCAACTGAACGAGGATTGGGCTATTACATCTCACTAAACGGTAGCACTCTATTTAACTATCCTGCTATGTATGCAGGCCTCGTAGCCATGAGCATACTTGGTCTTGGTCTGTACTTCTCAGTAGATCGTCTTGAGCGCCAGCTATGCCCATGGAGATTTGCCAAGTGACCGGTCTCAGATTCATGTCTGGCTTGTGTGGGGCAACCTGTTCTTTATACCAACCCTCTCGTTAATCGCAGAGAATCACGAGCGGTCATAATTCCGATTAGCTAAATCCGCCTCATGGAGCAAACTCTCCTTCCAGACAACTATCCACATGACTTCAACATCAACGGACATAACCATCGTCTCATTGAAAGTTCACCTAGGTTTGGTGCATGCTAGGGGCAAAGGAAGGGCATTGTGACTTCATACCACCAATTTATCGCAAGATGTAAGATGCGATACGACTATGATGATCAGATCCAGGTGCGTTATCAGCATTCAGATGACGAGTTTTTCGACACGTGGGTCAGCGGCGCAGAGGTCTTGAGCCGGATCAAGTCTGGAGAATCGGAAGAACAGCTTAGGGCGCTAAAGAACCTCAACCTAAATGCGCTACGACGGTACACAAAGGAGCTGCCCGAGAAAGGCAAAAAGAGGGCCTGGAGCACACTCAAGGATCAGATGGCGGAATCAGTCGAGGATGCAATTGGGGGCAATCTTATCGGAGACAGCCTGGCTGACTCGGTGCGAGGTGTTGATGATGATATTGACCCTTATGAATTAGAGCGCCAGCGCTGGCTACTTTTTCTTCAAAATCAGGCGTTCAAGACTAATGTTTTAGAGCTAGCTTGGATTCAGCTTGAGGGCTCTTTTCCCGACGAAGATTCTTCTGACCCTTTGAATGATTGGGTTTGAAGCTTGCTTATTGAGTGGATATGGTGTTCGTAAAGTTGGATGAGTAATGTGAGCTGGTATTCGGCTGAGGTCTGTATTCATCGATGAACTTGCTTATGCGCCAGTCTCGAAAGCTAATTAGGCTGAGGCGGAGCTCCATTCTTGTTACAGTTTTGCTCTTAGCTCTGGTCATTGGGCGCGTCGGAGCACAGTCGATGGCCAAGAAGATCCGCGAGCATGATCCACTGTTCACCGGCACTCCATCCCAGGCCAGTGAAGAGGAAACAAAAGGGCGCCCGCTTGTACTTTCCACGCCTGGCACTAGTGAGACAGTTCTCATTCCGCTCCTAGTGTTCGATCCGACCCCTACTACGGCGCCCTCTCCAACAGCCGCCATACCACCCCAGGCACCTTGGCTTGTATATCTGAACCAATTTAGGACAAATACTGGCCTCGAACCATTGGTTGAAGATGATGAATGGTCAAATGGCGGATGGCGGCATAGTCGATATATGGTCAAGAATGACTATGTCGGTCACAGCGAAGATTCCGGCAACCTTTGGTACTCGCCAGAAGGTCATGCCGCGGCCCAGAATGGTAACGTCTTTGTTGCATCTTGGGCTGACGCTCTGGATGAAACGCCTATTGACTTCTGGATGACTGCTCCATTTCATGCGATCTCCATGATCGATCCCCAGCTTCATACCACTGGCTTTGGAATCTATCGGGAAACGATTGGTCTTTGGAAAACGGGATCGACTCTTGATGTTCGCCGGGGACTAGGTTCCCTACCTCCAGGATCGACTTTTCCGATTCCGTATCCAGCCGATGGCGAATCGACCTGGCTGACAGCGTATTATGGGGGTGAGTTTCCAGATCCATTGACAAGTTGCCCCGGTTACAGCCCTCCAACCGGATCACCAATCATGTTGCAACTTGGGAGCGGGGACATCACCCCCCAGGTTACTGGCTATAGAGTCATTGCTAATGGAATCCCGGTAGAAAGCTGTTTGTTCGATGAGACAAACTACTTCAATCCAGATCCTTCGATGCAGAGCACCGGTCGCATCGTTTTGAATGTCAGAGATGCCATCGTGATCATGCCCCGGTATCCGCTCGCTTTCGGTACAACTTATACAGTTGAAATAAGCACCGCGGACTCGACCATGACCTGGAGCTTCACAGTTGATTCCACTTCAGCGAATACACAGAGCGTAACTCCATCGAGCATCCAGATTGGCAGCGTTTCTCACAACAAGTAGCATCTTATTGTGATATATTTCACTAATATGACACATGTCATAGCTAATGGGTGACATATGTCGCTGACGCCTCAACCTCTCTTGAATATACTTGGTAATGTATTCGGATATCTGAATACATGATCAGAAGAAAGACCCGTCGGGCTCTGTCCAAGCCAGCTTCATCGCACTTTGTTACAGAATCCGACGGGTCTCGATCGTAATCCTTATGGCGAAATATGAATTTACCGGTGTACGAAGAAATAGACCTTCTTCACGCTAACATATGTAGGGCACTAGCCGATCCGAAACGCATTCTTCTCTTGTATGCGATAAATGAGAAGCCACGGCACGTGTCCGCATTAGCTGAATATCTGAGTATTCCGCATCCAACCGTATCTCGTCATTTAACGATTCTCCGCCATCAGTCACTGGTTGTAGCTGAACGCGAGGGGTCTGCCGTTGTTTATCATATCGCCGATCTTCGCATAATTGAGGTTCTTGAGATCATGCGGCATGTGCTCTATGATTCAATGACTCGACGTTCAGATCTGTTACAATCTAGTTTGACCGCATAGACGAACCGGAGGGAAATATGAGAGTAGTAATTGACCGTGATTTATGTGATGCTAGTTTGCCATTTTGCGATCGCTGTTCAGCCGCCTTCATCAAGTATCCGGAGGGATCCGATCGCATGTGCATAAGAGACATCGTTGAAGACGGCAAGGATACCCTGACGATCGAGATGCATACGGACCAGCGAACATTGGTGGTCGAAATGACGGATGAAATGCGAGAACTGGCGAGTGTCGAAGGTTGGGAAGCGCTTGTCGATTTCGATCCGGCGCTATTTCGATCTGGCGCCATCGACAAGTGGCGAGAACTCCGGATGCTACCAACCAATCACTGAAGACCAAACCTGTCACCAGAATGATTGTTTCGGTGACATCACAGCTGAAGAAATATCGGATGCCGGTACGTGGACGATATCAAGAAAAATAATGTAAAACATCGTCTACTCAAGTCGATAAACCGGCATCAGGGGGATACAGTCCGGAGAGCAATTCATCTACACCTCTATTACGGGCGCAGAATGCTGCTCGCGCGGCACTGGCGGCCCGTTCTAATTCCCATCACCCAGCTATATTTCACTTATCACCTTAGGGAGGTAGACAAAATGACCTTGAGTGAAACGGCCTTCCGCGAAATCAGTCGCAAACAACGAGCCAACATGGCCCCTGTAAAATATTATAAGCGGGCAGTTGAGGACCGTGTTGCTGATTTTGATGAAGCCATTCTTGGTTATGACGCAGAAATGGCGATGGAGGAGGCAAGTCGTTGTCTCCAATGTCCCCAACCCCAACCCTGTATGACCGGATGCCCCGCAGGCAACGATCTGGCGACTGCTATGTGGCACATAAGCCAGGGCGAATTCGTGGACGCAGCCCGGGTTTTCTCCAAGACAAGCCCGCTAATTGAGGTATGCGGCCGTGTCTGTCCGAATCTCTGTCAAGAAAGTTGTGGTCAAAGTTCGAGACGTGGACCCATTTCTATTGGCAAACTCGAGGCTTTTGTCGCCGATGAAGCCCGTCTAGCCGGAGCTCTCTCGATCGATGTTCCAGAGGAAAAGAGCGGAAAACGAATCGCCATTGTAGGATCGGGACCGGCCGGTATTACCGTCGCTGAAGATCTAATAAAAAAAGGTCACGAAGTCACCATTTATGAGGCCTGGCCGATTCCGGGTGGCGTACTCATTTACGGCATTCCAAGTTTCAAGCTCGACAAGCGTGTGGTATTACTGAAGATCGACGACTTGAAGGAAGCGGGCGTGCGCTTCGTGACCAATACTCGCATCGGCGAGCAGACTACGGTAGATGATCTGCTACGTGAATTCGATGCTGTTTTCCTCGGTACTGGAGCTGGGGTCGAAGCATCGATGAACATTCCCGGTGAAGATTTCGAGAATATCTATAGCTCGACTGATTTCCTAATCCGGTCCAATGTTCCGCCTTATATGTTGCCCCCTGGAAGGCGAGACGTTCCTTATGTGGGCAAACGGGTCGCTGTTATCGGCGGTGGCGATACGGCGGTCGACTGTGCGCGTACGGCAATACGGCTTGGCGCGGACGAGGTGACAATCGTCTACCGGCGGACCGAAGCAGAGATGCCGGGCAACCGAGCAGAGCGATACACTTGTCTTGAAGAAGGGGTGAATATCGAATATCTCCAAGCTCCTGTCGAATACATCAGTGACGAAAAAGGCCGAGTTAAGGCCATGAAGGTCATCAGAATGGAGTTAGGTGAACCTGATTCTTCGGGTCGTCGCCGTCCGGTACCGATCGAAGGATCTGAATTTATCCAGGAGGTCGATTCGGTGGCCTTAGCAGTCGGCTATTGGCCAGATCCGTTCCTTCCTGAAAAGACGTCCGACCTAGCGACTCATAAATGGGGCCTGATACAGACCGATGAAGAGGTCGGAGCAACAAGCCG